>DASSNV010000161.1:0-3375 GCA_035701245.1 Gemmatimonadaceae bacterium | reverse complement strand
GGCTCTTTCGGCGTCCGCGCTGGCCGCGCCCCCCGGGCGCGCCCGACATCCTCAGCTCCTCAGCACCACGAGCGTGAGATCGTCGCGGCTCCGAACCGTACGCGTGTGCACCTCGAGCATCTTGAACACGCGATCCACGATCACCTTGGTGTCGTTCTCGCGGTTCTCGCGAATAAGCTCGAGCACCCGCTCCTCCCCCAACCGCTCGTCGCGGAGATTGCGCGCGTCGCTGATGCCATCGGTGAAGAGGACAAGCAGATCCTTCCCTTTCACCCACGACAACGACGCAGTATTCGGGACATCCTCGACCATGCCGAGCGGAGGATTCACCGCCGCGAGTCGCGTGACCGTTCCTTCCTGGCTGATCACGAACGCGTGCGGATGGCCGGTGTTGGCGTAACTGAGCTTCGATTTCTCCGGCTCCACCACGCCGTAAAACATCGAGATGAACATCTCCGTCGATTCCAGCTCTTCACGCATCGATCGCAGCAGCGCGCCGAGCATCTCCCCGGGATTGCCGAAGTTCTGCGCGTGAATGGCGGATGCGCTCATTGCCAGCGCCATGATCAATGCGGCGCGATATCCGTGTCCCGAAACGTCGCCGATCATGACGCCTGTCTTCCCTTCACGGAGCTTGAAGAGCTGGTAGAAATCTCCACCGACGCTCTCCGCGGGAACGACGCGCGCAGTGACCTCCGCCTCCGGCGCGACGACATCGCTCGACGGCAGCAGCTTCATCTGCAGGTCGTGGGCGAGGTTCATCTCCTGGAGCAGACGCTGCCGGTCCAGTGACGCGCTGACGAGCCGCGCGTTCTGAATCGCGGTGCCGATCTGAGTCGCGATGGCCGTCACCAGCTTCTGATCGCCCGCGGTGAACGGCTGGCGGGAGCGCCGATCCGCGAGATTCACCACCCCGAGCGGCTGACCACCCGTTGGCGTCGTCCACATGATCGGCACCGAGAGCATCTCTCCACGACCGTACGGCGATTCGGTGCCGAAGGTCACGCCCTTCCCGACCACGATCAGCGGATGCTGGGTGCGAAATACCCGGGCAGACACACTCACCGGATCGTCCGCGCTGATCGGCGGAATCTTGTCCTTCGGTACGCCGAGCGCTGCGACGGCCTGGAGGGTGTTGGTGCGGGCGTCGTGCACCAGAATCGATGCGACGCGCGCGCCGACTGTCTCGGAGATCTCGGTGAGAATTGTCGCCGCCGCATCCTCGAGGGTGACGGTGCGCCCCAGTATTTCGCCGATGGTGTAGAGAAGATTGATCTCCTCGTAGCGTTCGGCGAGCTCCGTCGCGGCGTGCTCGACCTCCAGTGCGGCCTGGGTGAACTGCGAAACGACGGGCATCAGCAGCTTGATGTGCCGCTCTTCGGGCGAATACGACGGATCGCAGGGCCCGACGGTGAGCCAGATTTTCTTCACCGACGGCACCCGCGTCACGAGCTGAGTACCGAAGTTGGTGGGAATCGATTGCCCGGGCTCGTCGGGAAGAACGTCGGGCATCTGAACTTTCGGACTCGAGCGGGCGATGATGGTTGGAGTCGAGCGTCCGTCGCTCGTTCCCCAGACGGCAGCCTCGCAGTGCGTCCCTTCGCGGAACGCGATCAGGACTGCCTCGAGCTCTTTCACTCCCGGCGCAACGTCAGCCGGACGACGTTGCCCTGATTCCTGAAGCTCTCTACGCGATCCATCAGCTGCCGCATGAGGAAAAGTCCGCGGCCCTCTTCCCTGGTAAGGTTCTCCTCGGTGGTGCAATCGACGGTGCACTTGTCGAGGTCGAAGCCCGGCCCCTCATCCACTACCTCGAAAACCAGATCGGTGTCGCTGACGATGGCGCGGATCCGCACCTGCTTGCCGCCGGTCGATTCGTTGCCACGCAGGATGGCGTTGGAGAGCGCCTCCGAGAGCGCCACCGGCACGTTCAGCGAGCATTTGGTGGGAGAAAGCTTGAGCTCGCGACAGCGCTGCCTCGCGAGCTCGACGACACCTTCTATGTATTCGACGTCGCTGGGGATTTGGAGATCGAAGGCGACGCGTGATTCGGGCATCAAAAACTCTCTAGCGCGCGCTCCCGGGTGTCGGAGATCTGGAAGAGGGTATCCAGCTTGGTGAGCTCGAACAGCGTCTGGAGATCGTCATTGAGATTCGCCAGCCGCAGCTCACCGCCCTGCTCCCGAATCTTCTTCGACAACGAGACGAGCACGCCCAGGCCGGAGCTGTCGATGTATCCCGTCTGACTGAAGTCGATGAGGAATTTCTTCTCACCCTTCTCGAGCTCGTCGAGGACTTTCTGCTTAAGCTCCTGGCGATTTCCAACAATCAACTGACCCTCTACATCGACCACGACGACCTCTCCCTGTTTCTTGATCGAGAAACTCATTCAGTTTTTCTCCAGTGTGGATCTGCCTGCTCGAGACGCGCGGTGGTCGGCGCGCCCGGCCGATTGCAGTGCTGCAATTGCGGCCACGTTAATAATGTCCTCACGCTCGGCGCCGCGCGAGAGATCGGCGACAGGCCGCGTGAAGCCCTGAAGGATCGGGCCGACCGCCTGAGCACCGCCCACTCGCTGCACCAGTTTGTACGCGATGTTGCCGGCATCGAGTGACGGAAACACCAAAACGTTGGCCCTCCCGGCTACCGGACTCGAAGGTGATTTCCGGGCGGCGACCGTGGGGACCAGCGCCGCATCACCTTGCAATTCTCCGTCCACGACGAGGCCTGGCTCGCGTTCCCTGATGAGTGCCAATGCCTCGCGCACGAGATCGACGCTCGAACCCCTGGCGCTGCCGGCGGTGCTGAAGGAGAGCAGCGCGACTCGCGGCTCGTCGCCGACGATCCGCATCCGGTCACTGGCGGCAGCGATGGCGATGTCGGCCAGGTTCTCGGCGGTAGGATATGGTATCACCGCGCAGTCGGTGAAAGTCAGGACCTCACCGACCGTGGACCCCGGCGGGGTTACCATGTAGAAAGCGCTCGAGACCACCCGAAAGCCCGGTGCGACTCCGACATTCTTGAGCGCGCTGCGCAATACATCGGCGGTCGTATAAACCGCACCGGCGACACAGGCATCGGCCGTTCCGGAGGCTACCATGCGGTGCGCGTGCTCCAGCGTGGTGCCGGTTTCAGCGGTAACGCTTTGGAGTCCGGCTCGCTCCGCGGCAGCGGCCAGCGCGGGCTTGTCCACAACCAGCAAAGGCGTCGCGATCTCGTCCCGGGCGAGCTCGATCGCGGCGGACATTACCCGCTCGTCAGCGCTCTCCGGAAAGGCGATTGTCCGCCGCAGCTCGCTCGCGCGCCGGCGGATATTCTCGATGAAGCTCATCGCGCATTGTTCTTGAACTTGCTGGCGAGCGCCTTCGCCACCGC
>DASSNV010000160.1:0-4947 GCA_035701245.1 Gemmatimonadaceae bacterium | reverse complement strand
TAGAAGTCGAGGTTACGCTGCGGATTGCTGGCGATGCCGGTGACGTGATGAATACCGGCGGTCCGGAAACTCATCGTCCCGATTCTTGCTTAGCTTCTCTTCGGCGTCTCGCGCTTGTCGGTGCTGGTACGTGGAGAGCCGTGCTCGCCTCCATAGCCGCTCTTGTGCTCGTGCGGATGGGAAGGGACGTCTTCAGGATTGGGCTGCCCGGAGCGTGTGCCCGAATCCCCATCGCCCTGCCTCGAAGGGGGCTGCTTACTCTGTTCCTGCTTTTGCCTGGATGCCATAAATTCTCCAATCGTCCACCCTTCCTCTGAAGCAACGGACATGCCGTTGGCTGAGACATCGATGTGAGCCGGACCGCGCCCTCCAAAAAGCCCAAAAAACAAAAGCGAGTACGAAACCTGAGCGATCCACAAACGCTCAGCGAGCTCGCAATGCGCCTCAAGGAGGGAATTTACATCACCACTCTGGACGGCGAGATCGTCGATGCGAATCCGGCATTCCTCGAAATGTTCGGCGTCGAATCACTCGCCGACCTGAAGGGATATCGAACCGACGACTTCGTGCGTCCGGAAGTTCGCGCGCGCGAGATGGCGCTCCTGGAGCGTGAGGGTGCGGTGCGCGACGTAGAGTTCCAGCTGACGCGCCGCGATGGTGAGACGCGCACTGTGGTGGACAGCGCATTTCTGTCGGTGGATCCAAAGACGGGCGAGAAATACTGTCACGGCATTCTCGTCGACATCACCCATCGCAAGGAGCTGCAGACCCAGCTGCTCGAGCTGAGTATTCGCGACCCGCTCACCGGATGCTACAACCGCAGGTATCTGAACACGGTAACCCGCCAGTGTGAGGCGCAGCCCAAGGGCGAGTGGGGATGCATCTACCTCGACATCGACCACTTCAAGCAATACAACGACAGCAACGGTCACGCTGAAGGCGACGCGGTGCTGGTGAAGATGGCGCGCTTTCTCATGCGCCACGTGCGCGCCGAGGAAGCGGTGGTACGAGTCGGCGGCGACGAATTCCTGGTGGTGCTCTGTGACTCCGGAGAAGACCAGACCGAGCACGTCGTGGCGAGGCTCCGCGCCGCGGCGCCGACGTCGGCGCCCGTTCCATTCTCGATGGGGTGGGCCGCCCGACGCGGCACGGAGTCATTCGAGCAAACGATGATCAGGGCCGATCACAGGTTGCTGGCGGTACGCGTGGATGAGCGGCGCGATCTGCAGAAACGGCGGAAAAAGAAGCCGCGGCCCAGTTAAGCCAGCCCAGAGGCGGCGAAGAACCGCAAAAACCCCAAAACGCCTTCGTGGTGTGTAAGTGACTGCGTGACGCACGTCCCACAGTAGAACCTTCTTCTACTGGTGTGTCATGCGCTCATTCCTTCTTTCGCTCGTTCTCGGTGTTCCCGCGGCTCTCTCGGCCCAAATCATCGATGCGCCCCCGCGTCCGCTTCCTTGCCCCGTGCCGCCATGTGTGCGTGGACGACCGTGCGTGATGCCGGCGTGCGGCATTCCAATTCAGGATGTCGTTCGGCAGAGCAGCGACGTGCGGGTGAATCTGGTCGATCGAGTGCTGCGCTACGAAGTCACCGAGACATTCGTGAATCGGGGAAGCCGTGTCGGCGAGGCGGATTTCATGTTCCCGCTGCCGAAGGGCGCGGCGTTCCAGGATCTCAAGCTGTCGATCAACGGCGAGATGGTCGCGGGCGAGACGATGAGCGCCGATCGGGCGCGTCAGATCTATGAGGAGATCGTGCGCAGACAGCGCGATCCGGCGCTTCTGGAGTGGATGGGTTACGGACTGCTGCGCGCGCGGATCTTTCCGATCGCACCGGGCGAGGTAAAGAAAGTCGTCGTGCGATTCCAGACCGTCGCGCCGCGTGAAGGTGACGCGCTGCGGGTGGACTATTTCCGCGGTCAGCGCTCCAACCAGGTCGGCGGGAGTCAGCAGCTCGAAGGCAGTACATCGCTGGTGCTGACATACCCCAACGATCCGATGTACGGAACTGCGTACTCGCCGACGCACACCATCTATGATGAGCGGTATGGCTCCGACTATCCGATGGACAACGCGGAAGACCGTTCATTCGCGTCGAGCAATCGCGGGTCGGTCAGACGGGTCGAGGTGAGGGACGCGCGCGGAGAGGTCACGCTCCTTATCCCGATCCGCCGGTCGACCAGCGCGGCGATCTCGATGCTGGCCAACGCCCCCGGCAACGAAGATGGCTTCGCGCTGATCACATTGTCACCGCCGGCAGTTCGGCCGCGTGCCGTGCCGCGGGACGTGACGTTCGTTCTGGATGTCTCGGGGTCGATGAGCGGTCAGAAGATCGAACAGGCGAGGGCGGCAGGTAAGCAGCTGCTCCGCACCTTGTCTCCCGCCGATCGTTTCCGGCTGATCGACTTCTCGAGCGATGTACGGACCTTCCGCGACGAGTTCTCGAGCGCGACGCCGGAGAACATTCGGGCGGCAACGCGCTATCTGGACGAGCTCGACGCCGAAGGATCGACGAACATCTCCGGTGCGCTCGATGAGGCGTTGTCGGCGCGGGTTCAGTCCGGCCGTTTGCCGATCATCCTGTTTCTGACCGATGGCCAGCCCACAGTCGGTGAGCGCAACGCATCGGTGATCGCGTCGAACGTGGCGAAGCAGCGCGGGTCGCGGAGATTGTTCACGTTCGGTGTCGGCGCCGATCTCAACGTTTCTCTCATCGAGCAGCTCGCCCTCGAAGGGCGCGGTACTGCCAGTTTCGTACGTCCCGACGAGTCAGTCGAGCGCGCAGTGGGCATTGTGGCGAGTCGTCTGACGAGCCCGCTGGTGACCGACGTCCGCGTCCACGCTGATGGTGTACGTCTGCTCAAAATGCATCCAACCATGCCGGTGGACATATTTGCTGGAGAGGATCTCGTACTTCTGGCCCGCTACGATGGAGATGGCGATGCGACACTGCGCTTCGACGGCCAGACGACCAGTGGACCGGTGGCCTGGACGGCGCGGGTGAATTTTCCGGAGCGCTCGCGAGAGAACTCGTTCGTCGCGAGACTCTGGGCGACTCAGCGCGTCGGCTATTTGAGCGCCGAGAAGCGCAAGCACGGTGGATCGCAGGAGATCAACGACGAGATTCGCGAGCTCGGTGAGCGGTTCGGCATTCCAACCGAGTTCTCTTCGTACCTCGTCGTGGAGCCGGGAATGAACCAGCGCCGCATAGCGGGCAGAGGCGTTCAGCTGAACGGGGTGGTCGGCTCCAACTCTGCGCCGACCGCGGCACCTGCTCCGGTCGCGCAGTTCGAGGCCGCGAAGGCGGCGTCGGCCCAGCGCGCGGCCACCAGCCTCTCGGCGGCGGACGCCGCGGTGGGCATCCGCGACGATGCCAGTGTGAGACGCGCGGGTAACGTCACCTTCGTTCTGCGTGACGGGGTCTGGACCGACGTTCGCTACAAGGGCACCGGCACGGTGCTGCGAGTGAAGCCCTACTCCGAAGCGTACTTCAAGCTGCTGGACATCGAGCCGGATCTGCGTGAGGCATTCTCGATTGGAGAGAGCGCGATCGTGACGGGGAAGAACATGGCAATCGAGCTGACGCCGTCGGGTGAAGAGCGCCTGACCGACCGCGACATCGCACTACTCAAAGATCGCTGGTAACAGGTGACCGACGTCGAGCGACTCTTCCGGACCTACAACACCGCGCTGGTGAGATACCTGACGCGGCGGCTGGGAGATCGCGACTGGGCCGAGGAAGTTGCACAGGAGACTTTCGTGCGCGCGCTGAGGCAGACTTCGATTCAGAACGAAAGGGCGTGGCTGTTCGCCGTCGCGACGAACCTGGTGCGGGATGAGGCGCGGAAGGACAGCCGGCGTCGAAAGCACCTCGCGCTGCTGGCCGAGCAGGAGCGGGAGTCGATGGTCGAGCCCGAGGAGACCAGCCTCGAGCGCGCGCAGGAAGCAGCGATGGCGCGGAAAGCGGTGGATGCGCTGGCCGAGCGCGACCGGCTGGCGCTGCTGATGCGCGAGGAAGGGCTGGATTACAACGAGATCGCCGAGGCGTTGCAGCTGTCGCCGGGATCGGTGGGGACGACGCTGTCGCGCGCGCGGCGGCGGCTGGTGGAGAGCTACGAAGAGCTGCAGAAGGATCGAGAGGCGAGAGAGAAGCATGCAGCATCCTGACGAAGGGACAATCCATGCCTGGCTCGACGGCGCGCTCAGCGCCGACGAAGCCGCGCAAATCGACGCACACGTGAAAGGTTGCGCGGAGTGCGCTGCCGCCGTCGCGGAAGCGCGCGGCTTCATCGCCGCATCGTCGCGGATTCTGACTGCGCTCGACGACGCGCCGCGAGGTGTAATTCCAGTAGCTGCGCCGGTCAGGAAGCGGTTCGATCCGACGGTGTGGCGCATTGCCGCGAGCGTGCTGGTGATTGCTGGAGTGACGTTGATCGTCGTACAGAATCAGGGCACGCGGGAGACGTCGATGACGGCGATTACCGCGACGGCGGACATTTCGGATTCCGCGGCAGCGTCCAAGGCGGCGGCAGAGTCGGCGCCGATGGTGAGCGCACCTGCTGCCGCCGTCCCGCTGTCAGTGCCGACAGTCGCCCAGTCGCGCCGCGTTGCAGGGCCTTCGGCAGCCGGCGCGGGGATGGAAAAGTCGAGCGGGAGCACCGGCAACCGCGGTGATCTTGCAACGGATGCATCGCCGACGACCCAGAACGCGGCCCAGGTCGCTGAGAAATCAGTCGCCACAAGCGCTACTGCAGGGGCCAATCGCGTCGCTGCCATCCCCGTCCCCGCACCGGCATCGCGATTTGTTCCCAGTGCAGGCGCGGTTGCGGGCGAAGGCGTGATCGCTGGCGAGCTGACTGGACCGGCTCAGCCTTTAAAGGTGATCGAGAGTCCGCGCCGAATCGGCGCGAACGTGACCGTCTACGAGATCGGCGGCGACACGGTAAC
>DASSNV010000159.1:0-7604 GCA_035701245.1 Gemmatimonadaceae bacterium | reverse complement strand
AGGCGCCCAGCATGACCACGTTGCAGGATTTCCGCATTTTGAATCCCCCTAGTGCCAGTTGAATTTCGGCGCCGCGTGTCTGGCAATCCGCGAGGCGTTGCGGTACGGCTTATGGCGTTGCGCTTGAGTCGGGTCGTTGCGCGCACGCCGTGCTATATGCGAGCATAGGTCTTTTTGGTGTGGAGGACCGAGGGGCTGCTAGCCAAAGGAGGTGAATGCATCTGCCGTCAGATGCAGCACTCGGAGAGACAGATCTGAGTAGTGGGAACAAAACCTGAGTTTCCGCGAACCCTAATCTTCGGAGTGAGACCGATGTTAGCGTCGCTCCATCGGTGCCAGCAGCTTCGAAGAAGGCCAGCGGACGGTCGCAGGGCGACTTGATAACAAAGAGGTGTCGGGGATAGTTCGCTTCAGTCCCGATAACTTTACTCCAGTCATCGCCGCGGTCCGCATTGCGTGCAGCTTGAATTAGATCTGGCGCTTCGGACTGACTTCGACTCTTCGTCCAAATAAGAGCGGCTCCATCGTCAACGGCTACAAGCCGTTGGTCGAACGCAGGTTGTCGGCCGGAGCGACTGACCAATCTCGGATGACTCCAATGACTTCCACCGTCGTTGGACGATATTGCAAAGACGCTGTTGATATCTCGTCCAACCCCCGTTTCAGCCGCGGCGTAGCTGACTATTATCCTGCCGCTAGAGGCGATCGCCAAATCGGTGTACGACGGCTCGACAGGGAGGGCCAAAGGAACGTCATGCCGTGCCCAGCGGGCATCCGACCCACTCAGAAATGTGACGACCCCGCCGCCACTCTTACTGAACGTTGGAACTGCGACTGCGACTCCTCGGTCGCCGATCGGAATCAACGATGAGATGAAGGTCGGCGTCCATCGGGCAGACTCGAATATTGCAATCCTTTGTGGCGTAGTCCATCTCCCGCCCGAAAAGCTCGCATGCCAAATGACAGTTAGTGCGAGTGTACTCACGGGTTGAGATGTCCGTCGCAGTTTCAGCGAATCCGCGGGCTCTGCCCAGAGAACGTGCAGTCTGTTCTGACGGTCGAACGTGGCGATCGGATATCCAAACCAGTGTGTTCCGGAGGGTCCCGGAATTTCCACGGCATTCAGGCGCCCCGTGCGAGCGTGCTCAAGTTTCCAGATGCCCAGTTGCGGAATCGACTCCGGTGACTCCTGATCTGGTGTCTTGTTCCCCACGATTATGATGAGTCCGTGACGACTGACGGAGATACGGGGATTCCGAATATCCGCTGCTCCTAATCCAGACACAAACGTCGGTGCGGTCCAAGCCTGCAGATGGCAAGCGTGAGGATCCCGAAGCTGGAGAAGCGGCGATGTAAGAAACGCCAGCAATGGTAGGGTGTGCGCTAGCACCAAACTTCCTTAGACTGGTTAGGTTGCGCACGCGCCGCATAAACACTGCCACATATGAGGCTCGACGCAGACAATCGGCGGGAACTGCCACTTTCATATCGTCGAACTGCCACTTTCTTATCACTTAAGCTTCAATGGCGCGCATACGCGGCGCACTGAGTTCCCAGCAGCAGAGCATCTCAGGCAACAAAAAAAGCGCCGAAGCGCTTTTTTGATCGCCAACCCCGCGCCTGCTACGGCAGTACGAACTGAACCGAAGTCTCGACCGGGAAGTTGTCGCTCTTGAGGATTGCGACGGCGGTGAACGCTCCGTGCTGACCCTTCACGTCCCAGCTCTCGGAGAAGCTCGTCGCACCCTTGCCCTTGAGCGTCTCGCTGCGCATCGCCGAGGTGAACATCCGCCCTTCGCTCCAGCGCCAGATTTCCTTGCCGGCGAAATCCTTGACGACGAAATCGTGGGTCTGTCCGTCGGGGAAGCGGAGCTCGAGCATCTTGCCCGTGTTGTTGCGCACGTTGAGCGAGAAGCGGAGCTTGTCGGCGTCGTCCTTCGGTCTCGTCACGTCGAAAGTCGTGACGATTGGCGCACTCTTTTCGGCGGCCGAGTGCTTTGTAGTTGCGATCGATTTTGATTCGTGGGAGAACGGAGCCGCGGCGAGGGCGACTGATGCTGCGCACAGCAAGGGGAGAATGAGCCGGTTATCCATTACTTCGCGAGACTGGTCTGGTCGTGGTAGGCGGGCGGCCGCTCTCACATATCGTGAGAACGCCAACTTATCGACAGATAGACGAGCGGTCAACAGTCAAGTCACAGACTAACTCCGCATGAGTCATGAACTTGCGCGCGCCTGAAATGTTCGGCCTCTCTTCGGAAATGCGCCATCTGTTCGCTTGTGAAATTCTTCACAAGCGGTTAATTTCATCGCGCAATGGCTGACGAAAAACGGCCGCGACAGACCTCGCCAAAGGGCTTGTCGGGCGCCGATTTCGCCGGACTCGGGATCCAGTTCGCGGCCGCGATCGTGATCTTCGTCTTCGCCGGCCAATGGCTCGACAACCGCTTCGACGGAAACGGATTGTTCATCATCGCCGGGGCGTTCGTGGGTGCGGTGGGCGGATTCTACCATATGTATCGCCGCATTGCGGCGGCACAAAAGCAGGATGACGAAGAGCGGCGGAGACGCGAACGGTGAAAGAAAAGAGAGCGCTGGCGTTTTTCGCCGGAGTGTCAGCCGCTCTCATTCTGGTCGCCACCGTGATCCTGAGGACGTACTTCAGAACGGTTGCGCAGCACGACGCGATGCTGGTCTCCGCTGGACTGGCTTTCGCAGTACAACTCGGCTCTTACGCGCTCTTGCGCCCGGGACGCTCGGGACACGGACAGCCTGGAGAGCTGCTGATACGATGGGCGCTTGGCGCGGGACTCCGGCTGTTCGTGCTGGTGCTGTACGCTCCGCTGGCGAGGATCGCGAATCTCTCACTCGAGGCGGCGCTGGTGAGTCTGGTGACTTTTTTCTTTCTGACGATGATGGCCGAACCGCTCCTGCTCGAATATGATCGCTGATCAAAGAGACTTCATCACGCCGCACATCGCGGATTCGCACACCCTCGATTTGCCGTGCTTCAAGCACGGCTTCGTGTGCGAGTACGAGCTCCCGCACTGGAATCCGATTCACATCGGTGGCTTCTCGCTCGACATCTCGCCGACGCGCCACGTGGTGATGCTCTGGGTTGCGGCGCTGCTGTGCCTTCTCTTCACTCTGTTCGCGCTGCGCGCGCACAACCGTCACACCAGCAAGGGCAAGGCGCCGGGCGGTTTCGGCGCTGGGTTCGAGGCGATGGTGCTCTACCTCCGCAACGAGGTGGTGCTACCCAACGTCGGACCGCACGGCAATGCGTTCGTGCCGTATCTCCTCACGCTCTTCTTCTTCATCCTGTTCGTGAACCTGCTCGGCCTGATGCCGTACGGCGCGACCGCGACCGGCAACATCTCGGTCACCGCGACGCTGGCGATCGTCACGTTTTTCGTGATCGAGTTCGCCGGCATGAAGGCGCTCGGCAAGGGCTACATCAATACGATAGTCTTCTGGCCGCACGACATGTCGCTCGGCATGAAGCTCTTCATCTCGCCGATTCTCACTCCGATCGAGATCATCGGCAAGCTGACAAAGCCGTTCGCGCTGGCGATCCGTCTCTTCGCCAACATGATCTCCGGTCACGTCGTCCTGCTGGCGCTGATAAGTCTGATCTTCACGTTCGCAACGTGGATTCTGGTTCCGCTGCCGATCGCGATGGCGCTCGGCATCGCGATGCTGGAGCTGTTCGTGGCATTTCTGCAGGCGTTCATTTTCATGCTTCTGTCCGCCGTGTTCATTGGACTGATTCGCGAGAGTGCGCACTGACGCGGAGCCTGCTCAACTCCGCGCACGTATCCGGCCGAGGGGGCTGGAGAATTCCGTTGGAGCCTGGCGCTCCGTCGACGGATAGCGATGTCGTGATCGCGAGCATGACAAATCACGATTTGCCATAAAAGGAAAGGGTAAGAAAATGGTCACGATGTATCCTCTGCTTCAGGCTGCAGCGAGCTTCACCCGCGAGTATTCGGGCGCGTGGGCTTTGCTCGGCGCCGGCATCGGCGGCGGTCTCGCCACCATCGGCGCGGGCATCGGTATTGGACGTCTGGCCGGCCAGGCGATGGACGGCATGGCGCGCCAGCCGGAAATGGCAGGTCGCATTCAGACGGGCGCCATCATCTTCGCGGCGCTCATCGAGGGAATCGCGCTGTTCGCAATCGTCATCGCGTTCCTGATTCAGGGCAAGTTCAGCTTCTAGGCAATTTCGGCTCGGCTCCGCGGCGCGTTCGCGCGCCGCGGACCCCAGCCTCAATTCGAGATCAGCGATACAAACGGCGAGATATCGCCCCGAGCCACCACGCATATGTACCTGGTACTTCTTGCATTGCTGCAGTCAGAGCCGATCGCGCCGGTAGAATCGAGCAAGTCCGGCGATCTGCTCACGCCGAACGGCGGACTGATGTTCTGGACCTTCATAGTCTTCATCGTCCTGCTGATCGTACTCGGCCGATTCGTGTTCCCGAAGATCATCGCCGAGGTCGAGGCGCGTGAGAAAGCCCTCGAGGACGCGATCGAGGCAGCCAAGCGCGATCGCGAGGAAGCGGCCGGCATTCTCGCCGAGCACAAGCGGCAGATCGAGGAGGCGCGGGTAGAGGCGCAGAAGATCATCGTCGAGGGCCGCCACGCGGGCGAGAAACTCCGCGCGCAGATGCTCGAGGAGACCCAGCAGCAGCAGCAGCAGATGCTGGAGCGTGCGCGGGCAGAGATCGGTCGCGAGAAGGAGCACGCGATCGCCGATCTGCGTCGCGAGGCGATCGAGCTCGCCATCGCCGGCGCCGGCAAGGTCATCGAAAAAAATCTCGACGACCAGTCGAATCGGAAAATCGTCGAGAGCTTCCTTTCTTCGATTCCCGTCGCGGAGACCACGCGCGGATGAACGCCGAGGGAATTGGCCGCAACTACGCCGAAGCGCTGCTGACGCTGGCGCGGAAGAGCGACAGCGTCGAGGAGTGGGGCGCGCTGCTCGACGCGATCGCCGCGGGAATGAGGGAAGACCCGACGCTGCGCGCGTTCCTCGAGTCGCCGAAGCTTTCCGCATCGCACAAGATCGAGATTCTCGAGAAAGCGCTTGGTCGGCGGGTGCCACGGCTATTCCTGCGCTTCATCGAGACGGTCATCAACAAGCGCCGACAGATGTTGATTCCGGAGATCGCCTCCGAGTATCGGCTGCTGATCGACGAAGCCGAGAACCGGGTGCACGCGATGGTCACGGTAGCGACGGAGCCGACGGAGCCGGAGCGCGACGCCCTGGCGCGGCAGCTCACGCGTCTCTTCGGCAAGCGCGTGGTGCCCCACATCTCCCTCAACCCGGCCATCCTCGGCGGCGTGATCGTGAAGGTCGGCGACACCGTGATGGACGGCTCGGTGCGGAAGCGGCTGTCGATGCTGAGGCAGCGGATGCTGGCAACGGTCCACCGATAACCGCCTTCAGCAAAACGCTACGGTTGGGCGTACTTATTGAAGGGCCGCGGTCAGGTGCGGCCCTTTGTTTTTGAGCAACCGATCAGCAACGCAACTATATGTCACACAATCAAATGGCGTTCGGACGACTCCTTCCGGCGCTGACTCTGGCTTTTATGGCAGCCGGCTCGGTCGCCGGTGCCCAGGTCCTCCAGCCGGGGCTTCAGCCCGGCCTCACCCGCGCGCCGGACAGTGCCCGCAAGATCTCCCTCGAGGAGGCGGTGGCAATGGCGCAGCAGAATTCGCCGCAGGCGGTTCAGGCTGAGGGCACCGAGCGAACCAGCCGCGCGGCCCGCGTCTCGGCGATCGGCGCGATTCTGCCGAGTGCATCGCTCAGCATGGGCCACGTGGTGCAGATCGGCGGCGGACAGACCCGTATCAACCAGAACGGTGAGCAGGTGCAGGTCGCGTCGGCCCCGACCAACAGTACCGGGCTCTCGCTCAATATGACGCTCTTCGACGGCGGCCAGCGGCTCTACAATCTGCGCACGTCCAACTCGGACATCGCGGCTGCCGAAGCGAATGCGGTTGCGGTGAAGTACAACATCGCGCTTAACGTCAAGCAGCAGTACTACGCCGTGCTGGCGGCGATCGAGAGCGAAGATGCGGCGCGGGTGCAGATGGAGCTGGCGAACGTCCAATACAAGTCGTCGGTGGCGAGAGTGCGGGCGGGCGCGGCAACTCGCTCGGACTCGCTGCGTGGGGTGATCGCGGTCGGGAACGCGCAGCTCGCGCTTCTCACCGCGCAGGCCCAGCGCGAGGCGGCCAACGCGGCGCTGACGCGGCTGGTTGCGTCGGACGTTCCCGTCACGGCCGATCCGGCGTCGCTCCACGAGAACATGGCGCAGCTTCCGGACAGCGCGCAGCTGGCCGCCCTCGCCAAGAACGGCCCGGCGGTGCAACAGGCGCAGGCGGCGCTCGACGCCGCGACTGAATCGCGGAAGGCGTCGAAGGCGACCTACCTGCCGTCACTGAGCGCCAGCTATTCGCGCAACGGCAGCGGCACCGATCCGAAATTCGGGCTCGGCAGCGACCCGTTCAACTACAACGGCCGGCTGTCGTTCTCACTGTCGTATCCGATCTTCAACAACTTCCAGCGCGAGGAGAACGTTGTGCGCGCGAAAGTCGCCGAGGTAAATGCCGAGGCGAGCCTGCACGACGCGCAGCTGGCGGCGCAGCAGTCGCTGACGCAGAACATCGGCGCGTTGCGGAGCGCATCGCAGCGGGTCGCGGTTCAGACCGCGTCGGTAGCCGCGGCGGAGGAAGACGTGCGGGTACAGCAACAGCGGTACAATATCGGCGCTTCGACGCTGCTCGATTTGATTACTTCGCAGGCGGCGCTCGCGACGGCGCGACAGGCGCTGATTCAGGCGCGCTACGATTACCGCATCGCGCGCGCGCAGCTGGAGGCGCTGGTTGGCCGCGATCTGCAATGACGTCGATCGCGCATTCCGAACATTCAACACGCAAGATGAACGAAACGAAAGTGGGAATTTCTCGCGGGCGCGCGTCGTCGCTGCGAGCTGGGCTGATACTTGCGCTGCCGTTGGTGGCAGCACTCGGCGGGTGCAAGAAGAGCACTGATCCGACGGTAGTCATCGAGACGGCGCGCGCTGAACGGCGCAGCATCGTGCTGAGCGCGCAGGCCAACGGCACCGTCGAGCCCGTCGACATCATCGAGGTCAAGTCCAAGGCGTCCGGGCTGGTGCTCAAGATGCCGGTCGACATCGGCTCCAATGTGCACACCGGCGACCTGCTGGTGCAGATCGACACCCGCGACGTGCAGAACCGCTATACCCAGGCGGCGGCCGATCTGAGATCGGCGACGGTCGCGCGCGAGGTCGCGCTGGCGCAGCGCAATCGATCGGCGGAGCTCTACAAGCAGAACATCATCACGTCGCAGGAGATGGAAGCGGCGACCCTCGCATACGCGAATGCCGACGCGCAGGTGGTCAAGGCGCGCACCAACCTCGACATCGCCCGGGTGCAGCTCGAGGACGCGACGGTACGCGCGCCGTCGAACGGCACCATCATCGAGAAGCCCGTTTCGGAGGGGATGGTGATCACCTCGGCGACGACATCGGCGAGCGGCGGCACGACGATTTTGAAGATGGCGGATCTAA
>DASSNV010000158.1:0-5329 GCA_035701245.1 Gemmatimonadaceae bacterium | reverse complement strand
GGCCTATCGCTTAGTGGTCGTCGCGCCAGCAGACGCGGCGGCGAAGTATCCCGTCCAGCCCGCCTAATGAGTCGTTGCGCTGGACGAGCGCGAGAGCTATAGAAGCCATCAGTCATGAGCGCTCGGCGAGCGCTGCTCGCCGTCGGGCGTTAGCTCGCAACGCGAATTGTTGCCCGACGGTGAAGTCGGCGTTGGGCTGAGAGTTCGCATGCTCCAATTCCGAGAACAGGGAAATAGATATGCTCGACGATATACAAGTACACGTCAGGCTGAAGTTGTCGGCACTGTGGGCAGCAATAATGTTCTGCTACATCTATGGAGACTTCTGGGGCCTCTATACACCCGGCACTCTCAAGGACATCCTTGCGGGAATAGGTCCTATAGGGCCCACGAGCCAGGACACGTTGGTCGCTGTTTCAGTCTTGGTCGCAATTCCAGCAGCCCTGATCTTCTTGTCGCTGGTCTTGCCACCACAACTAGGTCGCTGGCTTAACATGATCATTGCGGCGGCCTTGACGATCTTCATAATCATTACGATGCCTGGCGCCTGGGCGTTCTACATCTTCATGAGTGTCGTTGAGATCGCGTTGCAGATCCTGGTCGTTTGGTATGCATGGAGTTGGCCGAAGCAAACAATAGCGTGAGCCCGATCAAGCCTGACGATTCGTCCAAGTGGACGCGCAAACGCGTGCCGCTTGACTCAGGCGTTCGATAGCCCCCCGGCTTCCGTGCGGTGGTGGAGGTGCTGATGCAGACATCTCGCGGTCGGCGTCTCACGATGCCGCAACGAGATTCGTGAGGCCCCCTCCCGCGAACCCAAGCACGATGTCCTCGGCAATGTGGAGCGACATCAAGAGGATCGAGAGCAGCGACGTCACGACGAGGAGGACGTTTGGTTTCATCGCGCACCCTCCAGGCGATTGGTTCATGCCGTTTCAGGCGTCCGGCGGTCGCACCAGGCTCGCCCGCCAGGCGACGAGAGCCGCCCGGAGCACGTCGCCCTGAGCTATTTCATCGACGTCACGTGCGCCACGAACTGATCGATGGCGATCTCGGTCCCCTGCTGCCAACCAGACGCTTTGTCTTTCTCATAGTCAGCTTCATCCCGGTGCAGCGCCGTGAAGACGTACCGAGTTCCGGCTCCCACGGTCTCCATCGTCATGATGGCCGTGATCGGAATGTCGTCGAAGTCTGCCGGACGATAGCCGGGAAACAACATGGAGGTCCAGACGAGCCGCTCCATCGGAACGACTTCCAAGAAACAGCCGAGGTTGGGAACCTCCTGCCCCTCCGCCGTCGTGATGTCGATGCTGAAGATGCCGCCCGGTCGCACGTCCATTTCGCAATGCGACACAGTGCCCCACGCCCGGGGCATGTACCACTCCTTGAGGTGTTCCGGTTTCGTCAGCGCCTCCCAGACGAGATGCGTGGGAGCATCGATGAACCGTTCGAGCACGAAGTCGAGCTTCGGATCGATCGCGAAGTGCTTACTCATGGTTTGGACTCCGTCCCTTTAGCTGTTTGACGTAGTTATCGAACCGGTCCAATCGGGCTTCCCACAATTGGCGCCGCTCGGTCAGCCAGTCCTCCGCGACTTTGAGCCGCCCGGGGACGATTTCATACGTCCGCACACGCCCTCGCTTCTTCGACTTCACCAGCCGGCTCCGTTCGAGCACCAATAGGTGCTGCACGAACGAGGGGAGCTTCATGTCGAATGGTGCCGCCAGCTCGCTGACCGTGGCTGGTCCGACAGACAGTTGCTCCAGGACTTTCCGCCGAGTCGAATTGGACAAGGCATAAAACACGTCGTCAGCGACTGCGGATTGAACCATTGCGACACCGGTCGATTGGTTGGGCGACTCGATCTGACGGAGGGATTCTATCACCGGACAATACTAAGGTCAATACCTAAGTATGGTTTTCTCGGTTCCAAACGCGATCGGGGCCGTGTGAAAGCTCGAGCCCACACGGCGCATCGCCCTTTGGGGTGATCTGGCCTCCAGCGTCTGGGTGCTGCGATTCGGGCGGCGAAGGGAGAGCGCCAGGCGCGCGCAGCTCAATCGCTGGACTTCATTCAGCGCGCAATGCCTCCGTTGGCTGCACGCGTAACGCGCGCATCGTCGGGACCACGCAGGCGAGCATGCAGACACCGAGCATCAGGATCGCGTAGCCACCCAGAACCAGGAGCTCGCCAGGCGTCAGCACTCCGCCTACCCTGCTCCCGCGGAATTGCGTCGTGTTCCCGACGCCGATCGATGCGACGAAGATCAACACGCTCCCCGCGATCACGCCCAGGCTGACCTGCGTCAGCGGGCGCCTGAAGATCGACGTGATCACCCGGCGCGAGCTCGCGCCGAGCGCCACGCGGACTCCGATCTCACGCGTCCGGCGGGCGACGATGTACGCCAACACCGCATAGATCCCCGACAGCGAGAGGAGAAGCGCGACGGCCGTCAGACCGATGATGATCCGGAGCCACAGCGTGTTCAACCAGAGCACCGCTGTCGTCACCTGGTCGAGGCGCGTCACCTGCTCGACGCGGAGTGCTCCGTCGACCGCCGCGGCCAGCCCGCGAACACGCGGCGCGAGCGACAGCGGATCGCCGCGGCCATGCACGATCAGCTTGGTAGCCCCCTGGCTTCCCGGAGCGACCGGCAGATACAGGCCGGGCACCCGCTGAGGCATCGCGGCGCTCGTCATCCCGAGCTCCTTCACCACGCCGACGATCTCGTACCACGGCAACCGGGCCGCATTCGAGTCGGACGCCGCCTCCGACGTGAAGCGGACTCGATGGCCGATGGGATTCCGTCCGGACATCACGAGGTCGACGAATGCCTGATCGACGATCACGGCACGAGTGTCAGCCGAGAGATCGGCGGTCGTGAAGAGACGTCCGCTCACCGCCGGTGCCTGCAGCACATCGAAGTAGGACGGATCGACCCGGGCCGTTGCCACCCACCGGGGCGCGGCCCCCGGCAGAGAGACCACCTCAGCCCGGCGAGAGTCGTGATCCTCCGCCGGCAGTGCGTCGGCGAAGGTCAGGCCGATGACGCCGGGCTCGGCTTCCAGCCGTTGGCGCAACGCGTCGATCGAAGCGGTGAGCCGCGCTTCGAGCGCGGCGCGTGCCTCGGGTGTCGTCGTTTCCTCGAGGGCACCGTCGATACCGAGCGTCGCGCCGAGATACTCCTTCGTTGCGAAGCCGGCGTCGTACGCCTCGACGCGCTTGGCCTCGCCGCGGACGAGCATCGCCACCGCCGGCAACGCGACGGTGAGCGCCACCTGCGTGACGATGACCGCCGTCCACACACCGCCGAAGCTCACGCCGCCGCCGGCACTTCCCGCGCGCAGTCGCGTGCCGAGTCCCCGGGTGATCTTCCGCGCCGGCATCACGCCCGCCACCACCGCCCCGATCACCGCGAGCGCGAGCGCAAAGACGATGGTCGTCGGCGAGAGATTGAAGTCCACCCAGAACGGGAGCCTCCCGTAGTTCATCTCGATGTACGGGCGCCCCAGGCGCGTCAGCGCGAACTGCGCCGACGCGAGGCCGACGACCGCCGCGACGCCGACGAGCACCAGCGCTTCGGCGAAGAGCTGCGTCACGATGCGGCGACGGCTCGCGCCGAGCGCGCTGCGAACGAGCAGCTCCGACTCGCGAGACGCGGCGCGCGCGAAGACGAGCAGCGCCACCGTGCTGCACACCACCACCATGAGCACGACGACGAAGAAGTAGCTGAGCCCCATCATCGCCAGCATGTCGGTCTTGTCGACACCGAGCTGGGTGTACGGCATCACGTAGGGCCGAATCTGTGCGTGTGTCGTCGGGTGCTCGACCGCGAGCCGCTTGCCGATCGACGCAAACTCCGCTTGCGCGTTCTCGAGCGACATGCCATTCGCGAGTCGACCGAACACCTTGATGGCCATCCCACGCCGCGGCTCCGCGCCGGCCGCGTTCAGGTGGAGCGGCAACCACATGTCATGCGCCACCGGGAACGCGAAGCCCTCCGGCATCACGCCCACGACCGTCGCGAAGCTGTTCCCGAGCTTCACCGTGCGTCCGACGATCCGCGGGTCGCGATCGAAGCGCCTGGTCCATACATCGTAGCCGAGCAGCACCACGGGCGGCGCGCCCGCCGCTTCGTCCGACTCGGTGAGCACTCGACCGAGCAAGGGACGCTCAGGAGCAATGCGAAACGCGGACGCGGTGATGTCCGCCGCGATCTCCGGCTGCGCGGCGCCGTCCGCGCCCACCAGGTTCACACTCGCATCGCGATACGCGCCAAGGTCGGTAATCGACCGCGTGGCGCGCCACAGCTGATAATCGTACAGGACGCGATCCTCGTCCGTGCGCGTTTTCGCATCCCAGTTCTGGACCCGGACGATGCGATCGCCATCGGGCAGCGGGAGCTTCGTGCTCGTGATAGCCCCGAACATCTGGAACGTGACGGCCCCGAACCAGACGCCGAACGCCATCGCGAGCCCGCCGATGAGGGTGAGGCCCGGATACTTCACGAGCATGCGGAAGCCCAACTTCAAGTCGAGCGACAGCCCGCTCAGCCACGCGGTGCCGCGGCCGTCGCGGAGCGCTTCGCGATGCTGCTGTACGCCGCCGAACGTCGCGAGCGCGCGTCGTCTCGCTTCGTCCTCGCCGACCTGCTGCTCGCGCGCGATCCGTTGCGTTTCCATCTCGATGTGGAAGCGAATCTCGTCGTCGATGCGGGCTTCGGCGGCTCGCCGGCCGAGAAGGCGCAGCCGCGCTCGCGCCGCGTGGAACCACGTCATGGTGGGGATACTCCGGGGTGAGGACGCGCGCGGGGTAATTAGTGAACGTCCAGGACTGCCTGGAGGCCGGCCGCGAAGCGCCGCCAGCTCTCGAGCTCGACGCCGAGGGCGCGGCGTCCGGTTGTGGTCAGCCGGTAGTACCGCGCCCGCCGATTGTTGTCGGTCGTGCCCCAGTCACTGGTGACGAGGCCCTCTTTCTCGAGACGCTGGAGGGCGGGATAGAGCGACCCCTGGTTCACTTCCAGCACTCCCTTCGAGATCTGCTGCACGCGCTGGCTGATCCCCCATCCGTGCATCGGTGCGATGGACAGGGTCTTGAGGATGAGTAGGTCGAGCGATCCGCGCAGGGCGTCACTTTGTGGCCGGGATGGCACGATGAGCTCCGGGCTGTCTTCTGTAGATGGCTACAGTAGTATACCAGCCGCTCCTGTCGACGTCAAGAGGAATGCCTCGGACCGGGAGACACGACGGCCGGTCCCGTCTACCCGGCGGCCTGACGAACGCTGAAGCTGCCGAGCGATCCATTGCGTTGTGCGCGCTGCGCGCGCAC
>DASSNV010000157.1:0-7768 GCA_035701245.1 Gemmatimonadaceae bacterium | reverse complement strand
TACTTCTTCGATGACAACACCCGGATCGAATCCGACAACCCGCACATAACGTTTTTCACGGCGACCGGTGCCAAGGACGCTGTGCTGACGGCGCGCCACGGCACCTCAAACACGCGCAGCAACAACATGATCGCGCGCGGTAACGTCGTCGTAGTTTCGGAAGACGGCCGCCGGCTGACAACCGAGGAGTTGATTTACAATCAGTTCAAGAACGAGATCTCGAGCGACAGCGCCTTCGTTCTGACCGAGCCCGATCGCCGACTGGAAGGAATCGGATTCCGCTCCGACCCGAACATGAAGAACATTCAGATCCTCAAGGGCGCGAGCGGTTTCGCCAGAGGGGTGACAACGCAGGCTCCGGCCTCGGTGACGCCCGGATCGCCGGCCCCGGCGGGGCAGGGGCAGATTTTCCGCGCCAACCCCGGAGCTGCGCCGCCGCCGCCGTCGAGACGGCCCGTGCCTGCCGCATCTTCAAGCACATCTTCGTCTACACCGCCGGGCCCCCGTTGAACATCCGCCCGCTCCTGGTTGCGGCGATAGTGATCGTCGCAGCGACGCGCCCAGTTGGCGCGCAGGACATCCCGCGCAGCTGCGATCTGGAGCTGCCGACGGGTACGTCCACGACCGCCAGGATTCTGACGACCCCAACCGGGGCCAGAGTCACGTACCTGGGACGCGGCGTGGTCGCGCATTGCATCGGCCAGGGTAACACCCTCACGGCCGACAGCGCCGAATACTACGAGTCTGAAGCCCGCCTCTATCTCGTCGGCCACGTTCACTATACCGAGCCGCGCGTTACCGTCGATGCGCAGACGATGACCTACTACCAGAATGACAATCACCTTCACGCCGAAGGCAACGTCGTCGCGGTAATGCAGAACGGGAGCGTCTTTCGCGGCCCGAGCGCCGACTACTATCGCGCCACCGTTGATCGTCCGCTCGCCCGGATGTACGGACCCGGCCGTCCGAACGTCACTCTGGTGCAAAAAGACACCACCGGCCGCGGCAGGGCCCCGGACACCGCCCACGTCGTCGCCAATCAGATCAACATGATCGGTGACAGCCTCGTTTTCGCCGCCGGCCGCGTCCAGATCACCCGACCGGACCTCACCGCCTCGGGCGACTCCGCGTTCATGGACAGCGGGACGGAATTCGCCCGGTTGATGCGGCAGCCGCAGGTTCAGGGTAAAGGCAATCGGCCTTTCACTTTGACCGGCGAAGTGATCGATCTCTACTCCCACAATCGACAGCTCGAAAGGGTCGTAGCGACGCCGAAAGGCCACGCTCTGAGTCAGGATCTCGAGCTGGTAGCCGACTCCATCGACCTGCGGGTACAGAACAACCAGCTGCAGCGCGCGATTGCGTGGGGTCCGACCCGCGCCCTCGCCGTTTCACCGGATCGCGAGATCGTCGCAGACTCCATCGACGCCATCATGCCTGGACAGCGCGTCCGCGAGGTCCGGGCATTGCGTAATGCGTACGCCGAAAGCACCCCGGACTCGGGGGTCATCTCGACCCAGCGGGACTGGATGCGCGGCGACACCATCATCGCGCGCTTCGACACTCTTCCAACTGGCGACACGACAGGGAAGCCGAAAATCCGTCAGATCGTCGCCGAGGGCCACGCCAGATCGTTCTACCAGATGAAGAGCTCGAAGGGACCCCCGAACGAGCCCACCGTCAACTACGTCCGCGGGCGCGTTATCGACATCGCCTTCGAGGATCGAAAGGTTGCCACCGTCACGGTGTCGGAGCAGGCAGCCGGCGTCCTGATCGAGCCCGCCGAGGCGTCCGCTTCGCCCGCTGCCCCTGGGACGAGTCCGCCATCCACCGGACCCCGGCCGCGGGCCACGACGTCGCCCGACAAGCCGACCCCCACGACCACTCCGCCCCCGGCTACCAAATCTCCTGCGGGAACCAAGCCGCCCCCGGAAGCTCGATGACGGCACCCGACGGCCTGCCAGACAGCATCCGAGCCCTGTTGGGTGGCGCTTCGCCCACCGAGGAGCTCGATGGCTTCGCCCTCCACGCCATCGTCCGGGCCGCGGATGACAGCGGTGTCGCGCGTCTTCGTGACGTGGCGACCAACTATCGCGAAGACTACCTCCGCGGTCTTCGCCTCAAGGGTCGCGATGCCGAGCGCGAGGCAGGCCGGCTCGGCCAGGATGAAGTCCGGAACTACCTCACGACTTCCATCCTCCCGCGGCTCGCCGAACGGCGCGTGATCCTGCCCCTCGACGGCGACCTCGATCGTGATTCGGCGATCGTGCAGGTGTCGCCGGTGCTCTGGAAGGACATTGCGCCGCACCGCGCCGAGTTCGCCGAGGCGATGCGCGAAACGGGCGAGCACTCGCGCCTGGCGCTCTCCACTCCACCGCGACCGGCACTCGTCAGCGGCAGCATGCTCGACGCGGAAGGCCTGACCAAGATCTACCGCGGCAGGAAAGTGGTGAACAACGTCGCCGTGCACCTTCAACAGGGCGAGATCGTCGGACTTCTGGGTCCCAATGGGGCCGGCAAGACCACCACTTTCTACATGATCGTCGGCCTCATTCAGCCCCTTTCCGGGCGCATTCTGCTCGATGGCGAAGACATCACCAAACTCCCGATGTACGAGCGGGCCCGCCGCGGGATTGGTTATCTTTCACAGGAGCCTTCGATCTTCAGAAAGCTCTCGGTCGAAGACAACATCCTGGCGATTCTCGAGACCCTGCCGCTCTCGTCCGCGGAGCGCACGGAGCGCCTCGAGAAGCTCCTCGACGAGCTGAGCATCAAGCGGCTGCGCAAGAGCAAAGCGTACGCGCTGTCGGGAGGCGAGCGGCGCCGCCTCGAGATCACCAGGGCGCTTGTCACCGACCCGAAGTTCATGATGCTCGACGAGCCATTTGCCGGAGTAGACCCAATCGCAGTCCATGACATCCAGACAATCGTCGCCGGCCTCAGACACCGCGGGATCGGTGTCCTGATCAGCGATCACAACGTCGAACAGACGCTCGACATTGTAGACCGTGCATACATTATGTTCGATGGACAGGTGAACGTCTCGGGAACGGTCCGGGACCTGGTTTTCGACGACACGGTGGCAGATATCTATCTTGGTCCGACACTCACAGCCCGGCTCCGCGACCGCTTCTCGCGCGGAAAAGAGGTAGCTGGCTCTTGAAGCCCGGCCTCAATCAATCGACTCAGCTCCGCCAGGAGCTCAAGATCAATCCACGCCTCTACCAGGCGATGGATCTCCTCTACATGCCGCTGCTCGATCTGCAGCAGCATCTCAAGCAGGAGCTGCTCAACAATCCTTTCCTGGACCTCGTCGAAGCCGAGGAGGAAGAGGAGGAGGAGCAGGAGGCCGAAGAGACCGAGCAGACCCAGGCCGCAACCGAGGAGGAGCGTGCCGGGGAGATCGACTGGGAAGAAATTCTGCTGGATGGGTTCGACACCGCCGGCGGGCGCCGCGAGGAGCACGAAGAGCGCGAGTACTTCGAGCCGGTCACCGTCGCGACCCGCGATCTCAGCGACCACCTGCGGGACCAGGTCAGTCTGCTCGAGTTGTCGCCACGCCAGATGCTGCTCGCCGACGAGTTCATAGGGAACATCAACGACGACGGCTATCTGGCGTGCGGAGTTGAAGATATCGTCCGCGCTCTCAACGACGTGGTGAGAAAGACTGCCGAGGAAGCGGACCGCGACATCGAAGATCTTCCGCTGTACACGGTGGAAGAAGGCCAGAAGATGCTCGCCACCGTCCAGAGCCTCGATCCGCCGGGAGTTGGCGCTCAGAACCTTCGCGAATGTCTTCTCCTCCAGCTCCGCGAGTCAGGGCTCGAGCAGTCCGTTCCGTATCGGCTGGTGCGCGACTGCTTCGAGGAGCTCATCAACCACCGGTGGAGTGAGATCTCCAAGCGCTTCGGCATCAGCGCCACCGACGTCCAGAAAGCAGCCGACGAGATCGCCAAGCTCGACCCGAAGCCCGGCCTCCAGTTCGGCTCCCGCGACGACAACTACATCATCCCCGATCTCATCGTCGAGAAGATCGACGACCGCTACCACGTCTTCCTCAACGACGCCAACCTGCCGCGGCTCAAGCTCAGTCGAGCCTACCAGGAGATTGCCCGCGACAAGAAGAAGTTCGACGGCGAGAACAAGGAGTTCATCTCCAACAAGCTCAATTCCGCGAACTGGATGATCCAGGCCATCGAGCAGCGCCGCCAGACGATGCTCAAGGTGATGAACTACATCGTCGAGCGGCAGCGCGACTTCTTCGAAAAGGGCATTCAGCACCTCAAGCCGCTGACCCTTCGCGAAGTCGCCGAAGTCATCAACATGCACGAGTCAACGGTGAGCCGCGTCACCAACGAGAAGTTCGTGCAGACCCCGCGCGGCGTGCTCCCGCTCAAGTTCTTCTTCTCGTCCGGGCTCGCCACGTCCGACGGGGAAGACGTCTCGGCCCGCGGCATCAAGGCCCAGCTCCAGAAGCTCGTTCAGGAAGAGGATCCCAAGCACCCGCTCACCGACCAGGCGATCGTCAATATTCTGCGTGAGAGTGGGGTGCAGATCGCGCGGCGAACCGTCGCCAAGTATCGCGATCAGTTAGGGGTGCTTTCAGCCAGGATGCGCAAGCGCGTATGACGTCGGCTTCGCAGGCTGACGCGGCGCAACGCTTTCAGAGCGGCAGTCCGCTTCAGCCCGCGACGAGCCGCCCCGACGTCAGCGTGCTGGTCCCGGCAAAAGACGAAGCGGAAAATCTTCCTCTGTTCATGGAGCAGGCGCGCGAAGCGTTCGCGGCCAGCTCCCGGCAATACGAAGTCATCGTCGTCGACGACGGCTCGGTGGACGATTCATGGCCCGTGCTGCAGAGATTGGCCGCCGACTATCCGTTTCTCAAACCGGTGCGCCACGGCGCGCGCCGCGGCATCGCCGATGCGCTGCGCACCGGTTACCTCCATTCGCGCGGTGGCGTCCTCGTGTTTTATCCCGCCGACCTCCAGTACAAGCCGGAAGACATCCCGCGTCTCGTCGAGCCAATCCTGGATGGCAAATCGGACATCGTCACCGGCTACAAGGAAGGCCGCAAGTACGAGAAGGCGTTCGTCTCGAACATCTACAACGGTCTAAGTCGCTCGTTGTTCAAGGTGAACGTCCGCGATCTGAATTCGGTGAAAGCGTATCGGCGGGAAGTGATGGACAGCCTGCCCAACCGCCCCGACTGGCACCGCTACATGGTGGTGATGGCCGCGGCCCAGGGCTTTTCGGTCTCGGAGGTACCAGTGCCGCTGCATCCGAGGAATGCGGGAAAATCCAAATTTGGAATCGGACGGATTCCGGTCGGCGTGCTCGACATGCTCGCCGTCTGGTTCGAGCTCCGCTTCGCGCGCAAACCGCTGCTTTTGTTCGGGCTGCTCGGCGCCGTGCTGTTCATCATCGGCGTCATCGTCGGCATTGTCGCGATCCTGTGGCGGGTTATCGGCGGCGTCGGCTTTCGTCCGCTGGTCAATCTGGTGGAGACCTGCGTCATAGTCGGCAGCATCTTTTTCGCGACGGGACTTCTCGGAGAGATGATCGCCGCCCAGCGCGCCGAATTGACCCAGCTGCGCTCCCAACTGGACGAGCTGTCACGGGAGCGTGACACGACCAGCGGAACCTGATCGCGTGAACGTCTTGTTCCTCACGCACTCCTTCCCACGGTCGGAGGGCGACGCGGCGGGATCGTTCATTTTGCGCCTGGCGGTCGCGTTGCGTGGCGAGGACGTCAAAGTCCGGGTCGTCGCGCCGGCAGCGCAGGGTCTGGCGTCATCAGAAGAGATCGAGGGCATCACTGTCGATCGGTTTCGCTACGCGCCACGGCGGTACGAGCGCCTCGCCTACACCGGCAACATGGCAAGCGATGTTGCCACTTCGTGGGCGGCCAAGCTTGCCCTGGTCGGCTTCCTCGGCTCCGATTTCGTGCACGCGGTGCGCGCGCGCCGCAATTTCGAGCCAGAGGTAGTTCACGCGCACTGGTGGTTCCCCAACGGTGTCGTCGGCACGTGGGTCGGCGGTCTCGCGCACGTTCCACTCGTTACCACGCTGCACGGCACGGATGTGAGGCTCGCCCGGACCGTGGGTGTCGCCAAGCCGTTATTCACCCACGTGCTCAGACATTCCGCGGCAGTAACGACCGTGTCGCGCTGGCTCAAGGACGAAACGGAAGCGCTCGCGCCGGGCGTGCACCCGGAAGTGGCGCCGATGCCGGTCGCAACAGATTTGTTCGAGCCTTCCGACCGGCGCGACAATCGCACCCTCCTTTTCGTCGGCAGACTGAACCAGCAGAAAGGATTGCACCACCTCCTGCATGCGATGGCTGCAATGACGACTGCCGCCGAGCTGGAAGTCGTTGGCGATGGGCCCGACCGCGAGGCGCTCAAGGCATTGGCAGGGCAGCTGGGCATCGCATCCCGGGTGCGCTGGTCAGGACAGCTGCCCCAGTCAGAGCTCGCGGCTTTGTATCAGCACGCCGCTGCCGTTGTATTGCCGTCGGTCGATGAAGGACTGGGACTCGTCGCCGTCGAGGCTCTCCTGTGTGAGACACCGGTCATTGCGTTCGACTCGGGTGGACTTCGCGACGTGATTCACCACGAGAAAACCGGCCTGCTGGTCAAGCCCGGTGACAAGGACGCGCTCGCGCGGACACTCGACGACCTACTCGCGCGCGACGGTCGCGGCATCGATCTGGGCAAGGCAGGCAGGCTCTACGCCCTCTCGACCTTCGCGCCGGAGTCCGCCGCCCGGCGATACGCAGAGATCTACCGACAGGTACTTGCCCGTAACGCGTCGTAACCTCTTCAGGGTCGCGCAATGGATCTTCGCTGCCGCGGTGTTGTTTTTCGCGGCGCGTTCCCTCGCTAGCCAGTGGGGAAACTTCGAGTCGCGATTCACGCACATTCAGTTCGGGTGGCGGTCGATCTCACTCGCGACGCTCGTAGTGCTCGTAACCTACGCGTTACTCATAGAAGGGTGGCGACGCATTCTGATGGCATGGGACTCGACGCTGCCATTCAATGACGCCGCGCGCATCTGGTTCCTCTCCAACCTCGGCAAATACGTACCCGGAAATATCTGGTCGCTGACCGCGATGGGCGTGATGGCGCGACGGCGGGGTTTGTCCGCGCTTGCTGCCGCTGGATCCTCGGTGCTGATGCAGACGGTCAGCCTCGCTACCGGAGCGGGGATCGTGATGGTGACGGGGGCGAAGTTGCTCGGCGAGCCGCTGCTCGTCGGCGCGGCGGCGGTGCTGTTGGTGGTTCTGCTGCTCCTCGCGCCGCGGTTCCTCCCGCCGCTTGCCGGGTGGGCCGGAAAATTGATCGCCAGGGAGATCCTTCCGCCGACGATTCCACGTACCAGTGTGTGGACTGCCGCCGTTGCAAGCGCTCTCTCCTGGCTCTTCTACGGTGTCGCCTTCGAGCTTTTTGTGCGTGGCTTGCTCGGCACAGCGGCTGGCGAACTGTCCTCGTACATCGCAGTTTACACCGCCGCGTACCTCCTCGGTTTCATCTCACCAATCGCGCCCGCCGGTCTGGGCGTGAGAGAGCTGACACTCGCCGCATTCATGACCCAGCTCGGACTCGCCAACGAAGCCGACGCGGCGCTAGTCGCCATCGCCGCCCGGCTTTGGCTGACGATCGTCGAGCTCGTGCCGAGTGGGTTGTATATTGCCGCGGGCGCAACCAGAAAGTCCTTACCACACTGAAGAGACATGGCCAGGCAGCGCGAGAGAACTCCCATCCGTACG
>DASSNV010000156.1:0-23011 GCA_035701245.1 Gemmatimonadaceae bacterium | reverse complement strand
TCGACGAAAAAGAGCTCCTTTCCGCTGTGCGACCAGCGCGGCAACGTCCCCCCTCTCGTCGATATCGCCCACTTCCCCGATTTCGTCGCCGGAAATGGCGTGACGTAGATCTGGGGCTGCCCCGTTTCCGACGATGTGTAGGCGAGCCAACGGCCGTCGGGCGACAGCTGCGGCGCGGCCTCGTAAAATCTCGTCGCGATCAGCGGGACCGCGGCGCTGTCCATCCCCGGCCGGAATCCGACGACATCGCTCGCACCCGGCGCGTTGAAATCAGTGAACAGCAGCAGCCACTGCCCATCGTGCGACCACACCGGCCCAGCGACGCCGCGCTGATCGCGAAACTCCAGCCTCGGCTGACCGGCGCCGTCGGCGGCCTCCGTCCATAGCTGCAGCCGCCCGCCCGCATTCGACGCAAAAGTCACCGACCGGCCGTCGGCGGTCCAGGCAGGATTGATGTTCGACCGGCCATCCAGCGACACCTTGATGCTCGGACCGCGATCGAGCTGCTTGATCCACACGTTCGTCGCGCCGTTCGCATCCCTGATCGATACGGCAACGCGTTTTCCGTCGGGCGACAGCGCTGGATCCTGGATCGGCGCACGCCACTCGGGATCGACCTGGTCTATCTTGCCGTCGCGCGTCACCCAGACGAGCTCGCGGTCGGTGCCGTCGGACATCCCGTACACGAGCGTGCCGGTCCGCGAGATGGCGAGATCGGTCGACCCATAACTCCCCGTGCGCACACCCTCGACGAGCGCGATCGGCTCACCGCTGATCTTCATCGACTTCTGATCGAACGGTACCGCCATCAGCACGTTGTTCGTCGTGACGTAGACGAGGTGTCCGGATGCCGAGTAGATCGCGTGGATCGCGCCGTCCAACACTATGCGGTGCTTGCCCGAAGGCACCTCGGCGACGGCGATCGAGTAAGGCGATCCGCGTTTTGCCGCTTCGGTGGCGCTGAACACGACGGTGCAGATCACACCCTTACCGTTGGGCAGGACATCCGGCCACGCATGGTCGGTCTCGCCGCTGGCGGTATCGAGCACCGTGAACGCCCGCGGCGCAGCGCCCGGTTTCGCTTCGATGCGCAGCAGTCCTCCGCCGAGCGAAGAGGCGCTGGCATCGACGTAGATGAAACCGTCCTTTCCCCACGATGCGCCGGCAGTTCCCACCAATGGAGTCGCAACCGTAATCGCCGGACCGCCATCGACGGGCGCTATGGTCAACCCCTGCCGGTCGACGATGCCGCCGACGCTTTTCCCATCGGGAGAGAAAAACGGTGTTACAGCCGCGTCGGTGCCGCGCGCCGGAACCGCGTGCAATGCGTTTCGGGCGCGGATGAGCAGACGTTGACCCGCCGCACCAACGTATGCGAAGTGCGATCCATCCGGAGAGATGGCGAGGCGTCCATTGTAGTCGCCGAGCGGAGCCATCGCTTCGCTGGAGTCGAAGACGAGCGTGTACCGCGCGACCGGCGCCGTGGCCGGCGGCCGCAACCAGGCGACGGCGGCGAGGCCGAGAAAAAGGAGCGCCGCAGCGGTGACGCCGTAGAACATATTGCGGTAGCGGACCGCATCTGGCGACGCAGCGGTCGCGTGCGTCGTTGACGCCACAGTGAACGAGCGGTTGTTCAGCGCTTCGGCGAATTCGTGCGCGGACGCGAACCGGTCGGCCGGAATCTTCTCGAGCGCTTTGCCGACCGCGGCTTCGACGTGAGGCGGAATGCTCCGACGGTGGATGCGCAGCGGACGCGGGTCCTCCATCAGAACTCTCGCGACGATTGCCTGCACGTTCGGTCCCGTGAACGGCGGCTCGCCCGACAGCATCTCGTAAGTCACCGCGCCCAACGCGTAAATGTCGCTGCGAGCCGAGATCGTACGCTCGGCGGTGGCCTGCTCCGGGCTCATGTAGGTCGGAGTGCCGACGGACAGTCCGCTTTGGGTCATGCGCTCTCCGCCTGCCTGAGTGATCGCGAGCGCGATACCGAAATCGGCGACGATCGCGCTGCCGTCGTGTAGGAGAATGTTCGCCGGCTTGATGTCGCGGTGGATGACGCCGTGCCGATGCGCGTAATCCAGCGCGCTGGCAACTTCCGTTGCGATGCGAACCGCGTCGGCGACCGGAAGCTGTCCCTCCCTCTCGAGGCGATCTCGCAGTGATTCGCCGTCGACGAACGGCATCACGTAGTACGGTCGTCCCTCCAGCTCGCCCGTCTCTTCGCCAAGCGTCCCGGAATCGATCAGTCCGAGGATGTGCGGATGCTGGAGATGCGCGGTGACTTTTATCTCGCCGAGGAAGCGCTCGGTGCCGAGCATCGCGGCGAGCTCGGCGTGAAGGATTTTGATCGCAACGTTGCGATCGTGCTTTTTGTCGTGGGCGAGATAGACGGTTGCCATTCCGCCCCTGCCGAGCTCGCGCTCGATAGTGTAGGCGGTGAAGCCGCGCTGAACGTGTTCAAGGGGTTCAGGCAAACGACCTCTCTCTCGGCGGACGGCAGAAAATACTGACGGGGTGCTGACACCGCCATTTCAGGTGGGGGTCGAGGACTGAGGGCCAAACTGGAAAATAAAGTCCGTCAAATCAGTTCCACCCAAACCCCGTCCTCGCCCTCCAGTACTCCTCCGACCCGACAGCAATCTCCCCCAGCGCCGCCTCGAGTCCGGCGTCGAACACAAACCCTCTCGCCCCCGCATTCGCCTTTAGCTGCGCAACCGTCGCCGCCCCGCTCAGGACGACGTCCGCCCACGGCCTCGCCAGCGCCGCCCCCAGCGCAAGCATATCTATAGTAGTGCCACGCGACTCCGCGATTCGCCGAATCCTGCCGAGGACTGGCGACAAGACCGCATCAGCTTCGTGGTTGCCGTCAGTGAGCCGACCGTTCGCCAGCGCCTCCTTCACCACGACCTTCATCCCCTCCGCGCGCGCGTCGCGCAGCGCAGACTCCGCTCCCCTCTCAAACAGATTCCACGTCGCCTGTACCGACTCGAAGACCCGCACTCCATCCCGCCGCACCGCGATCGCCCGACGAATCGCGACATCCTGCCCCGGCCCGCTCACCGTCAAACCCGCTCTGATCCCCTTCTCCGTCAAGCGCGCCAGCGCATCGATCAGACCCACGTCTTCCAGAGTCCTGCTCTCGGCGGTGACGGAATGGATCTGATAGAGCGATAGATACGGCCCGAGTCGCTCCAGACTTTCGCCCAATTGTCGATTGAAAGTCGCGAGTGAGTGATCCTTCACTTCATGCTGCTCGGCGGTCGTCGACCAGCCCGCGGTGTAGGTGTACCCCCACTTCGACGCGATGACGATCGCGTCCCGCGCGATTTGGCGCTCCGTGAGCCACGACGCGACGAAGTCCTCCGCTCGCCCATAAGAACGTGCGGCATCGAAGTAGCGCACCCCCAGCCCGAACGCCGCATCGAATACTGCGTGGGCGTTCGACTCCATCGCAGCCACGGAATAGTCGCCGCTCAGATCGCCGGCGTGGTTCAGGGTTACATACCCTGGTCGTCCCAGCGCGGCGGTGCCAAGGCCGAGGATTGCGCTCATCGCGGGACTGTCTCAGCTCAAAAGCGGCGCGTCGTCGAATTCCGCTCTCTGGTAGAAATCCGTTGCTGCCATTTCGCGGGAGGTCAGCATCCCGTAACCGGCCAGCGTTGCATCTTCGTCCCCGCGGGTGATCGCGCGGGCAGGAAGCCGCGGCGCGCCACCAACCAGCTTGCTCTCGAGTCGGGTGAGGGTGATCGCCTGCCGATCGTCGAGCCGCTGCACTACGCCGATTGGCACCAACACACTGCCTGGAGCAGTGGGCGAATAATCGTGCACCGCGTTCTCGATCAGCGATACGGTGACGTAGCGCACCTTCCGCGACGCCGCTTCGACCATCAGCTTGTCGACCGCGCCGATCAAACGGCCGTCAGCCGCAAAGACGGGCCAGCGCCTGATGTCGACGCGCTCATGGCCGAGCCGAAATTGAATGAGCTCGCGGGCCGGAAGAACGTACGAAGCCCGATCGTTCGAGTGTGACGTCGTCGATGTGGTCGCAAGATGCGCCTTGACAGTGACGAGTGCGGGCTGGCTGGATCGGCGGTTCGTCATTTCCGTTCCTCCTCGAACAGCATGGACTCCTGCGTGTAGCCGAGCTCGTCGTTGAGAGCGGCCAACGCGGTGGCGAGTTGATGCACCCTGGTGGCAGAAAGTCTGCCGACGGCTCGCACCAATCCTTGCGTCGGTGAAAGCGGTGCCCGTCGGAGCACCGCGCGCCCGCGCCGGGTGATCTGCGATTCCATCCGGCGCCGGTCGTCCGGCGAAGGCGAGCGCTTCACCAGGCCCGCCGCCGCCAGTTTGTCGATCACTGCCGACACCGAGCTTCGATCGGTGTGGGTGCGCGATGCCAGGTCCGACAGCGACGACGACTCCGACGCGGCCAGCTCCTCGAGCACGAACAGCTGCGCCGCCGTCAGTCCCGTCGCGCGCTCGGCGGCTCGCGCGGCGAGGCGCAACCCGCGCTCCAGGCGCCTGACTCCACTCAATACGTCAGCGGCTTGCAATGCGTGGGCTCCCACGTATTATGATAACCATGAACGGCAATCTTTACAACGACATCCTGTGGCGATGGCTGGTGCCGTTGCTCACCCTCGCCGTGGCCGCGCTGATCGGCTGGGCCGCGAGCCGGGTGCTGCGCGTCGCGCTGCTCACCGCCTCGAAGCACAGCAGTGCGCGCTGGGACGATGAGGTGGTCAATCGGCTGCTCGATCCGCTCACCGTCGCCTTCACGGTCGCCGCCGCGCTGGTGCTCCTCCCCTTTCTGCGCCTCGACGCCGGATTGGCAACCGACATCCGCCGCGTCGCGCGGGTGGCGCTGCTTACCGACTTCTTCTGGGCGGTCTGGCGGATCGTAGATGTCACGCGACTGCTGGCGCTGCGCTCGGCCTGGGCGGCCAGAGTGCCGGCGTCCCGGGCGCTGGTTCCGCTCGGCGCGCGCGCGGCGAAGGCAGTGCTGCTCGCCATCGCCGTCATCGCCGCGCTGTCGGTCTTCGGCTATCCCGTGGCGAGTCTCGTCGCCGGACTCGGCATCGGCGGATTGGCGCTGGCGCTCGCCGCGCAGAAGACCGTCGAGAATCTGTTCGGCGCGTTCTCGATCGGCGTCGATCAGCCGTTTCGCGAAGGCGACTTCGTCAAGATCGAAGACTTCGTCGGCACCGTCGAGGCGATCGGCCTGCGATCGACCCGCTTTCGTACCCTGGATCGCACCATCATCACCATTCCCAACGGCAAGCTCGCCGACATGAGGCTGGAATCTTTCAGCGAGCGCGATCGGTTGCGATTCGCGACCGTGATCCGACTGGTCTACGAGACGACCGCCGCGCAGCTGCGCAGCGCCCTCGCCGGATTCGAGGCGGCGTTGCGCGGCCACCCCAAGATCTGGCCCGACGCCGTCGTCGTGCGATTCAGCGAGCTCGCTGCGTCGTCGCTCAACATCGAGGTCATGGCCTGGTTTCAGACCACCGATTGGGGAGAGTTCCAGGCGATCAGGCAGGATATCCTGGTGCAGTTCATGGATGTCGTCGAGAGAGCGGGCAGCTCCTTTGCGTTTCCGACCCAGACAGTCCACCTCGCGCCGGGAAAAGAACTGTAATTGAGTACTCGGACTAACGGTCTGGTTCCGGGCTTATGCTGGCAGCTGATACGAGTCGGCGAACGATCGCGCGATCAGGCGCTCACCAAGGTAAGGCGTGTTCATCAAGTCGGTGGCGATATCTCTCATCCGGATCTGCCATTTCGTGCGCGGCGCGAACCACCACGCCATCCGCGTCGCGGCGCGCTGCTTCTTGTCGACGAACGGCTTGAACCGATCCTGGTATCGCGCAAACCCGGCGAGGTAATTCTCGCCCGTCACGCAGAGAGCATCGGTGAGGGCGTACGCTCCTGCCATCGCGAGCCCCGATCCTTCGCCGGCGAGGAGTGACGGGCAGTACGCAGCATCGCCCACCAGCACGACCCGCCCGCGCGACCATTCGGGCATCCGCATCTGCGAGCAGGAATCAAAGTAGAAATCGGCAGCGGGCCCCAGTGCGGCCAGGATCTCCGGACACTCCCAGCCGACGTCGGAGAACCTGTTGCTGAGAATCGCCTTCTGCTTCGCGACGTCGTGGGGATAGACGTCGAGCATCTCTCCCTCGGAAAAGATGAAAAAGAACGCGGAGCGATTTCCGCGCAGCGCATAGCGCGCCACGGTCCTACAAGGGACCGAGTAGCTGACGTACGCGCTCTCGTCGCGGTGTGGGTAGTTATCCGCGGTAAACGCCGCGACGTAGTAGCCGAGATATTTCTCCTGACTACCGCTATTGCCAAACGCGAGGGAGCGAACCCTGGAGTGGAGGCCGTCGGCGCCGACGACCAGGTCGAACCGGCGCGGCTCGGTGCGCTGGAAGGTGACGGAGACGCCGAACCGGTCCTGACTGATAGAAGTGATAGTATCGCCGAAGATAGTTTCGACGCGACCATCAATGAGATCGTAGATTCGCCGGGAGAGATCGCTGCGCATGACGCTCACGAATCGATTGCCCGTCGCTTTGCGGACGAGCCGGGCATCGAAGCCGGTGATGCGCTTCCCTGAGGAATCGACCAATCGTACTTCGTCGATGAGATAACCATCCTCGTAGAGCGCCGGAAGCAGCTTCATGCGCTCGGCGACATCATAGCCGACGCCCCAGAAGTCGACGACGTATCCGCCGGTGCGCAATGCCGGCGCGCGCTCCACGATCGTCGGCGTGAATCCGCGCTCGAGCAGCCAATAAGCGAGTGTTGGGCCGGCGATGCCGGCCCCGGAGATGAGAATATTGCGATTGTCCAATGTCGGGTGGTGGGAGAAGGGACTGCGCTCAGACGCACGCAATGCGGGTGCCGACAAAATTGCGCACTGCGGGGATCTGCCTAGCTGATAGCCCGGAGCAATCGGGCTTGGAGCTTTGGATTGAGTACTCGAACTAACGGCATCGACGAGTGCGAGCTAATTGAGGACGCGTACAACTGCTAAAGCGCTCGTTCGCGTCCTCAATCAGTTCGCAATTGTCGATGCAGTTGGTCCGAGTACTCAGTTCGCAGCCTTGAGGTGTTCCGCCAGCCGCAAGCTAATCGCCACCAGCGTCAGCGTCGGATTCACCGCTCCCGCCGTCGGATAAACAGCGCACCCCCCTATATAAAGATTGTTGAGACTGTGCACCCGACAGTTCGCATCGACCACGCCCTGCCGCGGATCGCTCGCCATCCGCACCGTCCCCATGTGGTGCCAGCCGCCACTGATGAAGCTCGGCCACGACTTGTCGTCGCTGAGCAACCACTCGTGGATCTGGATGCGGCCCGTGCCGGTGCGCCCCATCTCCGCGCCGAGCACCTGGTAGAAGGTGCGCATCGATCGTTTGTCGAGCTCGGTCATCTGCCAATTGAGCTTCGCGCGCGGCATTCCGAGGGCGTCCTTTTCGGTGCTCAACGTGATGCGCGAATCGGGATTCGGAGATTGCTCCTGCCGCGACACCAGATGGTAGAAGCGCGGCAATCCTTCCGCGCGCGGCGCCGGAGCCTGCTCGGCGGAAGCGAGCGGTGGCGGCCCTTTTCGCCCGCCGTTCTCCCACGCCCGCTGCGCGTTCATGAGAGTCGTATCGAGAAACTGGAACGTGCTTTTGACTTCGTCACCGAGGTTGCCAGGCTCGACCGAGCATGTCCCGTTCAGGACGCGGTGCTCGCGCGCGGCGGCGGGCGAGATGGCGAGCTCGCCGCGCGGAGTGCGCTTGGCGAAATCGAGCGCGTAAATCTTCGTCGAAGTTTTTGCAGGATCGGCGAGCACCAGCTCGCCGGCCGGCATCTCGAGATGCTCCATGAAGAATCGGCCGACGAGATCGTTCTCGTTCGCCAGACCTTCGCGCGCCTGATGGTTCGACGCGAGAAGAAGTCGCGCATTCTGGATGCTGTGGCAGGCAAGGACGAACCGCCTGGCGCGGGCGCGAATCTCCTTGCCGTCGAAGCCGCGGATGCGCACCGACTGCACGCTGGTTAGCGCGTCGTTGGCAATCACCTCGACGACGTTGGCGTTGGTGTAGAGGTGGATGTTGGGCGCGTTGACGATCTCGTCGCGGAACCTGGTGCCGAAGCGCGTCGGTGGACTGAACTGCCACATCTTCGTGTAAACGGCTTTGGAATCGCCGAGCATCGGGACGCGCTCGTCGTCGCCATTCTTCCAGTCGGCGGGGTCGTACTTGTAGGGCCCGAGGTCGAGAATGCTTTGCGCGCGCGCGTAGTACGGACCGAGATCTTCGCGCCGAATCGGCCAGCCGCTGTACGGAACCCAGTCGCGCTTCTCGAAATCGATCGGCTCGTAGGTCGAGCACCACCCGGCCCAGTGATTGGTGGTGCCCCCGAAGTAGTGGAGCGCCGCGGCCTGGAGCGGGAAGTACGGCAGCCCGACGTTCTCGCCGCGATAGAGCTCCTGCATTTTGGGATCGAACTCAAAGCCGCCGCCCTCGAGCAGCAGAACTTTCAGAGGAGTGTTGGCGAGCTCGCGGGCAATGGTGATTCCCGCCGCGCCGGCGCCGACGATGCAGAGGTCGCCCTGAAGTGTCGTTCCGTTGTCGAGCGACCGCGCGTCAGTGTGCACTAAGCGCTGAGGGCGAACAACGCGGCTTGCCTTGCTTCGGTGACCGACAGTACCCAGCCATCGACGAGGACGGTGTTGCCGTTGATGAAATCTTCGCGGACCTGGTCGTCGATCGACCTCGGCATCAGCGGGACTCGCGACTGATTACGGGATTTCGAGATCGCGGCGCGCAACGCATCAGCGGTGTTCTCGTTCGGCGTGCTGGCGACGTAGCGCTTGCCGATGGCGCGAACGCGGTCGGCGCCGAGCATATCGAGGAGGTGCGGCTTGTCGACTTCGGCGGCGCGGCGAGCGGAGCCTTCGCAGGCGGGATATACGATCGCGGCTGCGACGCCGAGCGCAGAGACCTGGAGGAAACGCCGTCGATCGAGTTGCATGCCTTGCAATTGTACGTCGGACAGGGGATAGCGCAACCGGCCTTGATCACGGCGGGGAATCGATCTGGGCGCGTAACGGCATCCACAGAACGGAAGCACGGAGCTTAAAGCTTGGTGAGCTTGCTGCGGGGAGCCTGACTGACCTAGGCGGGGGACCTACGCGAACGCCACTCGAGAGGCCCGCAACCACCAGCCGGTTCGGCCACCGGCCGCCTGCCGGTAGTTTTTATTTTGCAGTTAGTCCGGCCAGCCCGACCCGCTCCCGGATCCAACTCGCCACGCTGTTCTGAAATCCACGCAGATAGTAGGCAAGGAATCTCGCTTCACTATCGAAGCCGGTGAGCGCTTCGAGCAAGCCGTGATTCCCCTGCGGAACGACGCGCACCGTCGCGTCGGGATTGCGTGATTCTCTGAACACCTTGCGAAATGCCGGCGCGGTTTCCCCGGTCGGCACCGAGCGGTCGAGCCCGCCGAGCATTATGTACACGGGTGCTTTGACTTGTCTCCAAAACGGGATTGGGTCGTACGACCAACTCCGCCGCAGGCTGTTGATGTAGTTCGCACCGCTACCTGTGGCTGTCAAGTTGCTTTTTCAGCAAGGTGTACAACTCTGGGTACTATCGGAGGCCCGCCGCGAGGGCAACTGTGTTCGCGCGCACCATCAGCGCCAGGAGATCTCGGGCACTTTCGTCGGAGAAAAGCCGCGGCGGGTGCATCGGGCGACCTGGCCCACCCGTGGGACCATAGCGCTCGAGAACTTTCTCGCGCGCGCTCGACATGACGAAGGTCGGCGCGTCGCGAGGAATCGCATCGAGATCGTCGCGGCCGACCAGCACGACCCGGAGATTGCTGAGCGGGCCGAGTCCCTCCATCATGTTTCTGAGCTTGCGCTCGAATCGCGTATCGGTGGCGACATAGTACAACGGGCCGCTCCTCAAGCGTTCGCCGATCTCCTTGATCAGATTCGGATTGAGCGTCACCACCACGCAGGGTTTCCCGAGGCGTCGCGCCAGTGCCTGCACTTCAGTCGAATGAAAAACCGTCGTGACGAGGACGTCGCTGTGCAGGACTGCATCCGAGCGCTCCATACCATCCGTCATGACTCCGCGCGTCTCGTAGCCGAAATCGGACTTCAGCTCCGAGCACAACAGATCGAGCTGGTCGGCGTTGCATTCAATGCAGGCGGCGCGAATTCGGCGGGTGTCGAGGACACGCTGCAGATAAATCGGGATCTCGCGCGGCGCGAGACCTCGCGAGCGCGCCTGAACGAGCATCCCAACGATCCACGCGCCGACATCCGGCAATACTCGTTCACCGAGCGAACGTGGCGGTGTGACGTACGCACCCGATCGCGATCGCAATTGGATGAACCCTTCCTCGGCGAGCGTGCGCAGCGCCGCGAGCACCATTCGTTCGTTGACACCAAACTCCGCGGCGAGCGCGCGCGCACCTGGCAGACGCTCACCGCCGGCGAGAGACCCGACGTGGAGCCCCGAGAGAATGCGGCTACGCAGGACCTCGGTGATCTCGCCACGACGCCGCGGTCGCGGTCGGCGGCTGGGCGCGCCTGCCATCGAGCCTCCGTACGGGAAGTAATTGTTCAGCTTCTATTGTACAGCAGACCCTGCCTTCGCCGCCAATCTACTGCAACTGTATTACAGCAGTTCGGCCTGAATTGTGCGCCAGGTGCGAAACGACACACCCAGACGCCTTCAGCACCGAGACTCCGTTGTGATTCAGAATCCACGCGACCGACACCGAATCGTCGATACAATCCGTATCGCGACCACTTTGGTGATGGTAGTCGCCGCGTACGGCTGCGGCACCAAAGACAATCCCGGCCGCACCGCCGCCTTCTCGCCCGCCTCCGCATCAGCCGCGACGCGATCCGATGCGGGTGTGGCGCTTCCGGACATGCTTGCCCGCGGAGCCAACTGGCTTCCGCCAAACGCGGGCGATGGCGACTGGTTGATGCCGTCGCGCGACTACGCCGGCACGAGGTACTCACCGCTCGCAGAGATCAGCACTGCAAATGTCGCTCAGCTGCAGCTTGCCTGGACCTTCGACGACGGCGAGTCGCACTATGGCCACGAGATGACGCCGCTCGTTGCCGGCAACACCATGTTCATCGTGTCGCCCTTCCCCAATCGTGCCTTCGCGATCGATCTCACCAAACCAGGCGGCGTGCTCAAGTGGAAGTACGAGCCGAATCCATCACCGATTGCAGTCGGCAAGGCCTGCTGCGACGCGGTCAACCGGGGTGCGGCGATTTACGACGGGAAGCTGATCTACAATCTCCTCGATGATCACACGGTCGCCGTGGACGTCAACACCGGCAAGGAATTGTGGCGCACCAAGCTCGCCAACGTCGAGGACGGCACCACGATGACCATGGCGCCGCTCGCCGCCGAGGGCAAAGTGTACGTTGGGAATTCGGGCGGCGAGATGGGAGTGGCGGGCTGGCTCGCCGCTCTCGATGCGAATACGGGCAAGGAGCTGTGGCGCGCATTCAGCGTCGGGCCCGACAGCATGGTGCGCATCGGCGCCGATTTCAAGCCGTTCTATCCATGGCTCCGCGGGAAGGATCTCGGCGTGACGACATGGCCGGCCGGTGCCTGGAAGCACGGCGCCGGCGCAGTGTGGGGCTGGGTGACTTACGACCCCGAGCTGCACGAGATCTATCACGGCACCAGCAACACCGGACCGTGGAACGCGGACCAGCGACCCGGTCTGAACCTGTGGACCAGCGGAGTGTTCGCGCGCAACGTCGGCGACGGCATGGCGCGCTGGGCCTACGTTTTCACTCCCCACAACGAGTGGGACTACGACGGCGTCAATGAGAACATCCTCGTCGATCTGCCGGTCAATGGGCAGACGCGCAAGGTGATGGTTCAGTTCAATCGCAACGGCTTCGCCTATACCATCGATCGCGTCACGGGAGAAGTGCTCGTCGCCAAACCGTTCGGCCACGAGAACTGGGCGTCGGGCATCGATCCCAAAACGGCAATGCCGATCGTCGTCCCCGAGAAGCACACCGTACCGCCGGGACGGTGGGTGCGCGACATCTGTCCGGCCGATGTCGGCGTCAAGGATTTCGAGCCGGCGGCATTTTCCCCGCGCACCGGGTTGTTCTACGTGCCCGTCCAGAACATCTGCATGGACTACAAGGGCCGCGAGGTTGGCTACATCGCTGGCACTCCCTACTGGGGCGCCGAGATGACTCGGCACGTCGGGCCGGGTGGGAACTATGGTGAGCTGGCCGCTTTCGATGCCGCGGCAGGCCGCAAGGTGTGGAGCATTCCCGAGCCATTCCTCGTTTACAGCGGCGCTCTCGTCACCGCTGGCGACGTCGTTTTCTACGGCACCGTCGATGGCTGGTTCCGCGCCGTCGATGCGCGCACCGGCAAAGTTCTGTGGTCGCGCAAGCTCGGCTCGGGAATCATCAGCGCGCCGATGACCTATCGCGCTCCCGACGGCCACCAATACGTGGCCGTCGCCGCCGGAGTCGGTGGCGGCGCAATGACCACCGCGAGCCAACCGGGATTCCCGGCGCGAGGAAGCACCTATTACGTCTTTGCACTGAGCAACGCGATCCCGGCGACCCAGCCGGCGCGCACCGGCAGTGGCTCGGGATCTACGCCGGATCAGGGAGGGAAGAAACATTGACCGGCCGACCAAATCATCGCCTCGTGATTGTCGCCAGCGTCGCGATCGTTGCCAGCGCGACGATTGGCTGTCGCAACGACACCCAGGATGTGCGCGGCGGTGCAGTCGGCGATCGCACGCTTCCACAGCAGGTGGGCACGGTCAATCTCACCGACAGCACGGGACTGCCGCCTGAGGGAAATCTCGCGCGCGTCGCCATCGGCGATCTCGCCGGTGCCGGCAACAATACCTTCGAGACGAGCATCAAGAATCCGTACGCGACGGACATGGCCGCAATCAAGGCGGGCCACGAGCTGTTCGTCAACATGAATTGCGCGAGTTGTCATGGCTACGATCTAAAGGGCGGAATGGGGCCCAATCTGATCGATACCTATTGGCGCTACGGCGGGTCGCCTGCCGACATCTACAAATCGATTTTCGAGGGTCGTCCCCAGGGCATGCCCGCCTGGGGCCGCTCGATTCCCGCGGTCGAGATATGGAAGGTCGTTGCATACATCCAGGCCAAGGGCGGAGCGTTCCCGGCCGGCCTCGCCGACCGCGCCCGGCAGGGTGACCTCGCTGACAATGACACGACGTCGGGGAGCACGCTCAAGGGTCGGAACAATGTCCACTGATCGGCGATCGCGGATCCGCTTCGCACCTTTCTCATCGATCGCGCTGCTGGCGGCCTGCAACGGCACCAGCTCCTACCTCGACGCCACGGGACGCGCCGGACGCAGTGAAGGCAAGCTCGGCGTCTGGCTAACCGCGATCTCCTGCGCAGTGGTGATCATCGTCTGCATCGCAGTCGTCGCCGGAATCATGCGGCACCGCGGCGAACGAGAGACGAACGCTTCCGTCGAGCGCACGCGCATCAACTCCGGCCTCGGCTGGATCTACGTCGGCACCGGGACAACCATAGTCGTGCTGGTCGCCGTCTTCGTTGCGACGATGGTGACGCTCACTGCCGCAACCCATCCGCCGTCGGTTCCCTCGCTGACAATGGACATCACCGGACATCAGTGGTGGTGGGAAGTCACCTATAGCGACGCATCCAATCCCGAGCTCGGCTTCACCACGGCGAACGAAGTTCATCTTCCGGTCGGGATTCCGGTACGCGTGCGGCTGCACAGCACCGATGTCATCCACAGCTTCTGGCTGCCGCAGATCGCCGGCAAGATGGATGTGATACCCGGACAGACCAACGAGATGTGGCTGGAGGCAGAGCGTGCCGGCACCTCGCGCGGGATGTGCGGCGAGTACTGCGGGCTCCAGCACGCCGCGATGGCGTTCGCCGTCACCGCTGAATCGCCGGCTGCCTTCAACAAGTGGGCGCAGCAGCGCCGGTCGGAAGCTCCCGCGCCCGCCACCCGCGAAGCGGTGGTCGGACAAACCGTATTCTTCAGATCCTGCGGCGCCTGTCACACCATATCAGGCACCCCCGCGCTCGGCCGGCTCGCTCCTGAGCTCACGCACTTTGCGTCGCGCCCCACCATCGGCGCAGGCGCACTCGAGAACACACCCGCGAATCTTGCGCGGTGGATTGAAAACGCGCCCACGATAAAGGAAGGCGCGCGGATGCCCGCCATCCCGCTCGATGCCGCCGAGCTGCGGGCAGTGGTCGCGTACCTCGAAACGCTGGAATGAGATGAGCGCTGTCCTTGCCGAAGCGGCCCCGGTCGGCCGCCTCAACGAAATCTGGGAAACCCCTCGAGGCTGGCGCGGCGCCATCTCGAGCGTGGACCACAAGACCATCGGCAAGCGATACCTCGTCACTTCGATTCTTTTCCTCGTCATCGGGGGAATAGAAGCGCTGCTGATGCGGAGCCAGCTCGCCGTCAGTGGAGAGCGGGTGCTCTCCGCCGGCACGTACAACGAGCTGTTCAGCATGCACGGTGTGACGATGATCTTCCTCTACGCCGCGCCCGTTCTGTCCGGATTCAGCAATTACGTCTGGCCGCTCATGCTCGGCGCGCGCGACATGGCGTACCCGCGCCTCAATGCGCTGTCGTACTGGACCTATCTCGTTGCGGGAATCTTTCTGTATACGAGCCTGCCGTTGGGGGCGATGCCCAACGCTGGTTGGTTTGACTACGTGCCATACGCGGCGCGGGCATACAACCCCGGTCTCAACATCGACTTCTACGCCTTGACCCTGATTCTGCTGGCGGTGTCGACGACGGTGGGGTCGGTGAATTTCATCACCACGCTGTTCAAGACCCGCGCACCCGGCATGTCGATCAACAGGATGCCGGTCATCGTCTGGGGCACCCTCACTGCTTCGATCGCGAATCTGTTTGCGCTGCCCGCGCTCAGCGCCGCGGCGGCGATGCTTTACCTCGATCGCCGCATCGGCACCCACTTCTACGATCCGGCGGCCGGCGGACACCCGCTGTTGTGGCAGCATCTGTTCTGGATGTTCGGGCATCCGTGGGTGTACGTGATCGTGCTGCCGGCGATGGGGATCGTCTCCGACGCGCTCCCGACGTTCTGCCGCCGTCCGCTCGTCGGGTACACCTTCGTCGCGCTCTCGACGGTGATGACGGCGATGATCGGCTTCGGAGTGTGGCTGCATCACATGTTCGCGACCGGCATCGCGCCGTTGGCGCTCGCGTTCTTCGGCGCCGCCAGCATCTTCATCACGATCCCGAGCGCGGTCGCCATCTTCGCCTGGCTCGGCACTCTCTGGGATGGCAAGCCGTGGTACCCGGCACCGATGAAATTCATGCTCGGCTTCATCGCGCTCTTCGTTATAGGCGGAGTGAGCGGGGTGATGACCGCCGCGGTCCCTCTCGATTGGCAGCTCACCGACACCTACTTCGTCGTCGCGCACCTGCACTACGTGTTGGTTGGGATCAACGTCTTCCCGGTCATCGCCGGCGTCTACTACTGGTTCCCGAAGATGACCGGCCGCATGATGGACGAGCGGCTCGGCACCTGGAATTTCTGGACGCTCTTCGTCGGCGTGAATCTGGTCTTCTTTCCGATGCACATCGTCGGCTTGCTCGGCATGCCGCGCCGCATCTATAGCTACCCCGCCGGTCTTGGTTGGGACACCTACAATCTGATCGAGACGGTCGGAGCGTTCGTGTTCGCCATCGGGGTGGCGCTCTTCGCCGTCAACGTCTGGATCAGTCGACGCAACGGACGCATCGCTGGGCCGAATCCGTGGGACGCGGGAACGCTGGAGTGGAGCGTCTCATCCCCGCCGCCCCCGTACAACTTCGCGGTGATTCCGACCGTCGGTAGCCGGCATCCACTCTGGGAGGACAGACTTGGCGAAGGCGCGTCGCGCTCGATTCTGGCGCGCGGACCGTTGCTCGCCGACGGTCGCGAGACTTTTGCGACGTCGCCTCTCGATGCCGAGCCAAAGGCGGTGCTGCAGATGCCGGAGGACACTTACCTGCCGCTGGCGCTGGCGATTTCGATCGGCGTAATCGGCTACGGTTTGCTGTTTGGCCTGGTCTGGCTCGCGGCGATCGGCGCGCTGGCGTCGGCGGTGTGCGTCATCGCGTGGCTCTGGCCGAAGCGTGTGATGACCGAGGAGCGCGAGACGGAAACGCAGTTCGGCGAGCTGCCCGTGGGTGCATCTGGCCGTCACAACATCGGCTGGTGGGGAATGGCGTGCCTCGTAGCCACCGAGGCGGCGTTCTTCGGCTACCTTCTCTTCAGCTACTACTATCTGGGCTCGATATCGACGAATCCGTGGCCCGCCGTGGTGCCGCGCATCGGCCTCCCCGCAATCAATACTCTTATCCTGATCTCGAGCAGCATCGCTGTGTGGCTGGCTGCGCGTGGAATCAGGCGAAACAGCAATGCACACCTTGTTGCGTGGCTGGGTACGGCAATCGTGCTCGGTGTCGTTTTCATTTCGCTGCAGGTGGTCGAGTACGGCCGCGAAAAGTTCTCGATGACTCACGACGCTTACGGCTCGCTCTTCTACACGATCACGGGATTCCACGGCGCCCACGTCATCGTGGGCTTGCTGATGCTGGCAGTGGTGTTCGTGCGCTCCGCGCGCGGGCATTTCAGCGCCGGCCGCCATGAAGCGATAACGAACGTCGCACTGTACTGGCACTTCGTCGATGCCGTATGGCTAGCGGTGTTCACGTCGCTTTACATCACCCCGCACCTCCGCTAGCATGGCCGAGCATCCGGCACCTGCTCGGGGGCGCGTCGCGCTCAGCGGATTGTGGTTCGGGTTTCTGGCCGGACCCTTGGGATGGACGGTGCAGACTTTGGTCGATTCAGCGGTCGCGTCGCACGGATGCTTTCCGCGGCTCTCGCCCCTTTCGACGCCGACGGTGGGTGGGTTGCGCGGGATCGTGTTCGCGGTGAGCCTGGCGGCGATCGCGCTGTGCATCGCCGGCGCGGCGGTTTCCTGGCGTGACTGGACGCGGACACGCGAAGAGCATCACCGGGGATCGGGCAAGGCGAGCGAGCATGCGCAACCGACGGCGTTGCTCGAGACGGGAGAAGGTCGCACTCGTTTCATGGCGTTGTCGGGCGTTCTGGTCAGCTTGACTTTTTTGATCGTAACTATCGGGCACGCCGCGTCGATATTCCTCGTCAGTCCCTGCCAGGGCGGTTAACCGATCGACGGCAGCGAGAGGATTGCTGGAGCGGTCAAGGCGGGCAATCGATCTGGGCGCGGAACGGCATCCACAGAAGGGAAGCACGGAGCCGTAAGCTTGGTGAGCTTGCTGCGGGGAGCGTTATTCCGAAAACGCCACTCGAAGAGCCCGCGGCCACCAGCCGGTTCGGCCGACCGCCGCCTGCCGGTAGTTTTTACTTTGCAGTTAAGTCCTGCTACCTAGTACCTCCACTGCGTCGAGTTCTCGCCGGCCGGCGCGTGGGCGGTGATGAAGTCGGCCATCTCCCGAACGAGGTTGGCCTCCGTCGTATGTTGCCAGCCGTGGCCTTTCTCAGGACGCCCGTAGTGAAACACGGCGTTCGCGCGCGGAGCGCTGGCGCTGTCGAGGAACGCCTGGAGATCGTACACGGCGAGGTTCAGATAAAAGTTGTCCATGTCGCCGACGTCGACGTGAATCTTGTCGACAAGCTGCGGACCGATCGTCGGCCAGTGCTGGGCGAGATAGTAGCGCAGGTCGTAGCCGTGGTCGCGCATGTACGTCGCGACCTCGTGATCGATGTGGCCGGTGCGCTTGTCCCAGAGCGGCTTCGGGTATCCGTCGCTGCCCACCGGGCCGAAGACCGCCTCCCACGCCTCGAGCTGGTCGGTCGAGCGGCCGTGGCTGCCGAGCACGTCTTCCCACCTGCTGTAGTCCCTGTGACTGATCACCGGTTGCCCATCGGACATGCGCATCAGGAAGCGCTCGGCGGGACGCATGAATGACCCGCCGGCGCTGGTGACGAACGCGTTCGTGTCGGCGTAGATGTCGACCGTGCCGTAGTGCCGGAAGTCGACGGGATCGGGATACTCCGTCCACGTCCCCCCGAAAACTTCCGGGTGATGAATCTGGAGCGCGAGTGATTCCCAGCCGCCGGTCGATCCACCCGTCAGGACGCGCGCGTACGGCTTGCTGATGATCCGAAAATGCTCCTCGAGATACGGGATGAGCTCGGTGAGAATCGCGTCGCCGTACGGCCCGTTGTTGGCCGAGTTGACCGCGTAGGAATCGTCGAAGTACGGCGTCGGGTGCTGGAAGAGAACCGCGATCATGCGCGGGAAGCCGGGACCCATCCACGCACTGCTGAATTCGAGCGGGGTATCCTGACCGTTGTTCGCCATCTCTGCTACGACCGCGGGCGAGAATGGTCGGGTGCTCTCCGTGAATCGAAGCGGCGGACGCAGACCGAAGTGCGCCTGGTCGTACACCACCGGGTAGCGGACGTCCGGGTGCTCGTCGTAGCCCGCGGGTAGAAGCACGCTCGCGCCGATGTAGATCGGCCTGCCCCAGAACGCCGAGAGGAGCTTGCTCTGGATCTTGATCTGCTTGACCCATTTGGTGTCGGGCGGGATCGTCCGTGGCGGATTTATTTTGGCGAGCACCAGCGCGTGCGTTCCATTCGCGCGCGCGTCGACGTGGAATTTCTGCGGCACGCTGTAAAGATTTCCGGGCGACGTGACGAAGTTCTGCCCTTCCCACTGATCCATGTGCGCCCAGATGACGTGACCGTCGGCGCGATGGAATTCGGTGTAGACGTTGAGCACCGCTTGCGCGTAGTAGTCGCCGGCCGGAAGATCATTGAGACTTTTGAGCGGGTAACCGGGAACGGTGGCGTCGATGATTACCGGAGATCCTGGAGCGAGAGCGTCGACGTCGCGGCCGAATGTCGGCAATCCCCGATCGAGCGGGTGCATCTGGAATCGCGGCTCGGGACTGGAGTCCCTGCTGATGATCAGGAGCACTCGTCCGGTAACGGGCTCGGTGTGGATCGATTTCGGGAAGGTGATCGAGAAGCTCGGCCCGCGGGTTTGCGCACCTATAGTCAGTGGAGCGAGGGCGAGAGCGATCGTCGTCGCGACGCGGCAGGTTGGCATCCGGCGAACTTATCAGGGGAAATGCGGAACTGCAAAAGTAAAAACTACCGGCAGCCGGCGGTCAGCCGAACCAGCCCCCTGGCTACGGGTTGACGCGAACGCCACTCGAAAAGCCCGTAGCCACCCGCCGGTTGGGCCAACAGCCGCCTGCCGGTAGTTTTTATTTTGCAGTTAAGCCCGCAAACACCTCGCGCAAATCGACGACGACGTCGATACCCGCAATTCTCCACGTAATCCTGTCGCGCACGACGCGGCTCGCGCCCCTGCCCGTGCAAACTTCGACAGACTCATCGCGCCAGTCCACAAGCCAGACCTGCTGGAGTCCGAGCGCGAAGTAGGCGTCGCGCTTGAACTCCCGGTCGTAGATTCGCGACGATCGGCTGAGCACTTCGACGGCGAGCCAGTGCTCGGTGATTTTGCGCCAATCCGTCATCGGGCTGAAACGCGCGGGAAAGACCAGGATGTCTGGTTGCAACTGCGTGTTCGGCATCCGCACGACCGCGCCAGGTCCGACGACGTGCGCGAATCCGGGTTTCTGGAGTGCGAGAAACAGCTCGCCCTGGATTCGGTTGGCAACGACCTGGTGGACCAATGCTGCTTGCGGCGTCACCAGCAGCACCCCGTCCAGCAGCTCGTACCTGTTCCCGTCGTTCGGGAAATTCTCGAGATCGTCGACGGTGTAGAGCGGGACGGAGATCGCCATGGCCATACGCTACACTCTCGGCATTCGGTTTGTCCACTCGGCACTGCAGACGATTGGATGGAGTAGTGGTTGCAGCGTCACCATTTGCCGTCGCCCCAAGCTTTTTGCGCGCTGCCCCTCCGAACCAGTTATCAAGGCGGGGAATCGATCTCGGCGCGCAACGGCATCCACAGAACGGAAGCACGGAGCTCTAAGCTTGGTGAGCTTGCTGCGGGGAGCGTAACCGCTCCTGACTGCGGGCTTACGCGAACGCCAATCGAGAGGCCCGTAGCCACGAGCCGGTTAGGCCAACGGTTGGCTGCCGGTATTTTTATTTTGCAGTTAAATCAACGCTTGCCAGCCCGACCCGCTGTCGAATCCAACCTACCACGCTGCTCTGAAATCCAGGTAGATAGTACGCAAGGAATCTCGCTTCACTATCGAAGCCGGTGTGCGCTGCCAGCAAGCCGTGATTCCCCTGCGGAAAGACGCGCACCGTCGCGTCGGGATTGCGCGACTCCTTGAAGACCTTCCGAAATGCCGGCGCGGTTTCCGCGGTTGGCACCGAGCGGTCGAGTCCGCCGAGCATGATGTAGATGGGCGCTTTGACCTGTCGCCAGAACGGGATTGGATCGTACGACCAGCTGCGTCGCAGGCTGTTGATGTAGTTCGCGCCGCCACTGTCGGCCGGGGTTACGTAGAGAACCCAGATCGTTCGCGCCCACTGAAACCACGGCTCGCCGCGCACCGCGCGAACCTCGGCGCGGAGGCTATCCCACGCAGCGGCGCTGATCACCGGCCGATCGATCACGAAGTCGGTAACCCGACGACGCAGCTCGACACCGCGTCGCACCACGCTCGAGTCAAATCCGTGGGAGCGGAGATCGTTGCCGACCTCGTAGTCGATGTTGTCGCCAACGCGCCGCGCCGAGCCGGATCGAACGACGACGAACGCGATGCGGCCGCCGGAGCGCACGACAGCCAGGGGCGCGACGTAGCCGCCGTTGCTCATGCCGAACACGCCGATACGCTTGGGGTCGATATCCGGGCGGCGGGTGAGCATGTCGAATCCAGCGACGACGTCGCCGGCGACATCTTCGTAGGTGGCGCTGTTGAAGTCGCCGCCCGAGGCGCCGGCGCCGCGCCGGTCGTACGCGAGCACGGCAATGCCGTGGTGGGCGAGGTAGGTCGACCAGTATCCGAAATCGCGGGTCGGCTTGCTGCCACAACAACCATGAATGAGCACGACGGCTGGATGGGGGCCCTGCGTTTTGGGAAGTGTGAGATCGCCGACGAGGCGGACGTCGCCGTTCATGAAGCTCACGTCTTTGTCGATGGTGAAATCGTCCAATCGTCGTGCGCGAGCGTCCGAAATCGCCTCCCGCTTTCCGCCTCCCGCTTCCCGCTTCCCGCTCCAGTTGAGAGCATCGATGCGGCCGCCGGCGTCGCGATGCAGGGATGCCTTGATCGCAATCGGATAGTCGATGCCGTACGACGGTCCGCTGAAGAACGTCGAGTCGGTCAGAGCGTAGAGAATTCCGCCGCGGAGAGTCTTGTTGTCGAAGAAGGAGAGCCAGCCACCGGCTTCGTCGAGCGGGCCCATCGAGATGATGTGGTCGGGCGCAAGCTCATAATTGCCCGCGAGTGATCGAACGAACGCGGAGTCGTACGCCATGCGGTGGAGGAGGTGGAGAGTGCCTTCACCTTTGGTGAGGCGAACACGTCCATCGACTGAGCTGGCGGTGCTGGTGCCGTCGAAATGCGCGGTATCGTTGCCGAACGGGAAATCGAACGCCAAAGCATTGCCCGCACCGCCGGAGATTTTGCCGCCGACTCCCCAGGTCTGGGTGGTCGGCATGTCGAGGCTGGCGACGGGTCCGGTCGAATCGTTGGTGAAGCGGACGTGGACGAAGGTCGGAGTGCCGGCGACCCGGAGCTCGCCGACCCAATCGCCCTGGAACAGGTCGGGGTTCTGGGCGGAGAGCGCGGAGGCGGCGAGTGCGAGGGCAACTACGATTTCAGAGGCGCGCTTGACCATAGGTACCGGCAGCTGAGGTATGCTGAAAATTCAACACGCGCCTGCGGCTGTCAAGTTGATTTTTCAGCAGGGCGGCGGTCCGGCGGGGAATAGGAGACTTGACTAGTCTGACCAGATTCGGTAACATTTGCACATGCGCAACTCCTATTCGCTTTACGAAGCCAAGGCCAAGCTTTCCGCCATTATTCGCCAGGTGAGGGAGGGCAGATCGGCGATTGTGACGCTCCACGGGAAGCCCGTCGCCGAAATTCGCCCCATCGCGCCGGCTGGCAGAGATGTCGCCGCGCGCATCGAGGAGCTGGTGGCCCGGGGGGTCATCGTGCGCAACCCCGATGCGTCCCCCACATTAGCGCCAATCGCGAAGCGCCCAGGCGCGCTGAAACGGTTTTTGGACGAACGTAACGATTGAAAGTCGCATACGTCGACACGTCCTGCCTCGTCGCCATTGCCCTCTCCGAAAAGGGCATCGCCCCAGGACTCACCCGCCGCATCAATGCGTTTGACGAGCTGGTCTCGTCGAATCTGCTCGAGGCGGAAATGAGAGCGGTGTTCGCTAGAGAGAAGGTCGCCGTTGGCGTTACCCTTCCCTTCCGCGTTTCATGGATTTTGCCCGATCGGCCGCTGACCGGCGAGATCGCGCGGGTACTGGCCGCGGGATACGTGCGCGGCGCCGACTGCTGGCATCTCGCGACTGCCCTCTATCTCACCGACGATCCGTCCTCGCTGACCTTTCTCACCGTTGACGAGCGGCAAAAATCAGTCGCGGTGTCGCTTGGGTTCGAGGTCTAGCAAGCAGCCGCAACTCGTCGCCCGGAGAACGCATGCGTCGACTGATTAGTGCGATGATGATCGTCCCCTGCGGCATTGCTTGCGCGCAGAACAATGCTTCGACCGCTGCTTCGCCTGTCGAGCGTCAGGTGCGGGGACAAACTATCATCTCCGACAGCTTACCCGCCGCGGACCTTACTTTCGCCAATGATTTTCATTACGTCGGCTCACAGGTCGTCAACCTGTATGGAGTCGCGGACGCCGAGCAGCACGTGTTCGTCGCCGGCCCGCCGGGCAAGGTCGAGCGCATGTATTGGATCCAGTTCGAGCACTACCTGCC
>DASSNV010000155.1:0-7981 GCA_035701245.1 Gemmatimonadaceae bacterium | reverse complement strand
CAGCCGCTGCTGACACCGCGAGCCCAGACGCGGAGCTGCTTGTAGCTCATGAAGTTTTTCTCGCCCTCCGGGAATCGGTAATACGACTCCGCCCGGTCGAGAGGAGCGAGATCCGTAGCGAGCAGTCGCAGTGACCGCTCGTTGATCTGGACACGCCCCGGCTGGTACGAGACAGTCTTGCTGGTCGGCGCGTCGGTGACACCGGGCGGGGATTCGTAGTTGATGTCGCCGCGAAGCTTCTTGTCCTGGGTGCCGACGACGCCCGACAGGACCGTACCGGTCGAGGTCTGATCACCGGCGATGCCGTGCAGGCTGCGGTCGCTGACCTTGAGCCACGGCGCTCCGGTCAGCCGAAGGCGCGCCAGCGGAACGGTGCTGAACTCCGTATCGCCAAGCCCATCGCCCGATACGACGGTGATCCGGAGCGCGCGGGTGCGGCGCAGCAGTGGATGACCGAGAGAATCGTCGGGCGTGCGGAATGGGATGCGGAAGAAGACCCAGCACACGTCGTCACGAGTGCCGGCGGGCTGGCCGGCCAGCTGGGGGCCGGCGCTGCACACGCCCTGACGCGTTTGCTTCGTCGGATCGGCGAGGTTGACAATGTATCGATACCACTGCTCCTGATCGCGCTCGCTGGTGGTGAGGTTGAGGACGTTGTCGGCGTCAATGTCCTCCTCGTCGAGGTGATTGTTGTGTACGGTGCAGTTGATCCTGGAGTCGCCGAGGATCTGACGCAGTCCATATCCGCCGAGGCAGGTCTGCGCGCGCGGCACCTTGGCGAAGCTGGGTGGCCGACCAGAGACAGTGTCAGTCACCACGATCAGAGTGTCGACCACGTCGCCGGGAAGACCGCGGTCGTCACGAGCGACGTTGAACGCTCGTGAAAACGGGTCGCGCTCGCTGTTCAGGGTATCGAGACCCTGAATGGTTTTTCCATGATAGACGGTATCCACCGCGCCGGTGGTCGAACGGCGGATATAGAGTGTATCCGGACCGAAGGTCACGGAATTCTCCGAGATGTCGCCGAAGTCGAAAATGATGGTCGGGTTCTTGGAGCGATCGAGAGTGGGGATCTGCGCCCAGAACTCGAGGTTTTCAGCGTGAGAGATGTCTGCGCCGCCGGGACCGAGCACCGTACGAACCGAGCGCCATCGCCTGCCGGCGGGCGCATTGGGAACGGTCCAGCGGAAGGCGCTGGCCGACGGAATGTTGCCGCCGATGACGTTGGGATTTAGCTGTCCGCCGACGCCGAGTGGATACAGCGTGAGCCACAGCAAAGGCTCGGGGCCGGCAATGCCGGTTCCGCTCTGGGCGACCGCGTCGTCGATTTGATCGATGCGATAGCGCACGGCGCGGCCCTCAGCATCCACGCCGTTGCTCTGCCAGGCGAGGGTCGTCGCGCGATCGAGATCGAACACCGTCGCGCCGAAGCGCGCCGGAATTTTCGTTCCGAGCGCCGGCTGACTGCTGAAGTACCATTGCGGATCCGAGAGCTGAATCGGAAGCCCGCCCTCGCCCTCGAACGATTCGAGGTAGGCCTGCTGCGACGCGCTCGCCTGGGGACGACTCGCCGCGAGCTCGGCGGACAGCGCGACTCGTGATGGAATCGTCGTCGTTCCGAACGGCAGCTTCGACACCAAAGCCGTGAGCGGTTCGGCGTCGAAATTGAACAGCGCGCTCACCCCGGCGACGAGCGATGCGGCGGGCTCGAAACCGAGCGGTGGCCGCGTGAAGTTGGTGCGCTGACTCTGGGAGATGGCGGTGAAATTGATCTGGCCGTTGGTGAGCGGAAACTCGGCGGTTGCCCCGAAGATGTTGGTCGGCGTCTCCTCGAAGACAGGATTCTCCTCGTACTGCACCGTCACTTGTCGCGGGCGCGGAAAGAGCGTGTCGGGGCGATTGAACGACACCCGGCCGAGATCGTAGTCGACCGAGTAGTCGGTGCCGCGGGTGAGCGGGATGCCGTCGACGAGCAGACGCTCGGAATTGGGACGGATCTGAACGGTGCCGAGCATCAGCGCGCCACCGTCCCCGCTCCCCTCGGCCTGGGCACGCATCCGAATGTGATAGACAGCTTCCGGCCGCTGCGACGAGCGCACGTATTCCGGCGGCGTCGTGTAGATGGTGTCGTTGGAAGGATTTCCGGCGGTGGCGAGACCGTTCCGCGCGAAAGGTTTCGCCGACGGAAAGATCAGAAATTGGTCGCGGATGGTGTGCGCGCCCGGAGACCCCAGGCTCAGCTCGAAGTTCGGATCGCTCGGTCGCGGCCAGATGCGGTTCTCGAGATCGAAGCTGGAACTGTTGGTGGATTGCGCGAGGCCGAAAAGCTTGAGATAGGTGTCGGCGTTGCCGGCGACCGGCTTCTCCTGATCCTCGCTGCTGCCGGTGACGATTTTGAGAATGACGCTCTGGCGCCGCAGGTCAGAGCCGCCGAGTCGGTAGACGCTTCTGATCTCGCGGTCGAACGCGGGATCGCCGGGCTGGACGTCCGGATCCCAGATCAGATTGGCGAACTGATCGCGGTCGGTGCGCGCGAGATCGGGAGTGCCGCCCGTCGCGGTATAGACTGTGTCACGCCCGTTGATGCGCACTCGATACGCGACGACGAGGCGCTCGTTGTTGAGCGCGAGCGGACGCACCAGCGCGATCCAGAGCAGCGAAGGATCGGCATAGTAGTCGACGCCTTCGCGCAGATACTCATATACTTGCCCGCGCCGGGAGCGCGGATCGCCGATGATTCGGAATTGCGGGCCGTTGGGATTGGGCGGCTGTCCGCCGATCAACAGACGATAAAGGAAGATCTTGGTCGGCCGCAGAGTGTCGGGCAATGACGCCGCGAGCGCCGCCATCCTGCGCGTATCGAGGATGTCGATGTTGGGGTAGGCGGCGCCAAAGACGCGCGGATCGACCGTGAAGAAGAAGCGTCGCGCCTCGAACTGGTAATCCTCGATCTTGCGATCGATCGCCTGCAGGGTGCGATCGCCGACCGTGAAGACGCGGTCTCGCACGATGTTGCCCTTTTGCTGGGCGAGGATGGTTCTGAACCGCGCCGAGCCAAGCTTGGTGACTGCCTGGACGCCGTAGTTACCGCTCGCGATTCCGGCGGTGATGTAGCGCGACGGGGGCGGCTGAAAGGTGACGTTGCCGACCTCGAGGCGCTGAACGAACTCGCTTCCCTTCCCCTCGTAGTAGATCGAGATGTTGTTGGATGCGTCGAACTCGCGCTGGGTATCGTAGTCGAGATTGACGTGCACCCGATCGGCGATGATGCCTCCCGATTTCGCGGCAAACTGGAAGTCAACCTGGGGCAGCGGCTCGAAAGCGCTGCGACAATTCGAGGCCGGATCGAGGAGGAATGCAGAGGTGCAGAGCGCGCTCTGATTTTTTTCGTCGCGGAACTCCAACCTGCCGTCGAGCTGAAGTCCGAGATCAGCGTATTCGCCGAGGATGGGGATCGGCCGGCTGGGAATGGGCTTTGGCTTGGGCGGCAGATCGCCGGGATACGGCGGAGAGGGTGTCGATGTCGCGAAGTTGCTGGTCGCAACCTGCCCCCACACCGCCTCCATGATGGTTCGCATGTTCTGCTGGAACGCCGTCGCGCGTGCGGCATCGATCTGGGCCTGCGCCTGGCGGAACGACTCGCGCTCGCCGAGCGACATCACCGAAGGCAGGGTGAGGGGCAACGTGTCGCGCCCGAGGCGCAGCCGGATGCCCGGAGTTCCCGGGGTTCCGGACGGAGGTGTCACTGGCGGGGCGGGCGTAACCTTCCGGGTCGTGTCGCGCGGGTCCTGGCCGCGCGCGGTCGAGCTTGCAGCGAACAGCAATCCCATCGCCAGAAAAAGGAGCGGTGAGGTGCGGTGCAAGCGCGATGATGGATGCGCGGAACTCGTTGTCTGCGTGTCGCTTACCCGCGAGCGCACGGTATATTTCACCTCGTGAAGATACTGCACCGCTACGTTCTAAAGGAACATCTGGGGCCGCTCACCTTCGCCCTGACGGCGCTCACTTCGATACTGCTGTTGCAGTACATCGGCAAGCACTTTGGCGAGCTGGTTGGGAAGGGGCTGCCGTCCTTCGTGATCGCCGAGTTCTTTGGGCTGTCGATCCCGCTGACGGTGGCGTTGACCCTGCCGATGGCGGTGCTGGTCGCGACCCTCTACGCTTTCAGCCGGTTGGCCGCGGAAAACGAGATTACAGCGCTCAAGGCGAGCGGCGTCAGCCTGGTGAGTGTGCTCAAGCCCGTTCTGTGGGCGGCGTTGGGCGTGACAATAGTAATGATCGGCTTCAACGATCAGGTGCTTCCGCGATCGAATCATCGGCTCGCCGTGCTGCAGCGCGACATTGCGCAGAAAAAGCCGACCTTTGGATTGCGCGAGCAGGTGATCAACGAAGTCAGTCCGGGCAAATTCTACCTCCGCGCGGGCCACATCGATGAGGCGACGAACCTCATGCGCGAGGTGACCATCTACGATATGTCGGACCCGACCCGTCGGCGAACCATTTACGCCGACAGCGGCAACATGAACCTGAGCAAGGGGCTCACCGATCTCGAGCTCACTCTCTACGACGGGAACATGGAGGATGTTCCGACCACCAACCCCGACGAGCTGCAGCGTCTCTACTTCGTCACGGATCTGATCAGAGTGCGCGGCGTCGGAAACCAGTTCCAGAAGACCACTTCCGATTCCTACAAAAGCGACCGCGAGATGACGGTGTGCGAGATGCAGGAGGCGCAGGACCGGGCGCGGAAGGACCACGAGTCGGCGGAGAAATCCTTTCGAGGAGCAATAGCCGAGCTCACGGCGACGAAGACGAAACTGCCCAAGCAAATGCAGAACGTGAAGGTCGACGCGCCGTGGGACATCGGGCTCGGGCGGTTGTACTGCAACGCGCTGGCGTGGATCGCCCCGAAAGTCCTCCCCAAGAAGGCGCATGCCCAGGGTGTGACCATTGGCCGTCCGCGGTTGCCGGCATCGACGACCGCCACATCGAAGCCGGCAGCGTCGTCGACTGCGTCTTCGACCGCGACGACGGCTTCGTCGACCGTGTCGGGGAGTGAACCCGCCGCGCCGGTGCCGGGCCAGATGATAGATGCGACGAAGCTGTCGCAGCTCGAGGCGGTGCGGATCCGGCTCGTTGACAGCGCGCAACTGATGAATTCCTACGGAGTCGAGATCCACAAGAAATTCGCGCTCGCCGTCGCGTGCTTCGTGTTCGTGTTGCTCGGCGCGCCGATCGCGCTGCGGTTTCCCCGCGGCGGAGTGGGTCTCACCATCGGCGTCAGTCTGTTCGTTTTCGCTCTGTACTACGTCTGCCTCATCGCCGGCGAATCGATCGCCAAGCGCGGGATGATGCCCGCAGTGGTATCGATGTGGATGGCGAATGTGCTGTTCGCGATCATCGCGCTGTGGATGATGACCAAGCTTGGCAAGGAGACGAGCACGGCACGCGGCGGCGACGCCAAGGAGATGATCGGGGCGATCAAGGGCTGGATCCGGACCAAGACGGGCTGGAAGAACCGGCGTGTCCGCCGCGAAGGCCTCGCGACTTGAGCAGAGTCGTGCGGGCGCTGGACCGCTACGTTTTCGTCGAGTTCTGGAAGATCTTCGTCACGACCGCGATCGGATTTCCGATCCTGGTCAACATCATCGATCTTACGGACAATCTCGACAAATACCTCGGCCAGCACCTGTCGGGTGGCCGGATCGCGCTCAGCTACCTGTACTGGCTGCCTGACTCGATGTTCATGGTGCTGCCGGCGGCGGTGCTGTTCGCGACGGTGTTCGCCATCGGCGCGTTGACGCGACACTCGGAGATCACGGCAGCAAAGGCATCCGGCATCAGCTTCTACAGATTCATCGCGCCAATCTTCGCGGGCGCGGTGATTGCCACGGTGCTGGGTCTCGCACTCGGCGAGCTCGCGCCCATCACCAACAAGAAGCGGATGGAAATCCTGCAGGGAAATCGCGTCAGCATCAGCAACGACCGCTACAACTTCGCGTACGCCGCCGATCGCGGTCGCGTCTACAAGGTGGGCGCACTTCATCTGACGACGCCGTCGATCGAGGGGATGGTGATCGAGCGGAAGGGCAACGGGCCCGATTATCCATCCTACCTGATCACCGCCAACAACGCGCGGTACAGCCCGAACCGCGGCTGGGTGCTCGGCAAGGGTGCGATGCACATCATCCCCGACAGCCTGCACAACATCACCATCAGCTTCGATTCGCTGGTGGATCGGCACTTTACCGAGGCGCCAAAGCAGCTGACGCTCACGCAAAAGGCGCCGGCGGACATGGGGTTTCGCGAGCTGGGCAGGTTCATCACGTCGATGGAGCGGTCGGGCGCCGAGGTCAACGAGCTGAGGGTCGAGCGGATGCTCAAGATCGCGATTCCGATTACGTGCATCGTGATCCTGTTGTTCGGGGCGCCGCTGGCGACGAGCACCCAGCGTGGCGGCGCTGCGTACGGTGTGGGGCTCAGTCTGGCAACGACGGTGATATTTCTGATGCTGATTCAGCTGACGAAGGGCATCGGCGGCAAAGGATTCATCCCGGCAGACCTGGCAGCGTGGCTGCCGAGCATCATATTCGGGATAGTGGGAGCCATCCTCTTCGCGCGCGTCAGAACTTGATCAGGGATCCGCTGCGTCCATTCCGGAAAGTCGGGGCGTGGACGTATTTCCTGCGCGACATCGGCCGCGCGCTTCCCGATTTCCGAACCTACGGCGGCGAGACGATCCGACAGATGCGGAACATCGGCGTCGATTCGGTGCCGCTGGCGGCGATCGTCGCGGCATTCATCGGCGCGGTGACGGCGTTTCAGACCCGGTACCAGCTGTTCGGCGGAGTGCAGCTCTCGGTGGTAGGACTGATCTCGCGACAGTCGATCATCCTCGAGCTCGGGCCTTTGCTGACCGGACTGGTGCTGACGGGCCGGGTGGGCGCGCGCATCACCGCCGAGATCGGGACAATGCGGGTGACGGAGCAGATCGACGCTCTGGAGACGCTTGCCTACGATCCAATCGCGTATCTGGTGGTGCCAAGAGTACTCGCAGCGTTGGTAATGCTGCCGGTGCTGACGGTGATCGCGAATTCAGTGGGCGTTGGGACGGCGATGCTGACGGCGGTAACTGCGACCGATGTGTCGAGCGCAGACTTCACCGCCGGTCTCCGACTGTCGTTCACGCCGTTTCAGATAGTGTATAGCATCATCAAGGCGACTATATTCGGGGGCGCGATCGCCTTCTTCTGCTCCTACGAAGGCTACACCGCGAACGTCGGCGCCGAAGGCGTTGGACGCAGCACCGCGCAGGCAGTGGTCGTGACGTCGGTTGCCATTCTGGTGCTGGATGCGCTCACCGCGCTCCTGCTCGCCCCATACCTCCAGGCATGAAGACAAGAGACGAAGTACTCGTAGGTCTGGTCGTTACAGTCGCGATAGTTCTGACGGTGCTGGGCTCGCTCTGGCTGGCGCGCGGCGGGCTGTCGAAGGGATATCCGCTGTACGCGAAGTTTCCGTGGGGCGCGGGCCTCAAACAGGGCCAGCCGGTGCTGCTCGTAGGAGTGAGCGCGGGTTATGTCGACGAGGTCGATCTGCACCAGGACGGAACGCTGGTGACGACGCTAAGGATCCAGAAAAACTACCAGGTACCGGTCACCAGCCGCGCGACGGTGGTGCCGAACGGAATCTTCGGCGACATGGCGATCGCCTTGACACCGTCCAAGCCGGACCCGCGCTCCTTTCAGCCGGGCGATACAGTGCCGATCGGGCCGTCAACGCCGGGGATCGCGGACCTCACGAGCAAGGCAGACTCGGTGATGCGGTCGGTCAACGCAGTGACGACAGCGCTGGAGCATGAGATGGTGGCGACGGGCGGAATCCGTGACCTGCGCAACACCATCGGCGCCACGAATCGCCTCGTGAACGAGTTCGCCTCGATCGCCGCGGAGCAGTCGCGGCAGCTGAGCGCGACGATGGC
>DASSNV010000154.1:0-2984 GCA_035701245.1 Gemmatimonadaceae bacterium | reverse complement strand
CAGACCCGCCGGCAACCGGTTGTACAATCGCTTGACCTTCAGCCAGCGCGCGCTGCCCGGTCCTTGATCGTTGTAGATGGAGACGCAAAGCAGTCCACCGGGCGCAACCATCGATGAGACGTTGTCGAGGGCTTCCCACATCGAGCCGGTATGGTGCAGCACGCCCCACGAGTACACGACGTCGAATTGGCCGAGAGACTCCAGGTACGCGCGGTCGAGGGCGGAGCCGCGCTGCACAACCCAGCCCGCGTCATCCGGGAAGAAGCAGTCTCGGAGCTCGGCGGTACATCCGACCGATTCGGGGTCATAGTCGATCGAAACGACTGCCGCTCCCATTCGCCGCGCGGCGAGACTGAACAAGCCGCTCCCAGAGCCGACGTCGGCGAAGCGTTTGTGAGCGAGGTTGTCGACGCCGAGAAGCGCTCGCAGCGAATTCTCGGCTTCGTGAACCCGCCGATCGTTTAGCTGCGCGAGGAATCTCGCCCAGTTTTCGCCGAAGGCAAATCGCTGACCGGCGCGAACTTCGGTTTCGTAAGTCTCAGTGAGAGCGTTGGCTGTCATTCGGATGATTCGGGGATCGATGTAGCGGTCGAGGTGAACGACCCAAGCGTTAGACATCGCACGCTGAAGGCCAGCGGCGAAGAGCCGGGGCGAAAGAACAGTGGCACCCATCACCGTCAGGAAATCGACTACGCATCAACGACGCCAGCGGTGTGACGAATCGCGGGGGAAGACACGGAACGACTTGTGCGTAGCTCGTCTGGTCGGCAACTTGGTTTTTCAAAAACAAAAAACGGATGTCGATCATCCCCACTCACGTCAAGAATCGCCATTTCCTGGCTGCTGACGTCGTCACCCTATTGACGGCGACGTTGGTGTCTTTCCTCGTTCGTTTCGAGGATCTCTCCTGGATAAGCGAGCACTGGCGGCTCGTCTCGCTCTACATCGGTCTGACCCTGCCGCTGCGCCTGATCGCGTTCTACGCGGCGGGCATGTACCGCCGATTGTGGCGGCACGCGAGCGTTGGCGAGCTGCGTCAAATCATGTTCGCCGGCCTCATATCGGCGGCGATCGGCGCGGTGATTGGACTGGTGCTGTTGCCGGCGTCGGGGCTGACGCGCGCGCGCGCGCCGTTCTCAGTCGTATTCATCGACGCGATGCTCACCGGTCTTGCGCTCGCTCTGCCAAGGCTGATTGCGCGAACGGCCAGAACTAACCGTCGGCGCCGAAAATCGGATCAGGCGAAACCCGTACTAATTGTCGGTGCGGGCGATGCGGCGAAGATGGTCGTCAAGGATTTGCTGTTGGCCAGCAATCTGGAGTTCGATCCAATCGGTTTTGTCGACGACGATCCTGGCAAGCAGGGCCACACTTTGATGGGCCTGCCGATTCTGGGTACACTGTCGTCGATCAGGAAGATCGTCGAGAACGTGCGGGTGTCCCGACTGATCATCGCGATGCCTTCGGCGCCAGGCGCGGTGGTACGACAGGTGGTCAAGGCGGGGCTCGAGTGCGGCATTCCGAGCCTGACGGTTCCGAGTCTGAGCGACCTGGTGACCAAGAAGGGCAGCCTGGAGCTGAGAGGAGTCGAGATTCAGGACCTGCTTCGGCGCGAGCCGGTGGTAACCGATCTCGCAGCGGTGGCGGCGCTCGCGACCGCCGAGACGGTATTGATCACGGGGGCCGGCGGCTCGATCGGCAGTGAGCTGTGCCGGCAGCTGGCGCGTCTCGCCCCGTCGCAGCTCATTCTCCTCGGCCACGGCGAGAACTCGATTTTTGATATCAAGGGCGAGCTGCGTCGGGACTATCCAGACGTACCAGTCGTTGCCGTGATTGCCGATGTCCGGGACCGGTCGCGGGTCTCAGCGGTGGTCGAGAAGTACAGGCCACACGCGATCTTCCATGCTGCCGCGCACAAGCACGTGCCATTGATGGAAGAAAACGTTATTGAAGCGATTACCAATAACGTGACCGGCACGCGGAACGTCGTGGATGCGGCGGTGACGCACGAAGTTCAACATCTGGTGTTCATCTCAACGGACAAGGCGGTCCGCCCGACGAGCGTTATGGGCGCCACGAAGCGCGTCGCGGAGATGATCGTTCAGCACGCGGCGACAAAATTCGATCGGAATTTTGTGGCGGTGCGGTTCGGGAATGTACTTGGCAGTCGCGGGAGCGTCGTTCCCACGTTCCTGCGTCAGATCCGACAAGGCGGCCCGGTCACGGTCACGCATCCGGAGATGCAGCGCTACTTCATGACGATTCCCGAGGCCGTGCAACTCGTTTTGCAGGCGGGTGCGCTGGGCAGCGGTGGCGAGGTATTCCTGCTCGACATGGGGGAGCCGGTGAAGGTCGTCGATCTCGCCTCCGATCTGATCCGGCTTTCAGGGTACGCCGTCGGCACCGACATCGAGATTCAATTCACCGGTATCAGGCCCGGCGAGAAGCTTTACGAGGAGATGTTTTTCGGTGGCGAGCACGTCCTTCCGACGGATCACCCGAAGGTACTTCGCGCGCGAAACGGTTTGCTGTCCGAGGGGACTTTCAAGCGAATTTCAGCTCTCGTCCACGCAGCAGAAGTCTGCGAACCGGATGACATCCTGCGTGGGATGTTGCGGGAGCTGGTTCCGGATTTCCACGTTCATGGATCTCCGCTCGCTGCACCGGCGGAGCTCCCGCACGCGCATCGCCACCGCGACATACACCCGCTGGCTGGGGGCCAACGTGCGAAATCCATGGGGGACTCGGGCGGCGGCGGTCAGCCGTTACACTCAGTTATGAAGCCCGAACTGTGATCCTGTGGGTTGCACGATCGCAGGTGACAGCTTCCTCTACTTCCGAGCGCGGCTGAAGATCCCCGACGGCAAGTTGGCCCGCGGCAGCTCCACCCTCAACGTCGGGGCGGCTGACTGGCGAATGGAGCGCGCTGGCTCACTGAATTCCCACGGCTTATTTTGCGAGGCCCACCATCCAATGATTGGATG
>DASSNV010000153.1:0-7443 GCA_035701245.1 Gemmatimonadaceae bacterium | reverse complement strand
GCGGGAGCGGGGAGGGGAAACCTGCAGTGCACAGGTTACTATGCAACTTCGCACGTTCGCGGCGGGAATGTACGATTTTCGCACTGACATCGCCACCGTGCGCGAAGCCGTTGAATTACAAGAATGTCACGGGTAAATTCCAAAAATCGCACTAGTGAAATTTTTCACGAAGTCTGAGAGGCCATGGGTCGCGCCTATTTTCCGGTTCTGATGCTCCTCGGTTTCGTCGTGATCAACGCGGTGGCGATGATTGCCATCTCGACCCTCGTGATCCGCTCGCGGCCGACCCCGGTCAAGCAACAGGCGTACGAGTCAGGAGTGCCGCCGCTCGGCGATGCGCGCGAGAGATTCTCGGTGCGGTTTTATCTCGTCGCAATTCTGTTCATCATCTTCGACATTGAGACCGTCTTCATGATTCCGTGGGCGGTCTACTACAGGCAGCTGTCGTGCTTCAAGCCGCTGGTGAACGATGCGTGTCCGGTAGGAAGCATTTCGTTCTTCGGGCTCGGTGAGATGCTGGTATTCATGATCATTCTCCTCGTCGGCTTCGTGTACGTCTGGAAGAAGGGAGCGTTGCAATGGGATTGACGGCTCCTGCCGAGCATCAGGTCGTCTCGTACGCACCCGAGTCGCAGGAAGGCTGGGTCGCGACGCGGCTCGACTTCCTCGTCAACTGGGCGCGCGCCAATTCACTGTGGCCAATGCCGTTCGGAACGGCTTGCTGCGCCATCGAATTCATGGCAACTGCAGCCAGCGATTTCGATCTTGCGCGGTTCGGCATGGAGCGGATGAGTTTCTCGCCGCGTCAGGCGGACGTGCTGATCTGCGCCGGCCGGGTTCCGTTCAAGCTCGCGCCAATCATCCGACGGATCTGGCAGCAGATGCCGCAACCCAAGTGGTGCATATCGATGGGTGCGTGCGCTTCTACGGGCGGGATGTTCGACAACTACGCGGTGGTGCAGGGCATCGACACCATCATCCCCGTCGATGTCTACGTTCCGGGATGTCCGCCGCGTCCGGAGGGATTGATCTACGGAATCCGGATGCTCCAGGAGAAAGTCAAGAACGAGCGCGCCGCGGACAAGGGAACGCGCGATGAGATGGAGCCGGATCCGTCGAGCCAGCTTTACATCCCGCCGTCGCTCATCGACGAGCTTGGGGAGCCGTTCGGGAACTCGGTGAACCAGACAAGGTCAGGGCTGTGAGCCGATTCGAGGTCGTCAGCACCGGCAACAGTACTTCTACCGGCCAGCCAGAGACGCCGAAGAACATCCCGCACCGCGGCGCGCCGGCCAATCCTGCGGCGAAGGCGCTCCAGGACAAATTCGGCGCCTCGATCAGGCGCGTCGATGTCGTGTGGGGCGAAACGACGGTCTACATCGACCCGGCATCGGTGCACGACGCGATTCAGTGGCTGCACGACGACCCATCGCAGCGCTACGACTTTCTGAGCGACGTAACCGCTGTCGAATACCGCGATCCGGAAGTGCCCATCGAGGTAGTCTGGCACCTTCGCTCGCTGCCGTTCCGCCGCTTCCTGCGCATTAAGGCGCAGCTGCCCAAGGGCCAGCCCCTCGAGATCGACAGCGTCTATGATCTCTATCGTTCCGCGGATTGGCTGGAGCGCGAAGTGTATGACATGTTCGGTATTCGCTTCCGCGGACATCCAGACCTGCGGCGCATTCTCATGTGGGAGCAGTACAAGGAAGGATTTCCGCTGCGCAAGGATTTTCCGCTGCGGGGCAGGTTCAGCCGCTCCGAACAGCTCCGCCAGGCGCTGGCGCAGAATCCGGAAGCGCGGTACTCGATGGAAGAGCTGAGCATCGCCGACGCGTTCGCCGAGCTGCCGCAGGACATGCGCGATCGCCTGAGCAAGGGCGAGAGGACCGGCGAGTAATGTCCAGACGCACTGTAGAAGTCGAGCTTTCGACCACCGGCCTCGACGCGCAGGGACGGCCGCAACGCGTCCCAGTCGTGACCGATGATGGAGGCGGCGGACTCGCGCTGCAGGCTCCGCCGGCGCTCGAAGGTGAGCACATGCTCATCAACATCGGCCCCCAACATCCGGCGACTCACGGAGTGTTGCGCCTGGTCCTCGAGCTCGACGGTGAGACAGTGGTCCGCTGCATTCCGCACATCGGCTACCTGCACTGCGGCTTCGAGAAGATCGGCGAGTACCGGCAGTACAATCAGATCATCTGCTGGACCGATCGCGAGGATTACCTCAACTCCATCGGCAACAACGTGGCATTCGCGTTGGGCGCGGAGCGGTTGTTCGGTATCGAGATCACCGAGCGCTGCAAGGTTCTTCGCGTGATCGCGTCGGAGCTGTCCCGGATCATGTCGCACCTCGTATGGCTCGGGACGTTCTGCATCGACATCGGCGCCTTCACTCCGTTCCTGTGGGCGTTCCAGCGGCGCGAAGAGATCTACCGGCTGATCGAGAAGTGGGTCGGGGCTCGCCTCACGACTTCCGCGACGCGCGTCGGCGGAATGGCGGCCGACATCCCGAACGGATGGATGGACGGCCTGCGCCAGTTCATTCGCACTTTCCCGCACACTCTCGACGAGATCGACCGCGTCCTGACCAAGAACGCGATCTGGGTTGGTCGCACCGTTGGACTGGGCGTGATGACGCCTGACGAAGCGATCAACTGGGGACTCTCTGGTCCGATGCTCCGCGCATCTGGTGTCGATTACGACGTGCGCAAGGACTTTCCCTACCTTGACTACGAGACCTACGACTTCGAGGTACCGGTCGGCACCAACGGCGATGTCTATGATCGCTATCTCGTGCGGTTCGAGGAGATGCGCCAGTCGGTGCGCATTCTGCAGCAGGCCGCCGATCGCTTACCCGATGGGCCGGTCAACATCGACGACCCGCGTATTATCCTGCCACCCAAGTCGAAAGCGACCAGCGAGATGGAGTCGATGATCCACCATTTCAAGGTCGTGATGGAAGGCCCGCGCCCACCGATTGGAGAGTCTTACGTTGCCGTCGAGAGCCCGAAGGGAGAGAAGGGCTACTATATGGTATCGGATGGCACCGCCAAGCCGGTGCGCTGGAGAATCCGCCCGCCTTCGTTCGTCAATCTCGCCGCAATCCCCAAAATGGTCGAGGGACATCTGCTTTCTGACGTCATCGCCATCAACGCCAGCATCGACATCGTGATGGGAGAAATCGACCGTTGACGCCTGATCTCGTCGGCGGCGTCGAGTCCCCCGATTACGCTTCTCACGACAAGGCCGGACACGGTCCGTATACTCCCGTCTTCGTCGGCGATGTGAAGCGCGAGCTCGATGAGCTGCTCACGCGCTACCCGAACAAGATGGCGGCGCTCCTTCCCGCGCTGTGGATCGTGCAGCGGGAGCACCGCTGGGTGAGCGAAGAGGCAATGGTCGAAGTTGCCGAGCTGCTCGAGCTGACGCCGGCGTACGTGAAGGGCGTGGTGACCTTCTACACCATGTACCACCAGCACCCGGTCGGCAAATATTTCATTCAGGTATGCACGACTTCTCCGTGCGGCATTTGCGGCGCGGAAGATGTCGTCAAAGCGCTTCTGCGTCACACCAACACCGGCGAGCTCGGCATCACTTCACCCGACGGGAAGTTCACGGTCATCGAAGTCGAGTGCCTGGGCGCCTGCGGGTTCGCGACGCCTGTAATGATCAACGAAGAGTTCATTGAATCAGTGTCAGCAGACAAAGTTCCCGAACTTCTCGCACGACTTACATAATGGGCTTTCCGCACCACCCGCATCCAAGAGAGACGACCGTCCTCTCCAAGTATTTTGGAGACGCTGAGGCGCGCACCCTCGACGGCTGGAAGAAGCGCGGCGGCTACAAGGCGCTCGAGAAAGCCCTTGGAATGCAGCCCGCCGAAATAGTCAACATCGTCAAGGAATCGGGACTGCGCGGCCGCGGGGGCGCCGGTTTCCCGACGGGAATGAAGTGGTCATTCATGAAGCCCGGCGATGGAAAACCGCACTACCTGTGCTGCAACGCCGACGAATCAGAGCCCGGCACCTTCAAGGACCGCGAGCTGATGCGCTGGACGCCGCACGCGCTCGTCGAAGGCTGCGCCATCGGTGCCTACGCGATTGGCGCCGAGACGGCGTACATCTATATCCGCGGCGAGTTCACCGAGCCGCTGTACTGGATGGAGAAGGCGGTGAAAGAAGCCTACGCCGAAGGCATCATCGGCAAGAACGCGATGGGCACCGGCAAGCGCATCGACGTCCACGTTCACAAGGGTGCCGGCGCTTACATCTGCGGCGAAGAAACCGCGCTCATGAACTCCCTCGAGGGCAGGCGCGGCAATCCACGGATCAAGCCCCCGTTCCCGGCAGTCTCGGGCGTGTTCGGAATGCCGACGACGATCAACAACGTCGAAACGCTCATCGCGTCGGCTCCGATTCTTCTGAACGGCGCGGACTGGTACAAGAAGATGTCGCTGTCGAGTCCGAAGAGCACCGGCACCAAGCTCTTCTCGGTATGCGGCAACGTACAGCGCCCCGGCACCTACGAAGTGGTGCTCGGCTTTCCGTTCAAGGAATTCCTCTACGATCTCTGCGGCGGCCCGCTGCACGGCCGGAAATTCAAGGCGGTGATTCCGGGCGGAGCCTCGGTACCGATCCAGACGATGGAAGAAGCGGAAGCCACGCTCATGGATTACGAAGGCTTCGTCGCGCAGGGCTCGATGCTTGGCTCGGGTGGAGTGATCGTGATCGACGACGCGCAGCCGATGGTCACTGTGATTGCGCGCATCGCGCGCTTCTTCGCCCACGAGAGCTGTGCCCAGTGCACCCAGTGTCGCGAAGGCACAGCCTGGACGACCAAGATCATGGAGCGCATTCGCGACGGGGAAGGCACCATGGAAGATCTCGACACCCTGCTCGACATCGCAGAGCAGATGACGGGCAAGACCATCTGCGTGCTGAGTGATTCGTGCGCGGTGCCGGTGGTGTCCGGCATCAAGAAGTTCCGCGGTGAGTTCGAGGCGTTGATCCAGGGCCGCCGATTCCACCCCGTGACCGCGGCGGTGGCGTAATGGCAGAGCAGAAGATGGTGAGCCTCACGATCGAAGGTCGGCCGGTGACAGTTCCGGAAGGGACAACGATCCTCGAGGCGGCCAAGCTGGCGGGAATTCTGATTCCGCACTACTGCTATCATCCGGGTTTGCCGGTCGCCGGAGTTTGCCGGATGTGCCTCGTCGAAGTCGAGAAGGCGCCGAAGCTCGCGCCGTCGTGCGCAACGACCGTCGCCGAAGGCCAGGTTGTGCACATCTACTCCGACAAGTCGCTCGACGCGCGCAAAGGCGTGCTCGAGATGCTGTTGATCAACCATCCGCTCGACTGCCCGATCTGCGATCAGTCAGGCGAGTGCGAGCTGCAGGACTACACCTATCAGGAAGGCCGCGACGATTCGCGCTACCGTGAACCGAAGCGCTTCAATCCTGCCGAGGATTTCGGCGGCGACGTCATCTACGTTCCGAACCGCTGCATTCTGTGCACGCGCTGTGTTCGGTTCATGGACGACGTCGCGCACGAGCCGACCCTCAACGTCAGCGAGCGAGGCGATCGCGCACTGATCGGCAAGTTCGAGGGACATGACATGACCCATCCGTGGGCTGCCAACGTCATCGACCTCTGCCCCGTCGGCGCACTGCTGTCCAAGGATTTCCTGAACAAGGCCCGCGCGTGGGAGCTCGATCGCACCGCGTCGATCTGCCCCAATTGCACCCAGGGCTGCAACGTGATGATGGAAACCCGCGAGAATCAGATCGTGCGCATGAAGCCGCGGCCCAACGAGAACGTGAACGCTTTCTTCATGTGCGACTGGGGCCGGCTCAACTACCGCTGGATGAACGAGAAGAACCGCGCCGAGCGGCCGATGGTGCGGCAGGGCGCATCTCTCGCGGCAACGAGCTGGGAAATGGCTATCAGCGCCGCTGCTCGCGCGCTTAGTGGAAAGAAAGTATTCGTCGCGGCGTCGCCGATGCTGTCCAACGAATCGCTGTTCCTGCTCAGCGAGCTGATGCAGGGCGGGAGCGGCGCGTTTCGGGTTCTGGAGGGCGAGGAAGCGCCCCTTCCGGGCGTCGAAGACCTCGCGCTGCGGCGCGAGCGCGCCGCCAACGTTTACGGTGCGGAGAAGCTGGGATTCAGGAAGACTCGTGATCTGCTCGGTGGAATGGGGCAGGGCGATGTCCTCGTCATCGCCGGCGAAGATCTCGCCGGCATCGATCCCGCCGCGCTTTCACGCGCGGGAGACGTCATCGTCATCAGCTCGGTTCTTCCCGAGGCAGCCGCTGCGCGCGCATCGGTCGTACTTCCGATCGCCAATTTCGCCGAGGAGGAAGGAACGGTCACCAACCTGCGCGGACGGGTGCAGCGCTTCACCCAGGCGCGCCAGGCGCCGGGCGAGACGCGCCCAAGCTGGCTGGTGTTGGGCGACCTGCTTGGCGCGCTCGGCAAGCAATCGAGCTTCTTCCTGCCGTCCGAGGTTTTCGCGCGGCTCGCAAGCGTGAACAAATCGTTTGCCGGCCTGAGCTACGACACCATTGGGTTCAAGGGCCTGCCGATGGCTGATGCGCCGTCCGGCCCCAAGACGCCAGTCGCGGTGGGAGCAGCATGACCGTCATTCATGGCTTCAGCGCCCTGTTTCAGGTTGCGGATCCAAATCTGCCGCCGGTCAGCGGGCTCGCGTTCTGGCTGTTCACCATTTTGAAGATGATCGTCATCTTCACCATCTACATGGTCGGCGTGGCGATGTTGACTCTCGCCGAGCGCAAGATCTCGGCGTGGATTCAGGATCGCCATGGGCCGAACCGGGTCGGGAAAGGCTGGCTGCAACCCGCCGCTGACGGTCTCAAGAACTTCATGAAGGAAGAGACCATGCCCGGTGGGGTGAACAAGGTGCTCTTCGTTCTGGCGCCGATCATGTCGTTCATTCCGGCGCTGACTACGTGGTGCGTAATTCCCTTCGGCGCACCGATTCCGACCCGCTGGGGACGCATAGATCTGGTGGTGGCGGATTTGCCAGTGGGCTTCCTCTTCATCCTGGCAGTCGCGTCCCTCGGCGTCTATGGAGTCGTGCTCGCCGGATGGTCGTCGAACAACAAGTACGCGCTGCTCGGTGGCCTTCGCTCGAGCGCGCAGATGGTGTCGTATGAGATTTCGCTCGGGCTGTCCACGATCCCGGTGCTTCTTCTCGCCGGCAACGTAACCCTCGACTCGATCATCAACCAACAGGTCTGGGGTGGCTGGAACGTCGTCAACCTCACCATCGCCTTTTTCATATTCATAGTCGCCGCGTTCGCGGAGACGAACCGCCTCCCGTTCGACCTGCCGGAGGCCGAGTCGGAGCTGATCGCCGGGTACCACACCGAGTATAGCGCGATGAAGTTTTCTCTGTTTTTCATCGCGGAGTACGCCAACATGGTAA
>DASSNV010000152.1:0-10550 GCA_035701245.1 Gemmatimonadaceae bacterium | reverse complement strand
GGCGTCGATCCCTCCGCGCGCCACCTGCTCGGCCCCGCCAACCCCGGCGCCAATTCCCCGCTCTCGAGCGCCGACCAGCGCTGGGTAGATAACACCCTCGCGTCACTGACGCTTCGCCAGAAGGTCGGGCAGCTGATCATGCCGTGGGTCGGTGGCGACTACGCCGCCGTCGGCTCCCCGGAATTCGAGGAAGTGCGCAAATGGGTCGAGGACGACCAGGTCGGGGCCCTCGTGCTCTCCATCGGAATGCCGCTCAGCTACGCCGCAAAGCTGAACGAGCTGCAAACGCGGGCGAGAGTTCCTTTGCTCATCGCTTCCGACATGGAGAACGGTCCGGGCATGCGCCTCGGCAACATCTACGCGCTGCCATCGCTCCTTCCCCAGGGCGGTGGCACCGTCTTCCCGCCGGTGATGGCGCTTGGCGCGACCGGCTCCGAGGACCTCGCGTTCAAGCTCGGTCAGGTGCTTGGCAGCGAAGCGAGAGCCATCGGCGTGCACATGGCGTTCGGTCCCGTGCTCGACGTGAACTCGAATCCGCTCAACCCGATCATCAACACCCGGTCGTTCGGCGAAAATCCACAGCTGGTGAGCCGTCTCGCGCAGGCGTACATCCGCGGCGCGCGGTCGATGGGATTGATGACGACCGGAAAACATTTTCCGGGACACGGCGATACCGACGTCGATTCGCATCTCGAGCTGCCGACGATTCGCGCCGATCGCGCGCAGCTCGATTCCATCGATCTGCCGCCGTTTCGAGCCGCGGTCGCCGAGAATGTCGATGCGATCATGACCGCGCACATTGCGGTGGTCGGTGTCGAAGGACCAAACGCCGGCCCCGCGACGCTCTCTCCGCGGTTCATGACGGGTATTCTGCGCGACGAAATGCACTTCCCCGGCATCCTCTTCACCGACGCCATGACGATGGGTGGAGTAGCGAAGCGCTACGGCGCCACCGAGCCGCTCATCCTCGCTCTCGAGGCCGGAGCAGACGTTCTGTTGATGCCCCACAGCGTCCCCGAAGCGATTACGACCGTCGTCGACGCCGTCCACAGCGGAAGGCTCACCGAGGCGCGCATCGATTCATCGGTGCGCCGCATCCTGACGGCAAAGGCCCGCGCCGGACTGCGCACCGGCAGGCTCGTGGACCTCAACGCCGTCGATCGAATCGTCGATATCCCGGCTCACACAAAGATCGCCGACGAGATCGCGGAGAAATCCATCACCCTGGCGATCGACAAGCAGAACCTCGTGCCCCTGGCGCTCGACTCGTCGAAGCGAGTCCTCGCCATCACCTACGCCGACCCGTCCGATCTGGTCGCGGGCCGGACCTTCAACGGCATCCTCGCCGACAGCATCCGCGGCCTTCAGATGGCGCGGGTCGATACCCGCACCACCCCCGCCGAGTACGGCGAACTGGCCTCGCGAGCCGATTCGGCAGACGTCATCGTGGTCTCGGCATACGTTTCCCCCCGCGCATTCGCGGGGTCGGTGGGCGCCGAGGGCGATTTCGGGCCATTTGTCGAAAAACTGGCGTTGTCCGGGAAGCCCATAATCGTCCTCTCATTTGGGAGCCCGTATCTCCTCAGCGCGTTTCCTTCGGTGTCGTCCTACCTGCTGGCCTGGGGTGGCGCGCCGGTGAGTCAGCGTGCCGCCGCCCTGGCCTTGCTGGGCGACCGTGAGATCAGCGGGCACCTGCCAATCTCGCTCCCACCGACGGTTTCGTTCGGCGCGGGCGTACACAGGACCCAGATGCGGATGTAAACCATGAAGGCTGTTGTCTCCATTGCAGTAGTTGCCGCCGGCGCCTTTGCGTGCGCTGCCCCTCCGTCGGCGCGTGTCGTGGCCGCTCCACCAACTCCGATCAAGTACATCGAGCCCGAGCTTGGCCTCAACAACTCGGGCCTCGATACGTCGCTCGCCACCAAGCTCGACAAGCTGGTGAAAGTCGCGATAGAAGAAGCCGTGGCGCCGGGTGTTGCGATCGCGGTCGGCCGAAACGGGCACATCGCCTACATGAAGGGCTACGGCTACATCGATTGGAATCAGCCAGGCTCGCCCGCTGTCGACACCAACACGCTCTACGATCTCGCCTCGCTGACAAAGGTGGTCGCCACCACCACGCTGGCGATGATTCTCGAGGAGGCCGGTCAGCTCGACATCAATCGCACCGTCGCATCGTATCTGCCCGAGTTCAACTCGCCGGAGAAGGCGCAGATCACCGTCAGGCAGCTGCTCACCCACAGCGGCGGACTCGAGGCAGGCGCCAACATTTACCGGACGGCGCGCGGCCGCGACCAGTACCTCGCTCAGATCAACGCGCGGCCGCTCCAGTACGCGCCGGGCACGAGCATGATCTACAGCGACTGGGACATGATCCTGCTGCAGCTGGTGATGGAACGCATCACCGGCAAGACTCTCGATGTGCTGGCGACTGAAAAGATTTTCCGACCGCTCGGCATGATCGACACCCAGTTCCAACCGCCGATCTCGCTACGCCCCCGCATCGCGCCGACCCAGGTCGACGATGCCCGCGGCGGCCTGCTGTGGGGAACGGTTCACGACGAGAACGCGTGGGCAATGGGCGGCGTCGCCGGCCACGCCGGATTATTCTCGACGGCGAAAGATCTCGCGCTCTTCTCGATGATGATCCTGAACGGTGGCGAGGGCGTGAATGGAGTGCGCATCGTCAAGCCCGCGACCATCGCACGCTGGACGGCGCGTCAGGGCAAGGAATCGACTCGCACGCTCGGCTGGGATTCGCCCGAAGGCGGATCGAGCGCCGGCCAGTTCTTCTCGCCGTGGAGCTTCGGCCACACCGGCTTCACCGGAACTTCGATCTGGATCGATCCGGAGAAGGACCTTTTCGTGGTGGTGCTCACCAACCGGGTGAATCCAACGGGAAACAACACCCGGCATGTGCAGCTGCGGCGGGATGTCGCGGACGTCGTGCAGCAGGCGGTGCTTGGCGCTCGGATAGTTAACTGGGAAGCGAGATAACGGCGTAGAGACTCGGCCGCGTTGCTGGCCACCGCTCGTACATAAGCGGGCAGCTGCAAGCTTTACAGCTGCTACGCGGACAGCTTTTCGCGGGTTCTCGGACCTGAGCGCTTCGTAGGCATCTAACAGTACTGAAGCGGGCAGCGGCAAGCTTTCCAGCAGCTACGCCAACAGCACGGCGCGTCCGCATCTCTTCGCCATTCCAATTGCGGACTCGGACGACGCGACGCGATGCTTCCCGAGAGCTGTCAGCGTGGCAGCTGTCACGCTTGCAGCTGCCCGCTTCCTTTCATGTGGTGGCCCGCCCAGCCGGCCGAGACCCTACTCCGAAGCAGGAAGGTCTGTATTTTAGAGGCATGGCCTCCAGCAAAGAACGGGTTCCAGTTGTAATCGTCGAGTACGACGAGATCGCCCGCACCATCGCCAGAAGGATCGCCGAGATAATCAACGAGCGGCGGCGGGAAGGTGGCCACGCTGTTCTTGGACTCGCGACGGGAAGCACCCCGATCGGGATCTATCGCGAGCTGATCAAGATGCACCGCGAGGAAGGGCTCGACTTCTCCGACGTCGTCACCTTCAACCTCGATGAGTACTACCCGATGCGGCCGGAGAGCATCCACAGCTACCACCGGTTCATGCGGGAGAATCTCTTCAACCACATCAACGTCAAGCCGGAGAACATCCACATCCCGCGCGGTGATGTCCCCCGCGACGACGTCGACGTGGAATGCGACGCCTACGAGGCCGCGATCAAAAAGGCCGGCGGCATCGACCTCCAGATCCTCGGCATCGGCAAGACCGGCCACATCGGATTCAACGAGCCCGGCTCCGGCGCCGACTCGCGCACCCGCCGCATCTCACTCGACACGGTCACGCGCCGAGATGCCGCGGCCGATTTCTTTGGCGAGGACAACGTTCCCACCGAAGCGATCACCATGGGTGTGGCGTCGATCATGGATGCGCGGGAGATCGCGCTCGTCGCGACTGGCGAGCACAAGGCAGCGATCATCAGACGCGCAGTAGAGGGCGAGCCCGATCCAGACGTTGCGGCGACCTACCTCCAGCAGCACTCGAACGCCGTCTTTTACGTCGACTTCGCCGCCGCCGCCGATCTCACCCGCATAAGAACCCCGTGGGTGGTCGGAGAGGTGAAATGGACCCGTCCGCGCGAGATCGATGCGGTGATCTGGCTAGGAGAGACCACAGGAAAGTCGGTGCTCAAGCTCGACGAGAATGATTACCGCGAGCACCATCTGAGCTCGCTGCTCGCGCGCTACGGTAAAGCGGGCCCGCTCAACGGCGAAGTATTCAATGCGCTGATCGCCAAGATCCGCGGCCGCAGCAAGCTGCCGACTGGCAAACGCGTCATCGTCTTCTCGCCGCACCCGGACGACGACGTGATCTCGATGGGCGGGATGCTCAACAAGCTCCACCAGAATCGCAACGACATCATCGTCGCATATCAGACGTCCGGCAACATCGCGGTGTTCGATCACGAGGTGCGGCGCTACGCGGATTTCCTGCGCCGCTTCGGGAACGACTTCGACATCAACGACAACGCCGCCGGCGCGCTCATCGAGGAAGTCGAGCAGTTCCTCGACTCCAAGAAAGTCGGTGAGATCGACGCGTTCCCGGTGCAGGTGATGAAGCGCGCGATCAGAGAGGCGGAAGCGGTCTCCGGCATCGAGACTTTCGGGATGCGCCGCGAACAGGCGCGGTTCCTCAATCTGCCGTTCTATCAGACGGGCAAGGTCAGAAAGGATCCGATCGGCCCCGAAGACGTTCGCATCGTCCTCGACCTGCTCGAGGAGAAGAAGCCGGAGATCATCTTCGTCGCCGGCGATCTCTCGGACCCGCACGGCACCCACCGGATGTGCCTCGAGGCAGTGCAGGCAGCGCTCGTCCAGTATTCAGGCCCGGCGCCCGAAGTCTGGTACTACCGCGGCGCGTGGCAGGAATGGGAGATCGCGGAAGCCGACGTGCTCGTCCCGCTGTCGGAAGACGAGCTGCGCGCCAAGAAGATGGCGATCTTCAAGCACCAGAGTCAGAAAGATCGCGCCCCCTTCCCCGGCCAGGACGACCGCGAATTCTGGCAGCGCGTCGAGGAGCGAAACCGCAGCACCGCGCACCGCGTCGACCAGCTCGGCCTCCCAGAGTATTTCGCCATGGAAGCCTACGTCGTGCGCCGCGGCGGCGCGCCGATCGAATCCGAGATGGTGGCGACGAGCTCGCTCGCCGAAAAGGCGCCGGTGCGGACGAAGCAGGGTAAGGCTAAAGTCGGGAGATAGACCTCAGCGCTTCGTCTGCATCTAACAGTACTGAAGCGGGCAGCTCCAAGCTTTACAGCAGCCACGCCGACAGCACGGCACGTCCGCATCCCTTCGCCATTCCAATTGCGGACTGGGACGACGAGACGCGATGCTTCCCGAGAGCTGTCAGCGTAGCAGCTGTTACGCTTGCAGCTGCCCGCTTCCTTTCATGTGGTAGCCAGCCGAAGCGCACCCGCGCCAGTCAGTAAGCAGGTCTGAGCGGCGGCGACCAATCCGACAACCTCGCATCCCCGGTCAGTGTCAGCTGCCGTAGTCGGCCCGTGACAGTGTCCAGCACCCAAATGCTGCGGGGATCGCCGATCGCGCCCAGCCGTCGCGTTATCGAGATGTGCCGGCCGTCCGGCGCCCACGCCGGATCCTCGTTCTCGCCCTCGTTGGTGAGCTGCGTCATCACGCGGTCCTTCACGCGAATCATCCAGACCTGGAAATCGCCGTTCTGCTGCTGGTAGGCGATCAGATCACCCTTGGGCGACCAGTCGGGACCGGTGCGGTAGCTGCGCTTGCCGGGCACCACCGGCGTCAGCAGCCTGAGTCCGGTGCCATCGACGTTCATCGTGTACAGCTGCGGCGTCAGCGGCCGCGGTGACATGAACACCACCTGCTTGCCATCCGGACTGAAGCTCGGCGACGTCGTCTCGAAACCGCTGCGACCTACGAACGGCACTGCGATTGAATCATCCGCCGTCGCGTTGGCGAGCATCAGCTCGGCGGGCGAATCACCGCCGCTCGCCCAGACGATGTTCTTCCCGTCCTTGGTATAGACGGGAGTGATGTTGAGTCCGCGATTCGACGCGCCGAATAGTCGCGGCCTCATCGTGCGCAGGTCCACCTGCGCGATTCGCGTCCCGCGGTCGTCAGCATCGACGTAAACGATGTAGCGGCCGGATGGGTGCCACGACGGCGACAACGCCGCCCCTGCCGTCGGAATGATGCGTACGTTGGCACCGTCGCTGTCCACGATCTTCAGCTTCGTGCTGTCGATGAATGCGATACGAGTCGCAGCGATGCCGCGCGTGCCGGTGATCCAGCGCTCGACTTCGTCGGCGACGACGTGGATACCAAGGCGGCGCTCCCGACCGACCGAGTCCCGCACCGCCGAGTCCCTGGCGACGAAGCGCGTGTAAACCGAATCGAGACGGACGGTATCCTGCGCGAGCGCGTCATTGATCGCGAGATCGCGGCGATCGAGCTCCGCCGAGAGCGAATCGCGCCGAGCTGCAGCGCGGCGGGCGTTGGCGCGGTCGCGAGTCGTCTTCATCGGGACCGGTTTCGCCGCCTCACGCGCCAGACTGTCGCGGGTCGCTTCGTTCGCCTCCAGCTTGTCGCGCGCATCCGCCGCGCGGCGCTTCAGCACGGTTGCGAGCGAATCGTGGATCGCCGGCAATCTGTTCGCCGGCATCTTTGGCAGCCGAAAATAATCTTCCTGCCGCAGCCGGCCTTTCACCGCATCGAACACCTCGACGTGGAGGCCGGAGGCGGTCGGGCGAGCGCGGACGACGAGGCTGGCGCGCGTTTGCTTGAGCGGCGCGAAGTTGATCTTGCGGTCGCCGGGCTGCCAGATGTCGGCAAGAGTGATGCTGTCGAGAATCAACGGCTGGATGCGATCGCCGTAGTCGAAGTCGCGTTGGATGATCGTGCGCGTCGAATCGCCCGCGGTCGTATCGACCTGCAGCACGACGACCGCCGGCGGAACGTCGATCGGTTTCTGCGGCTTTGGTCGCGCTGGCGCGGGACGATTTTGCGCTTGCAACGACGAAGCGACGGCGACCAGTGCCAACGCTCCGGCGAGGATTGTCCGACTTCGTTTGATCATGAGCGAATCAATCTATTGGATCGAGTGATCATACACCGCCTGTCGAGCGCCGATTCGGCTGGTTCGCTGCACTGAGATCGGCACGCAAAGCAAAGCCGCGGGAGGGCTGAACCCCCCGCGGCTTTGCTTCGATCGGGTCGCTCGTTAGTGCTGAATGTGGAACTGAAACGGCATCTGCACGAGCTGCTGCACCTTCCTGCCCCCGATCTGCGCCGCCGAGAATTTCATACGGGGGAGCGCATCCTTCACGGCGGCGGTGAACGCTGAATTGCTCGAGTTAAGGATCTTCAACGTGCCGGCCTCGTAGCGGCCGTTCTCGTTCACTACGAACTGCGCGAGGACTTCACCCTCGATGCCCTGGTCGCGAAGCGACTGCGGATATTCCGGGGCCTCGCCGCCGATTTTCTGGACGGTCTTCTCGACCTGGAACTCCATGAACGGGCCGTGGTGCTCGGCGGTCTCGCCGGCTTCCTTGCCCTTGTCGCCTTCCTTACCGGTGCCGCCTTCGACGCCGGAAGCTGTGCCGCCCTTGACGCCCTTACCGCTGAAGTCGTTCTCGTTGGTAAGCGCCTTCGACAGATCGACCGCGGGCACGCTCGTCGGAATCGCGACAGGCGGCGGCAGGACCTTGAAGCCCTTCGGCGGAGCCGGAGTCTCGACGATCTTGGGCGCCTCGATACGGGGCGGCTCAGGCGTCTTCACCACCGGTTTCGGCTTCGGCTTCGGGGCTTCGGCTTTCTTGGGCGGAGGCGGCTCCTTCTTGGGAGGCGGAGGCGGCTCAGGCTTTTTGACGGCCACAAACCTCACCTTCTCCGATTTCTTGTCGTCGGACTTACGCGTGCTGGCTCTGGCCGTCGCAAAGACCGCCAGAAAGATGATCACTGAGTGCAATATGACGCTAAGGATGGTCCCGCCCGCTGACCGCCCTTTTCTGTCGGTTTTTTTGGATTCGAGTAGTCTCATCATTGGAAGGCTCCCCTGAAAAAATTGCACTTCCTTATAGAGCAAACGTCCGGCCAAAACCGCTCATTTTCTTATACCCCAGAGACGGCGTTTTGGCACAAAAATGCAATTGAGATCAGGCTCCTAAATGCAGAAATGGCGCGGGGTTAGCCGCGCCATTTCTTACTGCTGAGCTACAGGGATCTGACCTAGTCTCTGGCCCCGCTCTTACGCGTCGCCGAGGACTTGTTTGACGCCTCGGCAGCACCCGTTTTTTTGGTCGCGGAAGCTGAGCCTTTGTCACGCCGGGTGAGGATCCCGCAGATGGATTCGAAGGCAGTTTTGCCGGCGGTTTTGGGCTTGGGCTTGTCCCAGACCATGTGGGCCTGGTCGCGTGGATCCACTTCGCCTTCGTCGCGCACCAGCTGGTTGTTCGCTGCGTAGACGGTGCTTCGGACCCGCTTCACGCGCACCGGCGAGCAACGCACGTACGCCCGCTCGACGAGCCTGGTGTACGCCTTCTTGTTCTCGAGAATACGCGGGCGGTTATAGTCCCACGACGTGACGGTCGTCCACGTTCCCGGAGACTGCAGCGCGATGCTGGCGGTGTCGAAGAGCACGCGCACATCGCTGTCCTTATAAACCTGTCGCCACGGCGCCTGCGCGCCCGCAACGCACGGGGCAGCGATGAATGCCGCAATCGCCAGTCGACTTGCTAATCGAATCATTGATGCTCCTGTTTTGGATCGGAGGTGATGGATTATATACCCCCTCGCGAGAGGATGGCTACAGCTTGGGCCAAGCGCGAAAGGAGTAAGGTGGAGGGTGCGAGGTAATAGGATGGAGGGAGGAGGGGTGCGGACGTTTTGGTGCGTCCCTCATTCACGCTCCGTGCCGCCCGTCCCGTTTGCAGGTGCGTTTGTGAGCAGGTGGCGGAACGGTCTCGAACGCCCGCACTTCTCGCGCCTCCTCCCAATCATCTCGCACCCTCCACCTTACTGTTTTCGCACGTGTTTTTTTCTATTGCTTTTCACGGCGAAAATGAATCATCGGCGACGGCCCGGACCGCGGCGACAGCAGCGTCCGCGGCCGGCGAGAATTCTTCGATGTCGCGGCGGCTCATCGTCCGAAAGACCGTAAGAATCGCCGCGAGCAGCGGCACCGCGACCAGGAGTCCCAGGAACCCGAACAACAGCGCCATCAGCGCCTGGATGCCGAGCGTCATCGCCGGCGGGAGATTCACTCCGTGTTTCATGAGAATCGGAACCAGCAAATGGTTCTCGAGGAACTGGATCACGAAGTAGCCGAGTCCGACCACCAGCGCCTTGTGCGGCGAATCGATGAAGGCCATCGCCATCGCCGGAATCGCCGCGAAGATCGAGCCGACGATCGGGATGAACTTCGCTACGCCGGCAAGGATGCCGAGCGGCACCGCTGCCTTGACGCGAATGGCGAACAGAAAGAGTGTGGTCACCGCCCCGATCACCAGCATCGCAATGAGCTGGGTTACCAGCCACCGGCGCAGCGTCACCGACAATCGAGTCAGAGTCAGTGCGGCCCGCGGTCGCTCGGCTGCCGGAACGAGGCCAAGCGTGCCGCCATGATATAGCGGCGGATCGACACCGATGTACGCTGCGATGAACAGCACCAGCATGATCCCGCCCGACACCGCGAAGGTCGATGTCAGCATGTGGGTGAACGAATGCTCGGCGCCGCTGAATTGTCGGGTCAGCTCGTGTCTGAGATTTCCCCCGACCGCCACATCGTTCGCGTGCACCGTGGTCGTCTCGGCGCGGGTCGACGATGCGGCGGTGGTGGTGGCGACCGTTGTCGTCGCGACCGTCGTGGAGTCGTCGCTGAACAACATTCCGAGGGTTCCGTTGGCGCGGTGGCCGAGCCAGGCGTCGATCTTGTCGAGCGCTTCGGGCATTCGCTGCTGTAGCTCGCGCGACTGGGTGCGAACGATCGGCGCCATCCCGAGGCTACCGGCGGTGAGCAGCCCCAAAAACAGCGTAAGAATTATTGCCACTCCGAGCCCGCGCGGGACGCGGCGTTTCTCGAACCAATCGGCGCCCTGCGCGAGCGGTAGCCCGAACAGAACGCCGAGGAAGATCAAAAAGATCACCGCGTGCGCCACCCAGAGCAGTCGCACCGCGATGTAGAACCCGAAGATGATGGCAAGAATCCGGACGACGTCGCGGGTCGGGATTCTTATGGTGGGTCTCGGGTCCATGGCTGCGTTCTTAGCGAATGGTATGCCTTTAGTTTCTCGGCTTCTTGGACATGGGCGCTTCGGCTGGCATCTAGCAGTACTGAAGCGGGCAGCTGCGGGTTCAACCGGTCGTTGCAACACTTAAAGCAAGCTTCTCCGCTGGTGTCATGAAGCCTAACGTCTTGCGCGGTCGGGTATTCAGGCGGAGTGCGATCTCGTCCAGGTCTTCTTGTGTGAAGGTCGACAGATCGGTGTA
>DASSNV010000151.1:0-13995 GCA_035701245.1 Gemmatimonadaceae bacterium | reverse complement strand
CTCGGCAGCTATCAGCTGGGCCTCGTCGTCGCCGTCATCAGCGTCGCGCTGCTGGTTGTCGCGTTGGTGGCGACGCAGTTCGAGCGCTGGACGATCACGACGCGCAGCAAGTTCGAGAATCTTCTCGAGCTGGCGCCCCAGATCGTCTGGTTCGCCGAACCCGATGGGCGAATCAGCTACTGCAATCCTTACTGGTACGAGTACACCGGACTGTCGCGTCACGACACCCTCGGCGACGAATGGATCGCTGCCATCCATCCGGACGATCGCCAGCGCGTCGTCGACAGCTGGCAGACCGCCGTGAACCGCGGCACCGACTTCGAGGTCGAGCTCCGCCTGCGCGAGCGCGACGGCGACTATTGCTGGTTCCTCGCGCGTAGCCGTGCCCACCATGACGACACCGGCAGCGTCGACGGCTGGCTCGGCATCGCCGTCGACATCGAGGAACGCAAGAAAGCGGAGGAAGAAGCCCTCGCCGCCAGTCAGGCGAAGTCGGAATTCCTTGCCAGCATGAGTCACGAGCTGCGCACGCCGCTCAACGCCATCGGTGGATACGGCGAGCTGCTCGCGATGGGCGTCCACGGATCGCTCAACGCCGAGCAAGCCCAGGACATCGCCCGCATTCGCCGCAGCCAGCAGCATCTGCTGACCCTCATCAACGACGTGCTCAACTTCGCCAAAGTCGACGCCGGCCAGGCAGAGTACCGCTTGACGTCGGTCCCCGTCGACGAAGCGCTGCACGATACCGAGACGATGATCGCGCCGCAGATCATCGCCAAGGGACTGCGCTACACCTACAAGGGCGGTGACAAAACCGCATCGGTTCTCGCCGATCCCGAGAAGCTGCAGCAGATCGTGCTCAATCTCCTGAGCAACGCGGTCAAGTTCACCGACGAGGGCGGCAGCATCACTCTGTCGGCAAAACCGGCGGGAAAGTGCATCGACATTTCGGTAGCCGACACCGGCAGCGGAATCTCGCAGGAGAAGCTCGACAGGATTTTCGACCCCTTCGTTCAGGCCGGTCGTCGACTCAATCAGCCCGTCCAGGGCGTCGGGTTGGGGCTCGCCATCAGCCGCGACCTCGCCCACGGAATGGGCGGCGAGATCACTGTCGAAAGCGAAGTCGGAAAGGGCTCGACGTTTACGCTGTCACTTCCCCGCGCGCCACGGATGGATCCCGCCGATCGGCCAGTCGCGACTCTCAGCGACCGCCCGCTGCCGTTGCGCACCGAGAACGAAGCATCGACGAACCAGGATGAGCCGCCAATACCTGCCGGTGAAGCCGACGAGCACAGCGCCGCTGTCGCCGACACCTCCGGGAAAGCGTCGGCCTAGGGCTTCACGCTCTCGCGCACCGGGGGCAGGGCGATCAGAGTTCTCTTCCCCGCGTCGATCACGTACGCGTTTCGATCGGCCATCGCCAATCCAAGTCTGATGTTCTCGTCTCCGAGATCGTGCGCGAGCAGCGTGCGCACGCTCGCGGGATCGACTTCGTTCGTGACGAGTGTGCGCGGCGCATTCCGCAGGTCGTCTCGCACGAACAGCAAGTTGTGATTCGTCGGCAGGCGGGACATGATGTCCCACAGCCACAGCCGCGGTGCCGCGCTTCTGTCGCGAAGATCCCGCTCCGACCGCATCGTCGGCAGTGACGCGCCGAGCAGCGCGATGGCCAGCACCACGGCCACCGGCGCACCCGCCGCGCGCATCCCGACCACAGGCTTAGGATCGAACGACGGCGGTCCGGTCTCGATGTTCTTCGCGAGCCACTGGGTGGCGCGGACGAAACCGAGCACCGTGATCATCGCCACGACGGGCAGCGCCTCGAGGTAGTACACCGTCCAGAACGCCGGATGCGCATAGAACAGGTAAGCAAGAAACAGCATCAGCGCCGTGATCGCTCCGATCACCAGCGCCGGTGTAAGCGAAAAAAGCCCGAGCACGAAGAAGATGAGCAGCCCTGTGCGCCAGCTGGTGAAGACGTCCGCGCGCAAACCCGAAAGCCTTGCCATCGCATCGCTGGCAATCGAGCTGACCACATGACTCTGATGCAGCTCCTTGAATCGGTTGATCTCGCTCGCCTGGTTCGGCGGTAGCGATCGTAACGGCGGAGTCGTGTCGAGCCCAAAGCCGATCACATCCCACGGAATGTAGGTGCGGGTGTACAGCGCCTGCGGCGTCTCCGTCCACCGCCCGGTGGTGAATCTGCTCCAGAGGGGGATGATCGCGAGCACCGCGGCCCCCACCAGCACCGCGTATCCGATCTCGCGCAACAGGCCGCGTCGCCGCGCTGACCAGACCGCCACCGCCACCGCCGGAATCGCGAAGACGAGGCCCGTGAGCGGTCGCGTGATCAGCGCCCACCCGATACAGAGAGCAAGCAGCACCAGCATTCTGCGCCGCGGTCGTTGGTGCCACGAGTACAGACACCACCATCCGAGCAGCCAGAGGAAAACGGTGGTCGTCTCCGAAAGGTACGACGGCAGAAATCGCAGATTCGCCCGCGCCGTAGTCCACACCGCCCACACCAGCAGCGCCACCCAGCCATTGGAGAGGCGTCGGCTCAGCGCAAACACCAGCGCTCCCGATCCGAAGATGAGCAACAGCGGCACCAGCGCCGCAAAACCAGCCACGACGCCCGGCACCAGTAACAGGCTCTCGCCGGGAAAGTATTTTGCCGCCACGAACGGCGTCACGAACACATGCATCTGCTCGAAGAACTCGGGCAGCGCGCGCCCAGGAAGTGTCCACGCGCCCTTGCCGAAGATCTGAGCCTGGAGGACGTACGCCGATTCATCCGCGATGTTGGGAATGAAATGGGAGCCGCTCCAAATCCAGCCCATGACGACCGCCGAAATCACACCGCAAATCAACGGCACCCATTTACTCTCGAGAAGCGGCTGAATTGCAGAGGATAATCGCGTGATAACGCCTTCACGCTCGTAGCGGATTGCAATCGCCGCCAACAGGAGTGGAACGAGAAAGACGACAGCGAGATCGCGCATCACGTTGAGTGCTCGAGGAGAATCAACGGCTATTCAGTAGGGGCATTTACCGCTCCTGCTCCAGTGTCACGAGAAAATGCAGATCCGCATCGCAAATAACCGACAGGGGAAACGCGTAGAGATTCAGCCGCCGTATCATCGTCGTCGGCTGAATTCCGGTACGCGCCCAGACCGCGCGCCATTCGCTTTCCGTCCAATAGTTGTACGGCAGCCGGACCCCGTGCGGAGCGTTTCCAACCCAGTCCATCGTCCGCAACAACAACCGCGACGGAAGACCGTGCGCGAGATGATCCTTGATCACGATCCTGTCGCGACTGACTCGCTTCATCTCGGCCATCAGTTCTCCCGGAGCCGCGGCGTGATGAAACACGTCGATCGCCATCGAGATATCGAACTGGCGGTCGGGGAACGGCAGATGCTGCCCGTCGAATTGTCGGACCGGTATCGGAGTCCGGTCGCGCACCAGCACATCGACGCCCTCGATTCGAAGATCGGGACGCAGCCGAAGCAACTCTTCGCTCAGCAGACCGTCGCCGCAGCCGACGTCGATCACTCGCGCCGACCTGGGAAGCAGCGGCGCAATGGCGGCAGACAATGCCCTCACCCGCCGGCGCAGGAAACCCTTGCTGTGGACGAATCCGATCGCTCTGGCTAGCGGTCCCACTCAACGCCGTCGCATGCCCAGCAGGCTCAGGAAAAAGCTCGCAAGAATGGTCTCGAAGCCAAGCGCGACGAGAGTCACACCGGGAATGACCCAGCGCATGGTGACCGCATACTTGAGATCGCCGAAGCCCGTCGCGCGCCAGATCGCCAGCGCATCGAACAGGAAGTAGGCGCCGACTACCATCGCCACGGCGCCCACCACCAGTCCCGTCTCGAGCCTGATCACCCGGAACGCGCGCGTCAGCAGCGGATCCGGCGGCAACAGATCCTCGCTGATCGCGAAGACCTTTGTGAACACGGAGAAGAGTATCGACTGATACCCGCAGATCACCGCCAGGCTCGAGAAGAGCAGCGTGTGAACGTCGAAGTGAATGCCGCGGAAGCGAAGTCCCGGCAGCGCGATCGCGTAGCCGGCGAGACCGACCAGGATCAGCGCGATGCCCGGTATCAGGAACAGCCAGCGCGGGCTGTACAGGAGATAAAAGCGAAGCGTCCGCCAACCATCGCGGAAAGTCTTGAGGTGTGGCGGATGAACCAGGCGGCCGTCGGGATGGAGCGTGATCGGCACTTCGGCGATCCGGGCACCGTACAGACTGCCCTTGATGATCATCTCGGTGGCGAACTCCATCCCGGTGCAACGCTGTCTGAGTCCCGTATAGAACTCTTTGGTGAAAGCGCGAAGGCCGCAGTAAACGTCGTTGATCCGAACCTTGAACCAGTGCCGCGCCAGAGCGGAGAACATCGGGTTGCCCCACCAGCGATGCAGCCCGGGCATGGCGCCCGGCAGCACGGTCCCACCGCCCGCGGGAAGCCGGCAACCCTGCACCATGTCGTATCCTTCGCGCAGCTTCTCGAGGAACTTCGGGACTTCGCCGAAGTCGTAGCTGTCGTCCGCATCGCCCATCAGCACGTACTTTCCGCGCGCCGCTTCGATGCCGCCCATCAACGCGCTGCCGTAGCCGCGCGCGGTCACTGGTACCACTCGCGCGCCCAGCGATTCGGCGATTTGCTGCGATCCATCGGTCGACCCGTTGTCGGCGACGATTATTTCGGCGCTCATGTTGTGGGCATCGATCGCCGCCTGCGCCTTTCGGATGCACGTCGCCAGAGTATCGGCCTCGTTGAGGCACGGCATCACGATCGAGATCTCGACCGACCTCGGCCGAGCCACCGCGGCCACCCTCGTCTTCGCCACCGCTGCCTGATTCGCCATCAGCCGACCGCCCGCTTCATGAAGCTCCGCATCCCCAGGGTCCAGAAGATCCCCGTCACCAGCACCAGTGCGACGACCACGACGCGCGGCGACATGTGCGGTGCGCCGGGCGTCAACACCGCGCGCATTCCTTCAGCGACGTAAACGAGCGGATTGATCAGCACCGCGTACTTCATCACGGGAACCACCGAGAGTCCCTGCCACGGGTAGTACGCGCAGCCGAAGAAAATCATCGGCGCCAGGATCACCCCGAACATCAGCCCGATCTGCTGCGGCTGAATCGCCGTGCCGAGAAAAAGTCCGAGCGATGAAAACGCTGCCGCGCCGAGCACGGTGATCAGCAGCACGTCGCCGAAGTGAGCGAAGCTGAGATTTGGAATCGGCCCCATGATCAGTCGCGCAACCGGCAGCACGAACAGCGCCGACACGATGCCCTGCAACACTCCGCTCACGATTTTTTCGGCGGCGACGAGCCAGATCGGAACCGGCGCAAGCAGCCTGTCTTCGATCTCCTTGGTCCAGCCGAACTCCTGCACCATTGGCAGCGCGACCGACTGGATGCTCGAGAACGTCAGACTGATCGCCAGCACTCCCGGCAGCAGCGCCGTCGTGTATCCCTCGCCCATGAATCCCATCCTCGGCAGCAAATAGCCGAAGACGATCACGAACATCAGGGGCTGCATCGTCGTGCGCAGCAGAAAGAACGGCAGCTCCCGTCGCGCAACCCTCACGTCACGCCGCAATAGCGCGAAGAAAACGGAAGACGCGCGGACCTCGGCACGTGGTTCAGCCATCGCGACCGCGCTCATCCGAGCTTCCTGCCCGTCAGCGATACAAACAGCGTCTCCAGACTCGGCTGCAGCAGGTGGATATCGGTAACGGTACGACCCGCTGTCTCCGCCGCCTCGATCAGCGCCGGCAAAGTCTGACCGCCCCGATCGCTCTGCACCCGCAGCTGACCGTCGGTCGCTTCCACTTTGGTGATTCCGTTGATTGTCTCCGCGATCTCCGCGGTCGGTGTCGCGTCCCCATCCAGCACGAGCTCGATCAGAGTGCCGCCCGGCGCCTTGGCCTTGAGCGCGCGCGGTGTGTCGAGGGCGAGCAGCTTGCCGCGGTCGATGATCGCCAGGCGGTCACACAGACGATCGGCCTCGTCCATGTAATGGGTCGTCATCACGATGGTGCGGCCGCGCCGGTGCAGGTCGCGCAGAATCTCCCACAGCCCGAGCCGCGCTTGCGGGTCCAGGCCCACCGTCGGCTCGTCGAGAAAGATGATGTCGGGCTCGTGCATCAGCGCGCGCACGATCATGAGGCGCTGCTGTTGTCCCCCCGAGAGCTCGGACATTTTCGCCGACGCCTTGCTCGACAGGCCGAGCCGGTCGAGCAGCTCGCGCGCTCGTCCCGTCGCGACCTCGGAATTGATCCCGAAGTACGCCGCGTGAAATTGCAGGTTCTCGAGAACGTTCAGGCTGAGATCGGCATTCGGCCTTTGGGGCACCACACCAATCGTTTGACGCACACGCACCGAGTCGGCGACGACGTCTGCACCCGCAACAACTGCCGTGCCCGAGGTTGGCAGTACTCGCGTCGTAAGAATTCCGATCGCCGTCGTCTTCCCGGCACCGTTCGGGCCGAGCAGGCCGAAAAACTCACCCGCGTGGATGTCGAGATCGAGCGATTCGAGTGCGACGACGTCATTGACCGGCGGCGCGCTGGTACTGGTCGGCGCAAATCGCGCGCTGTGACCGCTCGCCGGTCTGCTCTTCCCGCTTCCCTTGTAGACCTTGCGCAGCGCGCGCATCTCGATCGCATTCACTGCTTCTTGTTTCGCCCCACTTCGTAGAAAAAATCCATTAATGCGGAGTTGAAGCTCGCAGGCTGAGCCAGGTGCGCCCCGTGACCGGCGTTCGGAATAACCACCTTTTTCGCCCCGGGGATGCGTCGAACCAGGCTGTCGGCGACTGCCGCAATTGAGGGAGCTTCGTGATCGCCGGTAATGACGAGTGTCGGGACTCTGACGTTACCCAAATCCGCCATTGTCACGGGCGCGACGCGACCGCTCGGGGGATGCGGATCGGTGAGGTCTTTCCCCGTGTAGGCAGCCCACAGCCGGCGATAGCGATCGGTCACATCGGTCCGGCCAGCAGGTACCCAGGCGAGCGGGCTGGCGAGCACCACCTTCCCAACTGAATCGAGGCCGTGCTCGCGCGCTATCGCCGCAAAGGACACGAGCATCTGGCGGAACTCGGGCGATGCAGGAAATCCCTCCGGAAACGCGCCCTCCAGAACCAGCCCGGCCACTCGGTCAGGGTAGGCGTGGGCGAATCTCAATGCGACACTGCCGCCCCGCGAATGACCGACGATGTACGCGCGCCTGACGTGCAGCGCTTCGAGCAGGACTAGCAGGTCCTGCGGATCGGCGCTCTGGTCGGCGTATCCGGTCGAGCGTCCAAACCCTCGCGTATCGTAGCGCACCACCTGGTAACGCGACTTGAAGGCAGGTACCTGATCGTCCCATACGCTCAGGTTGTGCGCCCAGCCGTGGATGAAGACCACCGTCGGCCCGCGGCCACTCACATCGTAGTTGATCGTCGCGTCACCAACGTCGAGCGTGCGAGCCTGTGCCACGGCAATTCCGCAATCGACCAGCACCAACGCCAATACCACCGTCAGGAAGCGCGTCATCACTCCTCCGGTTCATGGGAAGGTTCCACGTGCGGCGTTTACACCCTCGTCGACACGGCCGGTAAGTCAGCGAACTCGCTCGGCAAGTCCCCCTCGAGAACGCCAGTATGCCAGCTGACTCGCTCCCATCTGTCCAGTCTCCAGACTGCCGGCTTTGGGACCAGGGGCGCCGCCGAAGCACGGCGATCTATACTGAGGAGGTTACGCCCCGATGGGGTGCCAGGTCGTCTTGAATTCGATGAAGTCGCGGATCTCGTAGACGCTCTGTGACTTGGCGTCGGACCAATCCAGATCGTCGTCGCGCTTCCGCGACCGCACCCTCTTGATGCTCTCCGCCGCGCCGAGCTGGAGCTCCTTTTTTTCGGCTTGATCGACGACTGCGCTCAGGCCGCGAATGTGGGTGTGCGTCGCAAAAGTAGGCACCAGCTCCTTTCGGAAACCGGTGAGGATGTTCACCACACCCCCGGGCAGGTCGGACACTGCGAGCAGCTCGCCGAGCACGATCGCAGGATAAGGGAATTCCTGCGATGCCAGACAAACGCAGGTGTTACCGGCGATGATTACCGGAGCGATCTGACTGAGTAGCCCGAGCAACGGCGCCCCGTCGTCGGCGATGATGCCGATGATTCCCATCGGCTCGGCGACTGTGAAGTTGAAGAACGGACCCGCGACGGGATTGGTGTTGCCGAGCACCTGCTCGTACTTGTCAGCCCAGCCCGCGTAGTAAATCAGTCGATCGACGCTGGCTGCGACTTCCTTCGCGGCTGCTGCCTTCGTAGCAGCACCGGATATCACCAAAGAATCCGCCATTTCAGCGCTGCGCGATTCGAGCATTTCGCCGAGCCGGTAAAGAATCTGCCCGCGATTATAAGGAGTACGGGCCGCCCACCCTGGCCCCGCCTTCGCCGCCGCCTCCACCGCATTCCGCAAATCTTTTCGAGTGCACTGCGGGATGTTCCCTAGCAGTCGCGCTTCCGCGCCACCGCCTCCCGCCCCCCTCCTCCCTCCTACCGCGTCCCGCTTCCCGCTTCCCGCTTCCCGCACCGGAAAGACTCGCCCGCTCTCCGAGCGAATGAATTGCCCCCCGACGTAAACCTTGGGAGTCTTGGTGACTGGAATGCGCGCCATCAGACCACCTTCCCGTAGTCCATGAGTCCCTGCCGCCCGCCTTCGCGCCCGAAGCCCGATTCCTTGTAGCCGCCGAATGGCGACGAGGGATCGAACTTGTTGAAGGTGTTCGCCCAAACCACTCCGGCCTTGAGCAGCGTGCTCATCTTGAGGATGCGCGAGCCCTTGTCGGTCCACACACCAGCCGACAAGCCGTACATCGTGTTGTTCGCCTTCTCCACTGCTTCCTCGAGCGTCCGGAACGTCAGCACGCTCAACACGGGCCCGAAAATTTCCTCGCGCGCAATGCGGTGACTCTGGGTCACGCCGGTGAACACCGTCGGCTTGAAGTAGTAGCCCCGCGGCGGAAGCTGGCAGACTCCCGACTGGTACATGTCGGCACCGGCGGCAACACCCGAATCGACGAGCTCGCAGATGCGATCGAGCTGGGCTTTCGAGTTGATCGCGCCGACATCCGTGTTCTTGTCGAGCGGATTCCCGACTCGCAGCACGTCGATCCGGTTCCTCAGCTTGTCAACGAACATCTCGGCTATCGATTCCTGCACCAGCAGACGACTGCCCGCGCAGCAGACGTGGCCCTGATTGAAGAAGATCCCGTTTACCACCCCTTCAACCGCCTGGTCGATCGGCGAATCGTCGAAGACGATGTTCGCTGCTTTACCACCCAGCTCCAGCGTCAGCTTTTTGTCGGTACCGGCGAGCTGCCGCATGATGATCTTGCCGACTTCGGTCGAGCCCGTGAACGCGATCTTCGTTGCGGTCGGATGCGTCACCACCGCTGAACCCGTCTCGCCCGCGCCGCAGACGATGTTCACCACCCCCGCCGGAAGCTCGGCCTCGAGCAGCAGCTCGGCGAATTTCATCGCCGTCACCGAGGTAGTCTCCGCCGGCTTGAGCACCACTGTGTTTCCCATCGCCAGCGCCGGCGCGATCTTCCACGCCAGCATCAACAGCGGGAAGTTCCACGGGATGACCTGGCCGACAACGCCAAGCGGAGCGATGCGCGCGCCGGGCACAGCGTACTCCAGCTTGTCTGCCCAGCCGGCGTGATAGAAGAAGTGCGCCGCCGTCATCGGCACGTCGAAATCGCGCGACTCCTTGATCGGCTTGCCACCGTCCATCGACTCCGCGACCGCAAACTCGCGGGCCCGATCCTGGATCAATCGCGCGATTCTGTACAGATATTTTCCGCGCTCCGCGCCAGGAAGCTTGCTCCACGAACCGAAGGCCTTCTGTGCCGCCTGATACGCAGCATCGACGTCCGCGTGATTGGCGAGGGCGATCTGCGCCAGCACTTCTTCGGTCGCCGGATTGATGGAGTCGAAGTACTTGCCCGACTTCGGCGCCACGAACTTCCCGCCGATGAACAGATCGTAGCGCGACTTGAGGCGGGGATCGGCGGTTTCCGGCGCGGGATCGTATTCCCACAGATCGCCAAATATGAGCTGTGGAATCGAGCTGCTCGCCGCCGCTGGTCGCGCAATCGTTCTCGGCGTCGTCATGTCAATAACTCTCGGCGGCTTCGGTGAAGTAGTAAGGCGCCTGGTACGCGCCCGTCTTTTCTTTTTCGATCTGACGCAGCAGGTCGTTGAGCAGCGAGCTCGCCCCGAATCGGTAGCGCGTCGAGTTGAGCCACGCGTCGCCCAGCGTTTCCTTCACCGCCACTAGGTAGTGCAGCGCCTGCTTGGCGGTGCGTATTCCACCCGCCGGCTTCATCCCGATCGGGATGCCCGTGGCGAGATAGAAGTCGCGAATGGCTTCGATCATCACCTGGGTGTTGGCGAGAGTCGCGCTGCCGGAGGCTTTGCCCGTGCTCGTCTTGATGAAATCACCCGAACGAATCACCTGCATAGCGAGGAACGATGCCGCACGAATGTTGTCGTACGTGTCGAGCTCGCTCACCTCGAGGATGACCTTGAGCTGCGCATCGCCGCACGCCTCGACCACCGCGCTGATCTCATCCTGAACGGCGTTGAACTCGCCGGCCAGGAACAGCCCGCGATTGATCACCATGTCGATCTCGTCGGCGCCGTCACCAACGGCGGTTCTGACTTCCTCGAGTCTAAGCTGCAACGGACTCTGCCCCGACGGAAACGATGTCGCGACCGAGGCGACCTTGATCGCCGTGTCCGCGAGCCACCGGGCAGCGTACTTGACGAGAAACGGATAAATGCAGACGGCGGCAACCGGTGGGACCGAGTCATCGAAGCTGGGCCGCCGAGCCTTCTGACAGAGCGAAGCGACCTTTCCGGGCGTGTCCTTGCCCTCGAGGGTGGTGAGATCGACCATCGACACCGCCGTCGTCAGACCCCAGAGCTTCGACCCCTTCTTGATGCTGCGGGTCGTGAATTTGGCTGCGCGCTCCTCGATTCCGACCTGATCGACCGTTCCGATTTCGTCGAAGAGCTTGCTGAAGCTGCGGCGTGCGGCGGTTGCCGTTGGGGCGGGCATGGTCCCTCTAATATCGCGTCCGGAAATGCCCTTTACAACGACGATTTCGGTTGCGAGACACAGCGCCTGTTACAACGTGCCCGAGAGCGATTACTTTGGCAGCATGGCTGATGCGCGACCCTACGCCGTTCTCTTCGATCTCGACGGCACCCTTGTCGATTCGATCGCGCTGTTGCTGGCATCGATGCGCCACACCTTCCATGGACGCACCCGTCAGCCCACCGACGATGAGTGGATCGCCGGACTCGGCACGCCGCTTCCGAAGCAGCTCACGCCCTACGTGGAATCAGACGAAGATCGCGAGCGGCTGCTCAATCGCTATCGGACATTTCAGATCGAGAATCACGATCAGCTGATGTCGCACTATGAAGGCGTGATCGACACTCTTGCCCTGTTGTACCAGCGCGGGCATCCGATGGGGATCGTTACCAGCAAGGGCAACATGATGATGGAGCGCGGTCTCAAGTTCATCGGCGCCGACGACTACATCGAGGTCGCGATCGGCTACGACTCGGTGCACATCCACAAGCCGGATCCCTATCCGGTCAAGGCTGCTCTCGAGAAGCTCGAGTACGGCGCCAACGAGGCGGTGTTCGTCGGTGATTCACCGCATGATATCCAGTCCGGCAATCAGGCCGGCGTCATCACCATCGCCGCACTCTGGGGCCCGTTCACGCGCTCGGCGCTGGAGCCTTACAAACCGACCCATTTTCTGGACAACATCAAGCACCTGCCGGCGCTACTCGATCGAATCGCTGCGCCCGGTGCGGGGTAATATATTTCGCACGTTCGACCCCTCTTAGGAGTTAGACAAATGGGTGTGTCATATCAGACGGGAACGCTGGTCCGGACCGGTGAGGAGAGAGCGACCCTCGTTCGCCGCACCTACGCTCTGGTCCTGGTCAGCGTTCTGGTCACGATGGTCGGAGCCTCGTTCGGGTTGTCACAGCCCCGGTTGATGGGTGCTGTCGCGGCCCATCCCTTCATCACGTTCTTCGTTGCGCTGGCGCCCTTGATCATGGCCCAGCGGGCGCGGACCCAGTTCCCGATGAACATCGGGATGGTCCTGCTCTTCAATTTCGTGATGGGCGTGATGATCTCGCCCGCCCTGTTTATCTACGGACGTACTCAACCGGGACTAATCGGCCAGGCGGCCGTGCTGACCCTCGGCGCGTTCGGAATCCTCACCCTTTACGCCTTCGTCAGCCGCCGCGACTTCAGCGCCTGGGGCAGCTTCCTGATCGTCGGTCTCTGGGTCCTGATCGGCACGATGCTGCTGAACTTGTTCTTCCGGAACGCCGCCATAGATCTTTGGCTCGCGTCAGTCTCCGTCCTTCTCTTCAGCGGTCTCCTGGTGTTCGACACCTGGCGCCTCCGCAACCATTACGGTCCCGACGAGTACGTCGGCGCGGCGGTGCAGATTTATCTGGATCTGCTGAACATGTTCATGGCGATACTTCGCATTCTGGGAAATCGGCGGAACTAAGAGACAACTGCAACGGAACGGGTGCGAGACGTCAGTAGTGCCCGGCTTATTAGTTGAATACGTCGGGACGTCATTGGTGGGATTAGGGTAAAGGCAGCCGCTTCTGCCGTCATCCGGTTAGGAACGTCCCGACGTAGTGAACTAATCACTCGCATCTATGCCACTGACGTCTCGCACCCGTTCCGTTGGAGTTCCCTGAGCACCCGTTAGTTGCCGTTCAGAGCACCTTCCGTTGCAGCTAACCTTTACCTTTGACAGCCTCGATCGCCCCCGCCATCGCGAGATCCTTCTCCGTGATCCCCCCCTCGGAGTGCGTGCTCAGCGAGCACGTGATCTTGGTGTAGCGGATGTCCATGTCGGGGTGGTGGTCGGCGGCGTCGGCGGCCTTCGCAACGGCGACCACAAAATCGATCCCCTTCATGAAGTCGGGGAACTGGTACGTTTTCGTGATCACGTCTCCGCGCCTGCTCCATCCCGGCAGATTGCCGAGGCCGCGCTGGATCGCAATGTCGGATAGCCGATCAGCCATCGTCACACACTCCGCGGAGGGTACCTGCCGAGGAAGATAAGTTTGACCTGCCGCCGCGCAATGATCTCGACCGCTCTCGCCGTCGCTGTGGTTGCGATTTCAGCGGCTTCGTCCGCGGCGCAGCAGTCCTCCTCTGATTCAGTGAGTACCGGCAATTATTGGGGAAGATTCGCGCTCGGCGCTGCAATCAGTCTCGCGGCGCACGAGAGCGCCCATCTACTGACGTCACTTGCCCTCGGTTTTCATCCCTCGGTCGGTCTCGATAACGGTCGCCCGACAATCTTCTCTGGCATCGACAGTCGTCAGTACCCGCACCAGCAATTCCTCTTCTCCGCCGCGGGTCTCACCACCCAGACCCTGATCGACGAGCTGATCCTCGACATCCCGCACCACCGTGGCGGTGCCGTCGAGCGCGGCATCCTCGCCTGCGGAATCGGAACCACCCTCTTCTACATCACCCTCGGCCGCAACGGCGCAGTGAGTGACGTCGCCTTCATGTCGCGCACCTCATCGCTCTCGAAAACCCAGGTCTCGCTCATTTTCGGCGGCCTCGCCGCGATCCACACCATCAGAATCGCGCGCGACTCGAGCTACTCTCACTTTTTTGTGGGGCCGGCTCGGAACGGCGTCGTTGTCGGTTGGAGGAAGTAACTGCAACGGAACGGGTGCGAGTTCTCAGTAGCATAGATGCCAGCGATTAGTTCACGACGTCGCGACGTCATTGGTGGCATTAGGGTACAGGCAGCCGCTTGTGCCGTCATCCGGTTAGAGACGTCCCGACGTTGTGAACTAGAAGCTGGCCACTACGCTACTGACATCTCGCACCCGTTCCGTTGCA
>DASSNV010000150.1:0-7694 GCA_035701245.1 Gemmatimonadaceae bacterium | reverse complement strand
CCTCAGATTGTCCACCCACATGTATTGGTCCACCGGGGAGCCGTCACCAATATAGGGCCCGATGAGAAACTGATTGAGCTGCAAATTTGGATGGGCGCCAGTTCTGAACAGCACGTCGTGACGGTCGATCACGAGCTTGCCGTTGAACCAGTACTGGATCACTCCGTTCGCCTGACCAACGCCGTTGACGACGGTGTTCAGCTGCACGTAGGCCTCGACGAAATTCCAGTTGCTCTTGTATCCGTCACCCGGGCTCGGCTGGAACTGCACCGGCGCCGACAGCTGCTTGTAGTTGTACCAGTAATCCCCCGCGTCGTAGCACTCCGAGTACATGTTCTTCTCGACCATCCCGTTGCAGCCACTTACGGAGCGATTCTCGGTCACTCCAACGAGATTGTTGGGCAGGCTGCCGCGACTGGTGTTGATCGACTTGTTGTCCTGAACGTCGATGATCGGCTTTCCGCCGTTCTGGTAATTCTGCTCGACGTAAATGTCGAGGAAGTTGTCCGACGGGCCGTCGTAGTCGCCGTCCATGGTACTCAGGATGTAGAACTCGTGTGGATGGTAATCCTGGCCAGATCCGACGTAGTTGGTGCTGTACTTCACGTAGTAGCTCAGATAGACCGAGCTGCTGGGGGTGAACTTGTGGCGCTGGGTATCGCCCGACACCGGCGTCGTCGCGCCCTTGAGCCAGTGGTACTGCGCGGATGCCGTGCTGCCGGCAATGTGCTCCGTCGTCGACAGTTGGACGCGGGTGTTGTCGTACCAGCCGCGGGCCGAGATGCTGGTGTTCTCAAAATCCTCCTTGAACAACAACTGTCCGGGCGGAGGCGGAGGCGGCGGCGTCACCGAATCGGCGGCGGTCACCGTAACCGTCGCGCTGCCGGTCACCGTCCGATGGGTCGCGACGATGGTGGCATTGCCTGCGGCCTTGCCCGTCACCAGGCCGGAGTCGGAGACGGCGGCGATGGCCGGATTGCTCGAGCTCCACTGGACGGCACGGTTGATTGGCCGGCCGCGCCGGTCCTGCATGGTTACGGTAGCCTGGGTAGTCTGGCCAACCGCGATGGTATCGGAAGCGAAGTGGACCTGAATCGCCGCGACCACTCTGTTCGCATCAACAGAGAGGTCGTCGGCGCTCAGACCGGTGTCGGTCGGTGAATCGGTACAGGAAAAAACGGCTAGTAACGCAAGCGTAGTTGCGATCATGCTCGTCGGTGTGCGGTTCATGATTATACCCATGAATCGCGCGACTGGCTCCAGTCGGGTCGTGGCCGCTCCGTAACTGCGCTGCAACGCGCGGATGGCGCGGAGCGCAAAGGGATCGGTCAAAACCGGCAACGCCGTGGGGACGGCGCGCATCTATATACGTCAGGCGAAACGTTCGAGTCGCCATTGTGGTAAGCGTTGATTTTTGTGAAGCAGTCGCGCGAATTGCTGCGCGCGCCTTGTCTGCGAAGCCAGTATCATGCCCGAACGTCGGGCGCCGGACGATTATCGACCCGTCAGGCCCGCGGATGAGCCTTTTCGTAGACCTGCTTCAGCCGCTCGATGCTGGTGTGGGTGTAGATCTGGGTCGTCGAGATCGAGGCGTGCCCAAGCAGCTCCTGTACGGCGCGCAGATCGGCGCCGGCGTCGAGCAGGTGAGTCGCGAAAGTGTGCCGAAGCGAGTGCGTCGAGAGCCCCGAGCTTTCGTCGATCTTGTCGAGAAATCCCTTTACGGCGTTCTGGATCGCCCGCACCGAGATCCGCTTGCCGCGATTGCTCAGGAAAAACGCCGTCCGGTCTCCGCTCTGTCCGATCTGGCGCAACAGCTCGTCGCGCTTCGATTCGTAATTGCGCAGCGCGAGCTGCGCGTGATCTCCGATCGGAACAATGCGCTCCTTTCTGCCTTTCCCCCGCACTTTCACCTGCTGCGAGAGCAGATCGATGTCCATCCGATTGATTCCGCGCAGCTCCGACAACCGCATGCCCGTCGAATAAAACAGCTCGAGGATCGCGCAATTCCTCACATCATTGAATCTGCCTTCCTGCGCCTTGAGCTCGGCCGATTGGAACAGTAAATCGATCTGCGCGCGGTCCAGATATCCGGGCAGATACTTGTCCTGCTTCGGAATGCTGACGGCGCGCGCCGGATTCGCCTCGACCTGTTCGTTGCGGTGCAGGTACTTGTAGAAGCTGCGCACCGCCGACAGGCTGCGCGCGATCGAGCGCTTGTTGAGTTTTCTGCGCGTCAGGTGAGCTAGGAATCCGCGGATCGCGAGGCGGTCAACGCCCTGCCACGTCCACTCGCGCGCACCGTAGTACCCGCCGAGAAACTCGACGAACTCCTCGAGATCGCGGCGATACGCGATGAGGGTGTTGGGCGAGACGTCCCGCTCTTTCTCGAGGTGGGTGAGGAAATCTTCGGGGGAGGCCGCAAGCGCGTCCCGCTTCCCGCTTCCCGCTTCCTGCTTCCCGAGTCCGCCATCCCGCCGTTTCACGGCTGACCTGCTCCAGTTCCCAGCAGCGCCTCCGCTTCGGCCCATTCGCGCACGTCCCTGAGCGCACGTTCGGCGAATAGCTCGCGCTTCTTTTTCTTGTCGCGCACTCGCTCCGGCAGATCATCGAGCAAACCAAAGTTGGCGTTCATCGGCTGAAAGTGTTTTGGATCTGCCTCACGCATGTAGCGATAGAGCGCGCCGAGCATGGTCGTCGGCGGCGGGAGCACGGGCTCGTCGCCGGACAGAATCCGCGCGAGGTTGATTCCCGCCATCAAGCCAGTCGCCGAGCTTTCGGTGTAGCCCTCGACTCCCGTGATCTGGCCCGCAAACAGCGTCGTCGGCTCGTCGGGCACCGAGAGATGTGCGCTCAGCGCGGCCGGCGAGTTGAGGTACGAGTTCCGATGGATCGAGCCGTAACGGAAAAATTCCGCGTCAGCGAGTCCGGGAATCATCCGAAAGACGCGCTGCTGCTCGGGAATGCGGAGCCGCGTCTGAAAACCGACCAGGTTCCACATCCGGCCGGCGCGGTCCTCCTGCCGGAGCTGGACCACCGCGTACGCATCCCGTCCCGTGCGCGGATCGCGCAAACCCACCGGCTTGAGCGGTCCGAACCGCAAAGTATCGCGGCCACGCTGAGCCATTACCTCGACCGGCATGCAGCCCTCGAAATACGGAGCTTCGTCGAACTCGTGGCCGTGGTACTGGTCGGCGGAGATCAACGCATCGAGGAAGGCGTCGTACTGCTCCCGCGACATCGGGCAATTGAGGTAGGCGCCCTCGTCATCGGCGCCGGCCATGGTTTCCTTGCCGTAGCGCGAGCCGCGAAATACGATCGAGTGGTCGATCGACTCGAGCGAGACGATCGGGGCAATCGCGTCGTAGAAGGCCAAGGCCCCGACGCCGAGCCGGTCGCGAATTGCCTGCGCGAGTTTGTCGGAGGTAAGCGGTCCCGTCGCGATGATGCACGGCGCCGAGATGTTCGACACTTCTTCTCGCACGATTTCGATTCGCGGCTCGCCGGCGATCTTCGCTGTCACGGCTGCTGAAAAGATGTCGCGATCGACGGCGAGGGCGCTCCCTGCCTGCACCCGCGCCGCATCCGCAGCCTCGAGGATGATTGAGCCCAGCAGACGCATCTCGGCCTTGAGCAGACCGTGCGCGTTAGTGAGCTCAGTGCTCTTGAAGGTGTTCGAGCACACCAGCTCGGCGAGCCGTTCGGTCCTGTGCGCCGGTGTCATCACCACCGGGCGCATCTCGTGGAGCTTTACCTCAAAACCGCGCGACGCCAGCTGCCACGCCGCCTCCGATCCCGCAAGCCCGCCCCCTACGACGGCGACCGAAGCGTCTCCCCGCGCGGTTCCCGCCTCCCGCTTCCCGCCTCCCGCGCCCGGCGTCACACCGCCACTGCTTCGGGCTCGGGCGACGGCGCGACGTCCCACTCGTTCGCGCACTTGATGCAGCGCCGGTAGTCACCGCGGGTCTTGGTGAACTTCGCTTCGGCGCCGACGTAACCGCATTCGGGACACGTCTCCGCGACTGGCTTGTCCCACACCACGAAATCGCAGTTGGGATAATTCGAGCAGCCATAAAACGCCTTGCCGCGCTTCTTGGAGCGCCGCACCGCAATGTCGCCGCCATCCTTCGGGCATTTCACACCGGTCGGCATCGAGCGCGTGCCTCTGCACTTCGGGAACTTGCTGCAGCCGAGGAATTCGCCGGAGCGACCGTGGCGAATGACCATCGGCGCGCCGCACTCGTGGCAGATCTCGTTGGTCGGCTGCGCCGGCTTGCGATCACCGCGCAACGGACGCGTGTACTTGCATTCCTTCGGATGATTCTCGCAGGCGAGGAACGGCCCGAAGAAGCCGCCGCGCGGAACGAGCTTGCCGCCGCAGTCGGGGCACCTCTCTTTCTCGATAGCGGAAAGATCGTGCGCTTCGCCGATCAGCGCTTCGATGTCGGCGGCCTTCACCGACTCGGCGAACGGACCGTAGAAATCCTTGAGCATCTTCCGCCAGTTCACATCGCCTTCCTCGACCTTGTCGAGATCGCTCTCCATGTGCGAAGTGAATCTGACGTTGAAGACGTCGGGAAAGCTCTTCACCATCACCTTCTCGACCTGCTCTCCGAGCTGGGTCGGGAAAAACCGGCGCTGCTCGAGCATCGCGTAGCGGCGATCGACGAGCGTTGAAACGATCGATGCGTAAGTCGACGGCCGACCGATGCCGAGCCGCTCGAGCTCCTTCACCAGGCTGGCTTCCGAGTAACGCGGCGGAGGCTCGGTGAAGTGCTGCGACGGCGTGATCGATTTGACCGGAATCTCCTCGCCCCGTTCGACCGCCGGCAATCCCTGCTCTGCCTCGAGCGGCTTTCCTTCCTCGGCTTCGCGCGATTCCTTGTACAGCTTCTGGTAGCCGTCGAACTTCATGACGCTGCCCGTGGCCCTGAACAGGAATCGATCGAACTCGAAATCGATCGTCGTGGTGTCGAAGACCGCCGGTGTCATCTGCGACGCCATGAAGCGCTGCCAGATCAGCTCGTACAGCTTGAACTGATCTTCCTTGAGGTACTTGCGGATGTGCTCGGGCCGCCGCGTAGGATCGGTTGGGCGAATCGCTTCGTGCGCGTCCTGGGCGTTCTTCGATTTCGAATCAGCATAGAGACGTGGCGCGTCGGGCAGGTACTTCTCGCCGTACATCATCTTGATGTAGTCGCGTGCCTGCATCGCGGCCGATGGGGCGACGCGCGTCGAGTCCGTCCGCATGTAGGTGATCAATCCGACCGAGCCTTCATCCTTGCCGATCTCAATGCCCTCGTAGAGGTCCTGCGCGAGACGCATGGTGCGCTTGGAGCCGAAGCCGAGCTTCTTGGCGGCGTCCTGCTGGAGGGTGCTGGTGGTGAACGGTGCGGCGGGATTCTTTCTGCGCTCGCGTCGCTTTACCTCGCTGACCTGGAAAGTCTTGCGGGGCTTGAGGGCGTCGAGAATCGCATTCGCTTCGCGCTCGTTGTTGATGACCGGCTTTTTGCCGTCGAGCAGATGCAGCTTGGCCGTGAACTGCTGGCCGTTCTCCTCGAGCATGGCTTCGACGGTCCAGTACTCGACCGCCTTGAACGCGCGGATCTCGCGCTCGCGCTCGACGAGCAATCTCAGCGCGACGGTCTGCACGCGACCGGCGGAGATTCCTTTCTTGACCGTCTTCCACAGCACCGGGCTCGCCTTGTAGCCGACGAGTCGATCGAGAACGCGGCGGGCCTGCTGCGCTTCGACTTTACGCTCATCGATGTCGCCCGCGTTGTTGATCGCCGATTGGACGGCATCGCGCGTGATCTCGTGGAAGAGAACGCGCCGCACCGGCGCGCCGTTCCTGGATTTGATCTGCTGCGCGACGTGCCAGGCGATCGCTTCGCCCTCGCGGTCGGGGTCGGTCGCCAGAAAGATCTCGCGGGAGTCTCGCGCCGCGCTCTTCAGCTCGGCGACGGTCTTTTCCTTTCCCGGGATCGTCACGTACTCGGGCTGGAATCCGTTCTCGATGTCGATGCCCATCTTCTTCGCGGGCAGATCGCGGACGTGACCGATGGTCGCGCGCACCTTGTAGGCGCGTCCGAGGTACTTGCCGATGGTCTTGGCCTTGGCGGGCGACTCGACGATCACCAGCGACGTCGAGCCCGGCTCCGATGGATGGTCGCCGTTCGACTCGACGACAGTCTTCCGCGCCCTGGTCGCTTTGGTCGTCTTGGTCGCCGATTTACTGGCGCGCTTCGCGGTTGTTTTTGCTGTAGCTGTCTTGGCTTTCGCCATTCTTAGTGCACCGTTGTGTTGTCGCCGCTGGCCGAAGAATCTTCCAGTCCCGTCCCCTCGAGCAATCCGCGCAGATCGTCGAGCGCGATGCGTCCCTCGAACTGGAGCATCGCTCTCTCGATGATGTGCTCCAGCTCCAGGCCGTTGATGGCGCCCGAGCCGTTTAGCGAGAGCAGGTGACCCCATGCTTCAGGCGCAAATCTGCCCCGCTCATGGGGACCCATCACCCGGAAGGTCGTTTGGGAAGGAATTCGTTCGTCCATGTGGCGTCGTCTGTTATTTCAGGGTCGAGGCTAGCTCGACCACCTTTGCTATAAGTTGTTGTCTTGCAAGCCTTTCCGTATCCACTACCACGTCAGCGGTCTGGTACAGCGCCCGCCGCCGCTCGTACAGCTCGGTGAGCGCCACGACCGGGTCCCGCCCCGCCAGCAGGGGTCTGGTCTCCACCCGGCGCAGCCTGCGTGCAACCGCCTCGGGTGACGCTCTAAGGTATATGATACGCCCCGCTGCGCGCAAAAGTTCTACCGACTGCGATTGGGTAATCCAGCCGCCCCCTGGCGACAGGATCATCCCGCTCGTCTTACTGAGCTCCTCCGTGAGAGCGAATTCCAGCTGTCGAAAGTGGTCTTCGCCTTTCAGCCGGAAGATCTCACGCACGTCAAGTCCTGCCCGCCGCTCGATCTCCTGATCGAAATCGAGAAAGCGTCGCCCAAGGTGCTTTGCCGCCGCCCTGCCGATCGTCGTCTTTCCAACCCCCGGCAGTCCAACCAGAATCACGTGCGGCACACGCTCCGGGTCAGCGTCCCTTTCTGCCACTGAGCCCGGAAAGGTAGCTCTCGAAGTTCCGACGCGTCTCGCCGAGCGAGTCGCCGCCGAATTTTTCGAGGAACGCCTGGGCGATGGTGAATGCTGTCATTGCTTCAGCAATCACTCCCATCGCCGGAACGGCGGTGACATCACTTCGTTCCGCGACCGCCTGCGCGGGCTCCCGGGTTTTCATCTCGATGGTGCCGAGCGGTCGCATGAGGGTGCTGATCGGCTTCATCGCGGCGCGGAGGACGATCTGCTCGCCATTGGTGATGCCGCCCTCCATGCCGCCGGCGTTGTTGGTGCGGCGTCTCACTCGGCCGGCACGCGCGTTTTTCTCGTCGGCGTCGATCTCGTCGTGGACCTCGGAGCCTTTTTGCTTTGCGGCCTGGAGCCCGAGCCCGATCTCAACCGCTTTGACTGCGGGAATCGACATCAGCGCTGCCGCGAGCCGGCCGTCGATCTTCCTGTCCCACGAGACGTGGGAGCCTAGCCCGACCGGGACACCGTTACAAATGATCTCCGCAATGCCGCCGAGGGTGTTGCCGTCTGCCTTCGCTGTGTCGATGCGGGCGATCATCTCGGACTCGGCGTCTGGGTCAAGC
>DASSNV010000149.1:0-8048 GCA_035701245.1 Gemmatimonadaceae bacterium | reverse complement strand
GCACCTTCAACACCTCGACCCTCGGCATCGATTTCCCTTCGCAGCCCGGCGTTCCTCCTCTCTTCGATCCTCAGGGCCAGGTGGAAGGTCCCGTGAACACGCTCGACGTGCGCGGCAGAGTCCAGCAGAACCTGCTCGACTTCGCCGCCATCGGCCGCGTCCGCTCCGCTCAGGCCGCCGCTCGCTCCTCTAACGCCGATGCCGAGGCGACCGCCGAGCAGGCGGCGACGACCGCCACCAATGCCTACGTGAGAGCAATGCGCGCCGATGCCGACCTGCGTGCGCGCCAGGCGGACACGCTCCTCGCCACCGACCTCCTGAGAATCGCCCAGTCACAGCTCCAGGCGGGCACCGGCGTTGGACTCGACGTCACCCGCGCGCGCGCGCAGCTCGCGGCCACTCGCGCCGCGCTGCTCTCGTCACGCAATGCACGCGATCATGCGCACCTCGATCTTGTGCGCGCCCTGGCGGTTCCGGTCGGAACCGATCTGGTCCTCACCGATTCTCTGTCGACGACCGCGCCCGTCGAGACTATCCCCGACGAAGCCACCCTCGTCGCTCAGGCACTCGCCAACCGGCCCGACCTCGTCGCCGAAGAACAGCGCGTGCGCGCCGCGAAGCAGGCACTCTCCGCGATCAAGGCCGAGCGCCTGCCTTCGCTGGGGTTGGTCGCCGACGATGGAGTGATTGGAAAGAACGGCGCCAAGCTCCTCAACACTTACACCTGGGGCCTGCAAGTCTCGGTGCCGATCTTCGACGGCTTCCGCAGAGAAGCACGTGTGCAGGAGCAGCAATCGGTGGTCAGGGAAGCCGAGGTCCGGCAGCGCGACGTCGAGCAGCAGGCGCGCGCCGACGTCCGCGGCGCGCTGATCGATCTCGACGGTGCTCGCGAGCAGCTGGCCGCCGCCACCGAAAGGCTGCAGCTGGCGGAGCAGGAGCTTGCGCAGGCGCGCGATCGCTTCAATGCCGGTGTCGCGGGCAACGCGGACGTAGTGAACGCGTCGCTGGCGCTGACGTCCTCGCGGACTCTGGTCAACGATGCGGAGACGCTTTATCAGCTGGCGCGGGTCGCGCTCGCGCGCGCGACCGGAAGCGTTACGACTTTGCGATGATAATTACGCTCTAGCAACAACTCTTTATCACACCATCAGGCACAACAGGACAGCTATGGCTACTGCAATGGAGACGGAGACCCGCGAGACAACGGTCGTGCGCAACGGCAGCTCGCCGGCTCCCGAGTCCGAGGGACCCTCGACGAAGAAGAAAATCATTCTCGGCATCGTCGCGATCGTCGGACTCCTGGTTCTGATCTGGGCTTTCCAGAAGTGGAGCTACGGTCGCTCCCACCAGTCGACCGACAACGCCCAGATCGACGGCCACATCGTCCCGGTCCTGGCGAAAGTCGGCGCGTACGTGAAGACGGTGAACGTCAACGAGAACGATCACGTCAAAGCCGGACAGCTGCTCGTTCAGCTCGAGGACGACGACTACCGCGTCCGTCTCCAGCAGGCTGAGGCCGATCTGGCAGCGGCCGAAGCGACGGCCGGCGGCAGCGGTTTCGCCGGGCAGGCGCAGGCACAGGTACAGAGCGCCGCCGGGCAACGTGCCGCGCTCGACGCCCAGATCGGTGCCGCTCGCGCCAACGCGAACAAGGCCGACGCCGATCTCGCGCGCGCCAAGGAGCTGGCGAACAAGCAGATCATCTCCCGGCAGCAGCTCGACGCCGCGCAGGCTTCGGCTGATGTCGCGCACGCGAACCTTCTCGCCGCCGAGCGCCAGGCGCTTGCCGCGGGCGGGACCGTGAACACCGCCGAGGCGGGGGTGAGAGTCGCCAACGCGCGCACTCTTGCCGCGCGCGCTGCGCTCGACAACGCCCAGCTCCAGCTCGATTACACCCGCATCACCGCGCCCGCGTCGGGCGAGGTGTCACGCAAACAGGTCGAGGTCGGCCAGCTGGTCGCCGCCGGTCAACCGCTGATGAGCATCGTGGCGGATACGGGCGTGTGGGTAACGGCGAACTTCAAGGAAACCCAGCTCGCCAAGATCCGCCCCGGCCAGCCCGTGGAATTCGAGGTCGACGCCTACGGCGGCTGCAAGGGTGAAGGCAAAGTGGAGAGCGTCAGCGGTGCGACCGGAGCCAAGTTCGCGCTGCTTCCGCCCGACAACGCCACTGGCAACTTCACCAAGGTCGTCCAGCGCGTTCCCGTGCGCATCGCGGTGACCAGGCCGTGCGCCGGAAACTATCCGCTGCGTCCCGGCCTCTCCGCGGTGGTGCACGTCAACACTTCGGGCCGGTGAGCACCGCCGTACTGCGGTCTTCGGGGATGATCACATCCTCTGAAGACCGGTACGCCCACAAGTACATCATCGCCGCCACCGTCACGATGGCGGCGATGCTCGAGCTGATCGACACCTCGATCGTCAACGTCGCCATCCCGCACATGATGGGAAACCTCGGCGCCACGCTCGACGAGATCGCGTGGGTATCGACGGCATACATCATCGCCAACGTCATCATCATCCCGATGTCGGGATGGCTGTCGGCGTACTTCGGCCGCAAGCGCTACTTCACCGGTTCGATTCTGCTTTTTACCGGCGCATCGTTCTTCTGCGGCGCATCGCACTCGCTGCTGCCGCTGATTTTCTGGCGGGTGATCCAGGGCATCGGTGGCGGCGCGCTGCTCTCCACGGCCCAGGCAACGTTGTACGAGTCGTTCCCGCCCGAGGAAGCGGGTACCGGCATGGCGATCTTCGGCGTCGGCGTCATGGTCGGACCAACGCTCGGACCGACCCTTGGCGGCTGGATCACCGACAATTACAACTGGCCGTGGATCTTCTACATCAACGTCCCGCTCGGCATCATCGCGGCGATTCTCACCGTCACCTACGTCCACGATGCAGCGCACCAGGAACGCGCCGAGAAGATCGATTACGTAGGCATCGTTCTGCTGACGCTTTGCGTCGGGTCGCTGCAGTGGATGCTCGAGCGCGGCGAGCGCTACGACTGGTGGGATTCACGGTTCGTCACGCTGCTCGGCGTGGTGGCCCTCGCGTCGGGCATCGCCTTGATCTGGCACGAGCTGACGACCGACGAGCCAGTGATCAATTTCAGGATTCTGAAGAGTCGGCAGCTGACCGCCGGCGTGAGCCTCGGATTGTTGCTCGGCTTCGCGTTATACGGATCCGTTTTCATCTTGCCGGTTTTTTTGCAGCAATTGTTGCAGATGACGGCGTGGCAAACGGGAAAGATCATTCTGCCCGGCGCCATCGCATCGGCGGTGACGATGGCGGTGGTGGGACGCAACGCGATGCGCCTCGACGCGCGCTACACCGTGGTCGCCGGCGCATTTCTGTTCTTCTGGTCGATGCTCAAGCTCTCGCATCTCACCTCGGCGAGCGGCGCGCACGATTTGTTCTGGCCGTTGATTCTGCGCGGCGTGGGTTTAGGGCTCATCTTCGTGCCCCTCACCAACGCGACGATGGCGGATTTACGGGTGAAGGATCTGGCGCAGGGGACCGGCATGTTCAACTTGATGCGCCAGCTCGGCGGCTCGCTGGGCATCGCGGTGATGGCGACGCTGCTGGCGCGATTCGTCGCCGCGGAAAAGGCGGTGCTCGTCGAGCACGTCGGCGCCAACAATCCGGAGACGATAAGCAGACTGGCGCTGATCACGCGCGGTTTGATCGCGCGCGGGATCAACCCGATGACCGCGCAGCAGCAGGCCCTGGCGATTCTCGACCGGCAGGTGTCGGTGCAGTCGAGTATGCTCGCGTTCTCGAAGATCTATCTGTACAGTGGGTTGGTGCTGGTTTTCGGTCTGCCCTTGCTGCTGCTGTTCAGGACGGGGCGGGCGCGCGGCGCGATGGGACCGGTCCACTAGGAGCGCACATTGACTGCTGCGGGCGCTGACGACACCGGCACAGGGACTCCAGCCGTATCTTATGGCCAGGACCCCTTCCCAACGCCCTTGCCCGGCCCCCAACAGTCCAACCCAGCCATACGTATTTCTGAAGAAGAAAGAGAGCTCGTAAGTCTCGCTAAACAGGGGGACGAGCGGGGATTCGCCGGGCTCGTACGTCTTCACCAGCGGCGCGCCTACATCGTGGCGCGGTCGATCGTGATGACGCACGAGGATGCTGAGGATGCGGTGCAGGAAGGTTTTCTGCGCGCGCACCAGGCGCTCGACCGGTTCGACCCGTCGCAGGCTTTCGGAGCATGGCTGAATCGGATCGTCGCCAACGCGGCGCTCGATCTGGCCCGGCGACGAAAGGTGCGAAACGCCGAGGAGCTCTCTGATTCGATTCCGGCCACCTTCCGCGATCCTGCGGAGAGTGGAGAGCTGCGGCGGCGGCTCGTCGCGGCACTGGCGGAGCTTCCGGAGCGCGCGCGTTCGGTGATAGTCCTCCACGACATCGAGGGCTTTACCCACGCGGAGATTGGCGAGATGTTGGGGATACCGGGCGGCACCGCCCGCTCGGATTTGCACCATGCGCGGCAGAAGCTGCGGGTATTGTTGGGGAACCTGAAGGAGTAGCGATGGAAGATCGAACCAATTTGCGACTCGACGACAACGAAGGCGACGCACGGATCACGGCGATGCTGCGTGATGTCTATGCACCGCCCGCCGAAGGCGCGTATTGGGACGGGCTCCAGTCCCGCATTCTCGCCTATGTCAGGGAGCACGAAGCCGCGGCGGTGATTCCGGTGAACTGGTGGTCGGATCTTGCCAGCTGGGCGGGCCCCGGCCTGGCCGCTGCGGCGCTGTTGTTCGCGGCAGCCGGTGTGGTGTGGTCGCGTCAGAAAGACGACGACCTGAGCACGAGCTACGAAGCGGTCACCGAGCCGCTTGCATCCGACTTCCTGCCGGGTGCGGTGCAGGTCGTCATTGCTCCGCACGATGGCTCGTCGCAGCGGGAAGCGACCTTCCGCTACGTCCTCTCTCACTGAGGAATCGATGGAACGTTCCAAGGGTTACGCATTGATGTTTCTGCTCGGCGCATTCGTGGCCGGTGGCGCGCTCGGCTTCACCGCCGACCGCGTCATGGATGCGAAGCATGGTCATGGCGACCGCGGCTCCCGCGGGTACCGGCAGCGGATGGCCGAGGAGCTCAAGCTGACGCCGAAGCAGCAGACGTCGATCGATTCGCTGATCGAGCAGCGCCACCGGCAGATCATCGCGCTTTACAAGCCCGTACAGCCGCAGCTCGACTCGATCGCCGTACTCGCGCGCGAAATCAGCGACAGCACGCACTCGCAGATCAAGAAGCTTCTCAACGCCGACCAGCAGAAGAAGCTGGATCGGATGCGCGAGGCTGCGCGAAAAGATCTCGCCGAGCGGCGCGGGAAGGACTCGGCTGCGCGCGGTGGCGGCGGGCGGGGCGGGCCGCCGGGCAACCAAACCTACTAAAACACCACCATCAGAAAACAAAACGCCGGTGCTGATGAGCACCGGCGTTTTTCATGATCAGAGCTTAGTCGTTATCGGAATCGGCATCGCGTTCGGCTTTGCCGAAGTTCTTCTGTATCTTGCCCTTCATCTCTTCAGCGCGCCCCTTGATGTGCTCGCTGGTGTTGTCGGTCGCATCGCCCAGGTCGCCACGGACCTGTCCCTTCATCTCTTTGGCGGTGCCTTTGACCTGGTTCTCCAACCCTCTGTCGTTTAGGTCCTTCATTTGGGGCCTCCATGGTTTTCTGCATGCGTTTGCCCTCTATCAAAGGCAAGCGCCATGCCCCGTTAAAAGCCCGTTTTTCCGGCTGAGGTACCGGCCTTGCAAAGGCTTCGGCGCTTGCGGAAATTCCGGGGTCGCCCGAGACACTGGGTGGACAGAACTCCTCTATTAGGTCGCGCAAATCAGCACTAATCGCCAGGCTCGTCCGACCGGCCGCCGTCTCGCAAAACTGACTCTTCTCGCGCTGGGTGTCGTCTATGGCGACATCGGCACCAGTCCGCTTTACGCGCTGCGAGAGTGCTTCAAGCCCGAATACAAACTGGCAGCCACCGAGATCAACGTTTACGGCGTTCTCTCGTTGATTCTCTGGTCGCTGATTGCGGTCGTCAGCATCAAGTACATCGTGTTCGTGATGCGCGCCGACAACCGCGGCGAAGGCGGCATTCTCGCGCTGGTCGCGCTGGTGCTGCAGCGGCTGCATCGCGACAGCGACCGACACACCAAGATCATCATCACCGGAATTGGTCTCCTCGGAGCGGCGCTGCTGTATGGCGATGGCGTCATCACGCCGGCAATTTCGGTATTGAGCGCGACGGAAGGACTTGGCGTGATCCAGCCATTCCTCGGCAAGTTCGCCATCCCGCTCACGGTGCTGATCATCTTCGCGCTGTTCTTCTTCCAGAAGAAAGGCACTGCGAAGGTTGGGCGGATCTTCGGACCCATCACCCTGCTTTGGTTCATTTCGATCGCGCTGCTCGGGGCCGGAGAAATCGGAAAGGAGCCGAGAATCCTTTGGGCCGTGAATCCGTGGTACGCGCTGACTTTCTTCAACAGCCACGGTACCCATTCATTCGTGGTGCTCGGCGCTGTGGTGCTCGCCGTCACCGGAGCGGAGGCGCTCTACGCCGACATGGGTCACTTCGGCAAGCGGTCGATCCGGATCGCCTGGTTCGGCTGCGTCCTGCCCGCGCTGATTCTGAACTACTTCGGTCAGGGCGCGTTGATTTTGCACAACCCGGCGTCAGCGGCGAACCCGTTCTATCTGCTCGCGCCACGCGCGCTGCTTTATCCGCTTATCGTGCTGGCGACCATGGCCGCCATCATCGCGTCCCAGGCGATGATCTCGGGAGCGTTCTCCCTGACCCAGCAATGCGTGCAGCTCGGCTACAGCCCACGCGTTACGATCGTTCACACGTCGAAATCCGAAGCGGGCCAGATCTACATCCCCGAGGTCAACAACTCGCTGATGATCTTCTGTCTGCTGGTGGTGCTTGGATTCAGATCGTCAACCGCACTCGGCGCTGCGTACGGCATAGCCGTCACTGGAACATTCCTGATGACGACGTGCTTGATGTACGTCGTGGCGAGAACGTGGTGGAACTGGAACAGGCTGCGCACCATCGCGCTGGTGGGGCCGTTTCTCATCATCGACGGCGCGTTTTTCGGCGCCAACGTATTGAAGATCAAGGATGGGGGCTGGGTGCCACTCGCGATCGCGGCTGGAATCTTCATTCTGATGACGACGTGGAACCGCGGCCGCGACATCGTGCAGCAATTGATGCGGAGCGGAATGCTGCCGATGGACATGCTGCTTGCCGACTTGAAGAGCCGGAAGACCGTGCGGGTGCCGGGCGTCGCCGTTTTCATGACGCGCGAGCCCGAGGGCGCGCCGGTGGTGCTGCTCCACCATCTCAAGCACAACAAGGTGCTGCACGAGAAAGTGGTGCTACTCTCTGTGCTTTCGGAAGAAGTGCCGGAAATCCCGAACGATCATCGGATCACCGTGGAGTCGCTGGGTCAGGGATTTTTCCGCATCCGAGCCCGCTACGGGTTCATGGAGTCGACGAAGGTGCCGAAGATTCTCGAGGAATCGCGCTCGGCGGGTCTCGAGGCCAAGCCGCTCGAGACGACCTACTATCTGGGCCGAGAGCAGCTGATACCGACGGGCACCACTCCACTCGCGACGTGGCGAAAGAAGTTGTTCGTCTTCATGTCGAGGAACTCACGCTCGGCCACGGCGTTCTACGGCATCCCGCCCAATCGAGTCGTGGAGCTCGGGGCGCAGATCGAGTTTTAGGACGGGGACTTCGACTGGGTTTCTACTCACGACCAGTTCGTGTTCGGTCGATCCCCGCAGTCAGTAACGACTATCCCGCCGCAATCGCTCAATATCCCGTCTGTCCTTTTTAGTCGGCCGCCCCTTCTCGTAACTCGACCCCGCGGCCGCCGCTTTAACCTGCGCCGCCATCGCCTCGCGCGCCTTGATGCTCTCCCGCGTTTCCTCGTAAAGCTTGGCCGCAACTGGTGCCGGGCCGCGAATCTCTGACAATCCGCGCACCGTCACGATGTGATGGTACGGGCCAAGGCGGATGCGGAGC
>DASSNV010000148.1:0-15072 GCA_035701245.1 Gemmatimonadaceae bacterium | reverse complement strand
ATCTGCTTCGGGGTGTTGGAGATGTGATCGTCACCGCGCATCACGACGTTGACCCCCATCGCGATATCGTCGGAAACGACGGCGAGGTTGTAGATCGGTGTTCCGTCGGAACGGAGAATGACGAAATCCTCGATGTCCTTGTTGGGGAACGCGATTCGATCGTGGACCATGTCGTTCCATTCCGTAGTTCCTTCCGGAACGCGAAATCGGACGACGAATGGCGTGCCCGCCTGAAGGCGACGCTCGACTTCGTCGCTCGACAAACGATCGCAGCGACGATCGTACTTGAACGCTTCCTTCCTGGCTTCGGCGGATCGGCGACGCTCGTCGAGCTCGGCGGCGGTGCAGAAGCAGCGATACGCGGCGCCTGACTCGAGCAGTCTGCGCGCGTCGGCCTGGTGACGCTCGAGGTTCGCTCCCTGATAGACGACGTCCTCATCCCAAAGGAGCCCAAGCCACTCGAGACCCTCGAAGATTGCGCGGGTGCTTTCGTCGGTGCTCCTCGCCTTGTCGGTATCCTCGATGCGCAGCAGGAACTGGCCGCCGTACTTGCGGGCGTAGAGCCAGTTGAAGAGCGCGGTGCGTGCGCCGCCGACGTGGAGATATCCGGTCGGTGATGGCGCAAAGCGGAGGCGTGGAGCGTGGTCGTCAGTCATGTCACAACAATAATGAAAAACGGGCCCACACTGGACGCGCGGACCCGCGGGACGGAGAGAGAGGGATTCGAACCCTCGATACGCGTTTCCACGTATGCCGGTTTAGCAAACCGGTGCCTTCAGCCTCTCGGCCATCTCTCCCGGAAGAGTCCGTAAGCTATTGACGCGCCTCAGCTTCATCAACCCGCGGATGCTGCAAATCAGTCCTTCTTGCGCCGCGAAGACACATTCAATTCAACTGCTTCGCGTACCAGTGCTTTGAAAGCCGTCTCGTCAATGCGGTCACCTTCGCGGAGGTCGATCGCGCGACGAGTGTTGCCCTCGAGGCTGGCGTTGAACAATCGCTTCGGGTCCCTGAGCCGCGCGCCGTTGGCGAAGGTCAGCTTCACCAATGCCTTGTAGGTCTCGCCGGTGCATATCATGCCGTCGTGCGACCACACCGGCACACCCGCGGGCGCCGACGCTTTTTTCCACTTCAGCTCCTCGACGACATCGGCATCCGCCTGCTTGATCAGCGATCGGACCCTGGCAAGCGTGTCGCCGCGCCAGTCGGCGAGCTCCTTTATTCTCGCGTCGATTTGAGCGGAGGCAGACTCGCTACTCGCCGTATTGCCCGACTTCTTCATCGCGCACCTCGTCGTGTCAGACAGGATCGGATGGCCTGCAACATCCAGTGTAATGACCTGCTGGCGAAATTGCCTCCGCGCGTGCATCCATTTGACAAATGGAACGTTGGAGGATCGGGTGCTGACTTCGTTCACTCGCGGCCTGGCCGCATTGCTTTCCGCCGCTGGACTCATTGCGCTGGCGGCCTCACCGCTTGCCGTCGCGGAATATCAGATTCCGCGCGAGAACGCCTTCCCGCACGATCCCGCCGTCGGGAAGGACGGCGTCGTCTGGTACACCGATCAGGCGAACAGCTTCATCGGGCGACTCGATCCTGCGACGGGAAAGATCACCGACTATCCAACTCCTACACCGCGGTCGGCGCCGCACGGAATAGTGATCGCTCCGGATGGTGGAGTGTGGTACACCGCGCAGCGAGCGTCGAAGCTCGCGCGTCTCGACCCCGCCACCGGGAAGATCGAGGAATACTCGCTGCCGGCCGAAGCGCGGGACCCCCACACGCCGATGATCCGGAAGGGCATGGTCTGGTTCACGGTGCAGCAAAGCAACATGTACGGAAGGCTCGATCCAGCCAGCCGCGAGGTGAAAGTCTGGACAGTCCCGACGCGGAGGGCGTTGCCGTACGGGATGGTGAACGCGCCCGACGGATCGATCTGGGTTGCGCTGTTCGGGACCAACAAGCTGGGGCAGATCGACGCCTCGACCGGCGCGCTCACCGAGATAAGCCTGCCGGAAAGCGGCGCGCGGCCACGCCGTCTGGTCGTCGATGGCACCGGGATGGTTTACTACAGCGATTTCGCGCGCGGCTACCTGGGCTCATACAATCCGAAGACACGAGCATTCCACGAGTGGCTGTCACCCGGCGGAGCGAGCTCGGCGCCGTATGGAATCGCGGTCGCGCCAGACGGACGGATCTTCTACGACGAAGCCCGCTCTGGCACCATCGTCGCCTTCGATCCCAGGACTCAGAAGATGGAGACGGTGAAGATTCCGACCGCGGGAGCGATCGTGCGAAACATGTCGGTCGACAGCACGCGCTCCAGACTTTGGCTGGCGCTCAGCGGCACGAGCCGGATCGGCAGGATCGATCTGAAGTGATTGCCGAGGGCTACTCCCGCCAATAGCTTCGCGTGCCTAAAACAAATCGTCGGCCCTCAACGAGAGAGCAATGAGAGAATCAGTGCGCCCCGTGGTCATCGGTGTTTCGTTTTTCCTGGCCCTCACAGCGGCGCCGCTCGGGGCGCAGGACGGAGCCGCATCCGAGGCCGCAGCGGCAAGAACAAGCCTGCCGCCGACGGCGACGAGGCCGGGCCGCGATCCGAACCAGCCGATCGACGAGGAGTACACTCGTAAGATTCACGAGTACACCACCGAGCCGTTCTTCCTTTCACCGTTGGTTGACTATCTGCCGGCGTCATCCACTGTGCCGACGCCCAAGGCGGTACTCGGCGACATCGCCGGCGCGCGCAACAATCTTCCGTACTCGAAGGATGTCTACGCCTACATGCGACTGCTGGCGAAATCGACGCCGCGGGTGCGGGTGTACTCGATAGGGACCACCGAAGAGGGCAGGGAGATGATCGCGGTGGCGGTCGCCTCTGACTCGCTGATGGCGAACCTCGACGCCAACAAGGCGAATCTCGCCAAGCTGGCCGATCCGCGATCCATCAACTTCAACGATGCACTCGCCGCGCGTCTGGTGTCCGAGACCGCGCCCGTCTATTACATCACCGGCACCATTCACTCCACCGAATCCGGAGCGCCGACCGCGCTGATGGAGCTTGCCTACAGGCTGGCGGTGGATGAAAGCCCATACATCAAGAACATCCGCGATCACCTGATCACGTTGATCACGCCGATCGTGGAGGTCGATGGCCGCGACCGAATGGTGGATCTCTTTCGCTGGAAGATGGCGCATCCAGGCGAGACGGCGCCGCCGCTTCTGTACTGGGGACATTACGTCGCGCACGACAACAACCGAGACGCGATGGGGATGACCCTCAAGCTGTCCCAGAACGTGCTCAACACCTACGTCGACTGGCGCGCCCAGGTCCTCCACGATCTGCACGAATCGGTTCCGTATCTCTACGACAATACCATCGGCGACGGGCCTTACAACGCCTGGCTGGACCCGCTGCTCACCAACGAGTGGCAGATGATCGGGTGGAACAACGTTCAGGAGATGACGAGGCTCGGGATGCCGGGTGTGTTCGCCCATGGTGACTTCGATACGTGGTCGCCCGGTTATCTCATGTTCATGGCTGCCACGCACAACGGCATCAGCCGGCTCTACGAGACGTTCGGGAATGGTGGAACGGCGGAGACGATGGAGCGGACGCTTTCGCCGGACGAGACTTCACGTACGTGGTACCGGCAGAACCCGCCGCTGCCCAAGGTGAAATGGTCGCTCCGTAACAACAACAACTATGAGGAGACGGGACTTCTTGTCTCGCTGTCATACTTCGCCAACAACCGGCAGCAGTTCCTGGAGAATTTTTACGAGAAGAGCAAGCGATCGGTCCTGAAACCATCGGTGGAAGGCCCGGCCGCCTACATACTGCCGAGCGATGACCGGCGGCTCGGCGCACAGGCGGATCTGCTGCGCGTCTTGCAGAAGCAGCACGTCGAGATCTCGCGCGCCACGGCGCCGTTCACCGCCATGGTTGCAGTCCCTCGACCGCGCAACACGCCATCCGCGGGAAGGAACCCCCGAACCGACAGCACGCGTCGCGCGCCCGATAGTACCCGCGCGGATAGCACCCGCGCGGACAGCGCTGGGGCTGACACCGCGAAGAGTCCACAGCCGGCGCCGTTCGACACTCTGCCGCTTTCGGCGCAGCACCTGGTGGAACGCCGGTTTCCCGCCGGGAGCTACATCATCAGAATGGACCAGCCGTACTCACGGATTGCCGACGCGCTTCTCGATTACCAGTACTGGAGCCCCAACGATCCGCAGAAGACACCTTACGACGACACCGGCTGGACATTTCCGGAGGCATTCGCGGTAACGGCAGTACGCGTCACCGATCCGAAAGTTCTCACCGTGCCGATGGAGCCGGTGACGGGGGAGATCTCCGCTCCGGGCGGGGTGATCGGGAGCGGCAGCGTGTTCGCGATCAGCAACAACGCGGACAACGCGCTCGCGACGCTCCGCTATCGATTCAAGGACGCCGATTTCCAGATCGCGGAGCAACCGTTCGACGCGGCGGGCCAGAAGTTCGCGCGGGGTTCTTTCATCGTGCGCAGGATGTCTGCCGGCGATCTGGACAAGGCAGCGCGCGAGCTCGGGCTCAAGGCGTACGCGCTTGGCGCGGCGCCGTCGGTAACGATGCATCCGGCGCGGGCGCCGCGGGTGGCGATCATGCACACCTGGCTCAGCACCCAGACCGAAGGCTGGTGGAGGCAGGCATTCGACTTCCTGCACATCCCCTACTCATACATCAGCACTCAGGATGCATCGAAGGACGCCAACCTCAACGCGAAGTATGATGTCATCATCTTCCCGCCAAGCGGCGGCAGCCCGCAGACGATTGTTGCCGGGCTTCCGATGTGGCGAAACCCGATGCCGTGGAAGAAGACGGATCTGACGCCGAACATGGGAATCGACGAGACCGACGACATTCGGCCGGGTCTCGGACTGAGCGGCGTCAACAATCTCAACAACTTCGTGAAGAATGGCGGTGTGTTGCTGACCAGCGAGAACACCGCCGACCTCGCGGTGGCGTTCGGATTGGCGAGTGGTGTGTCGCTGAACAATCCGCCGCGGCTTCACGTGGTGGGAAGCTTGCTGCGCACCCGGATCGTCGACGACGCGAGTCCGCTCGCGTATGGGCTGCGCGACAGTCTGGCGGTGTACAGCGACGACGGCTCGAGCTACGCCATTAGCAACATCCTCGGCTCGCGGGGTGGGCGGAATCCCAACGCGAACAACGAGCGACCGACGGGAAGGGGAACAGCCGACGAGCTCGACGTACCGCAGGGTCGAGTCCCGCTCGATCCCCAGCACGATGTCGCGCGCCGCCGTCCGGTGCAGCCGTGGCAGGCCGCACCCGTAACGGATGAGCAGATGCGCAATCCGCTGACGGTGATCCCCCCGGCGCTCCGACCGCGGGTCGTGCTTCGCTTCGCGGACCAGCGCGAGCTACTCGCATCGGGGCTTCTGGACGGCAACGATGTCGCTCAGCGACCGGTCGTCGTCGATGTCCCGCTCGGGAAGGGTCACGTCGTGCTCTTTGCCAACAACCCGATGTGGCGTGGCGAGACGATCGGCAGCTATGTCCTCGTTTTCAACGCGCTTTTGAACTACGATCGGCTCGATGCGGGCCGGAAGCTCGATACGCGGTGATTGGGGTCGCGAAATACGTGCGTTTGCTGCGCAAAAGAATGTGATTAAAGGGGGCCGATAAGGGGGTTTCTGGCACCCGCCGTGCAAAACAGATCCTCTGTCAGCCCGGGCTTGGCGCGAACCGGCGACGGAGGAAACGGTGTGAGTTATCGAACCTTTCTCGACTCGACGGGCAAGCGGTGGGAAGTGTGGGTGGTGACGCCGGCGGCGGCGGAGCGAAGGAAAGTCGACCGCCGGGTGGCGCGGGCGCAGCCTGCGGGGATGGATGGGATTCCAGACCGCCGTCGCACCCCTGAGCGGCGCAAGAGTCCGTTTCGCCGCACGATCGAGGTCGCGACCGAATACAGCGGCGGCTGGCTGTGTTTCGAGGGGTCCGGTGAGAAGCGTCGTCTGGCGCCAATCCCCGAGGGATGGGAGGACGCAGGCCCCGACCGGCTCGCGACGTGGCTGCAGGCGGCGAGGCGCGTTGTCAAATGTGGGCCCTGATGTAGATTGAGCGTTCCGGCCGCACCGCCGTTCTACCGCGGCTGCAACCCAAGTCGTCCTGATGCGCCAGATCCTTCGCGAACGCGACGCCATGATTTGCCGCTCCTGCCACAATGAGGAGCGCGCGTCCGAGGGATATCCCTGTGATAACTGTGGAACCTTCATCTGCATCATCTGCACGTTCCGCGGCGTAACTTTGTGCAGAACGTGCGCTGAGCAGCACGCCGATCCCCGCAACAAGCGGACGGCATGATCGTTCGCGCAGTTTGATCGCCCCTTCCCAAACCAGACCGGAAATGCGAAAGACCTCGAAGCTTTACTTCGTCGCGCTCGTCGTCGCCCTGCCCCTCGTCGCGGGGGCGCAGCAAAAACAACGCTTCTCCAGCAGGGACGAGGCGCTACAGGCGGGCGCCATTCTGCGCGGCAGGCAGGGTCCGCGCGACGTGAACTGGTTCGAAGATGGAAGGCGCTACTCGTACATCGACATCGATCCTACGACCCGAACGCCCGTGATTCGCGCGTTCGATCCGGCGACGGGAAAGGATGCCATGCTGTTCACGAGCGCCGGCGTCAACTTCCCGGGCACCAACGAGCGTTTCAGCTACGACTCGTTCCAGTGGGCTCAGGATTCGAAGCATCTCGTCTTCCAGAGCAATTTCCAGCCAATTTTCCGCCGCTCTGGGATCTCGGACTTCTACATCTACTCGCTGGCGGATCGCAGCATGCAGCTCGCGACGAAGGGCGCGCGAACCGGCGAGCTCTCGCCCAACGGCGCGATGCTCGGCTTCGAGCGCGACGGCGACATGTACGTCACCACCCTGTCGAACCATCAGGAAAAGCGACTGACCAGCGATGCATCCGAGCACGTTTACAATGGACACTTCGACTGGGTTTATGAGGAAGAGTTCGGGGAGGCGCAGGCCTGGAAGTGGTCACCTGACAGCCGCTACATCGCGTACTGGCAGCTGAACGACTCCGCCGAGCCGGTGATCCAGCTTTCCGACTACTCGGGCCTCCACCAGGAGTGGGAGCAGCTGCGCATTCCGCAGGTGGGTGATTCCAACGCGACGGTTCGCATTGGAGTGGTGAATGTCGGCAGCGGCCAGAACACCTGGCTCGACGTCGGTGAAAAGGGTGAGTACTACATCCCGCGGATCTACTGGACGAGCCGGCCGGACACTCTGGCGGTGATTACGCTCAACCGGCCGCAGAACAAGATGACGCTGTATTTCTTCGACGTCAGAACTGGTGGCCGACGCGAGGTGATGTCAGAGACTTCCAGGACGTGGATCGACGTCTACGATTTCTACGCCGGCGTGGAAGACATGATGACGTTCCCGTCCAACTCCACGCAGTTCTTCTGGCTGAGCGACCGCGACGGATTCCAGCACCTGTACCGCTACGACTATTCAGGGAAGCTGGTGAACCAGGTCACTCACGGGAACTGGAGCGTCACGCGTGTCGAAGGCAGCGACGCCAGGAACCAGACGATCTACTACACATCGACGGAAGCGTCGCCGCTCCAGCGCCAGCTCTACTCGATTCACTTCGACGGCACCGGGGAACGGCGCATCACCACGGCCGAGGGAAATCACAGAATCGACATGGCGCCGACGGCGACCTATTTCATCGACCGCTACTCGTCGGTGAAGCAGCCGCTCCAGGTGGAGCTGTGGTCAGCCGCGGGGCAGAAGCTGCGCACCCTGGAGAACAATGCAGCGACGTCGAAGTGGCTCGAGACCCACGCCTACGCGCCGACCGAGCTGTTCTCCTTCACGACCTCGGATGGCGTTCGTCTCGACGGCAGCATGATCAAGCCGATCCCGTTCGATCCGGGCAAGCGCTATCCGGTGATCTTCGACATCTACGGCGGGCCGGGATCGCAGCAGGTGTACGACCAGTTCGGCGCGAGCGGCTGGGATCAGTGGCTGGCGCAGGAAGGCTACATCATCATCGGGCTGAACAATCGTGGCGCCAACAACTACGGCCGCGATTTCATGAAGGTCGTCTACAAGCAGCTCGGCAAGTATGAAGCGCTCGATTTCGCGGAGGCCGCGAAGTATCTGTCGAAGCAGAGTTACGTGGATCCCGCGCGCATCGCGATCATCGGCACCAGCTACGGCGGTTACGCGACGGTCTACACGATGGAGATGTACCCGGAGATCTTCCGCGTCGGAGTGGCAAACTCTCCCGGCACCGACTGGCGCCTGTACGACACGATTTACACCGAGCGCTACATGGGACTGCTCCAGGACAACGAGAAGGGCTATGTCGAGAGCGCGCCCACCGAGCAGGCGGCGAAGATGCGCGGAAAGCTGTTGCTCATCCACTCGATGATGGATGACAACGTGCATCCGCAGAACACCATGCAGCTCCTGACCGCGCTCACCAATGCCGGACGCGATGCGGATCTGCGGATCTACCCGCCCGGTCGCCATGGCGCCGCCTACAACGCCCAGAGCGCGCGACTCATTCGGGCGGTGTCGGATGAGTTCCTGAACCGGTTCCTCAAGGCTCCGAATCCACCCGAGCTAGCGCCGGCTCAATAGCGATAGTTGGCAGAACGCCCACCGTGATCGTCACGGTGGGCGTTCTTCGTTTTCGCTGATTCGAGGAGTTACTTGCGGGCGTCCTTGCGGGCGTCGCGGACGTCCTGCCGGCGATCGCGCTTGTCCTTGCGGATCTCCTTGCGATCGGATTTCAGCTCACGCGCATCCCGGCGGGCCTCCTTCCTGTCGCCGGCCTTGACGTCGGCGCGCACTTCCTTGCGATCGATGCGGGCTTCCTTGCGGTCGGTTCTGATCTCACGCGAGTCGCTGCGCACTTCCTTGCAGTCGGCGACCGCGGTCGGGTGATTCTTGCACCACACCGCGAGCCGTGCTCTGGTCATGTGTGGTGGGGCCTTGAGGGTTGCCTGCGTCGACTGCGCCGACGCGTTGGTGCTCGCTGCAATTACCAGGGCGGCCGTGAGCGCCGCAAGCTTCGCTATCGACATCGTGTCTCTCCTTCCTCTGCGAGGATCGTTCGGTCTGGCGCACGCGCGCCGTTCACCTGGAGAGACGCGCGATACTCAATGTTGTTAACGACCGATGTCGACGTCGAAGCCTGCGGTGAACCTTCGGTTCGGAAAAGGTCACAGGTACATGTAAGTGCAGCCGTGCGTTTGCGCCTGATTGATCGCGACAACCATCGCCGGCACGAGGAAAACGCCGGGCAGCATGTTGGCCTCGAACTCCTTGCGGAGCGCGGCCGACTTCTCTCCGCCGCCGCCGAGCAGTCCCATCCACACGTTGAAGGCGTTGTTACAGAGGATGAAGACCGCGCCCCGCTGCTGCAGCGATGTCATCGAGGAGTCAGCCGGGATGCCGATTGGAGCGCCGCTGACGGCGAGAGTTTCGGAGCCCGGAGGCGCGGCGGCAAAGACGTTGGACGTTGCCGGTGCGTTCGACGCATCCATGACCTTGAGCGGGTTCGCGATTCCGTACTTCTGCCACATAGCATCGTTGAATCCCATCATCGTCGACATGCCGTACAGCGAGACGACGGCGGTGACGTTCGGATGCTGAACGTGATAAACGTCGCGCATGGCGTTGAGATAATTGCGAACGTGAATCAGGCCCATGCCGTTCTGATGATTTGGCATGTCGAAGAACTGGCGATGCTTGCCGGTCAGTGCGGTGAGCCATTTGTCGCTCGGCTCGATGTCTGTCTTCGGTCTGCGGCCGTCGGCGAAAGCCGGCGCAGCGGTTCCGGTCAGGCCAAGCGCGACTGCTCCGGCGGCGATTCTACCCAGAAATTCCCTGCGGTCTGGCAATGGAAGCGAGTCGTTGTTCATGGCGACTTCTCCTTGGGAAGGGTGGGATGCGGCAATACGTGATATTCAGCTGCGGCTGGTTTGCCGCCGTGTGGCCAGTCACGCGATTTGCCCGCGAAGTCGGGGCGCGGTCTGGTGTTGATGTAAGTGGCAACGTCGAACGCCTGCTGCGGCGTGAGCTGCTGCGCGCGATCGATCGGCATCAGCTGGTAGATGAACGATGCGGCAGTGATGATGTTGGCCATGCCCGCGCCAACGTTGTAAGAACGCGGTCCCCAGAGCGGCGGTGCGACCGCGGTGCCCTGGCCGGTCGCGCCGTGACAACGCGTGCAGGTTGTGGCGAACAGCGCGCTGCCGCGTGCTGCGCTGCCATTCATCGGCAGAAGTCGCGGCAGGCCCGCGCCATCCATCTCCTGACCGACTGGAATGCCCGTCGAGAGAAATGCGAGGTATGCGACGATGTCGCGCATGTCGCGTCCGGCTGGCTCGAGTGCGCGGCCGTTCAGGCTGCGTCGAAAGCAGTCGTTGATGCGATCTTCGATCAGATCGACCTTGCCACTTCGGGCTCGGTACTGTGGAAACCGCGAATAGCTCCCGACCCACGGCATCGCGTTCTTGCGCAACCCGCCATCGAGGTGGCAGCTCGCGCATCGAAGTGCGTTGCCGACATTGCGCGGCAAACTGTCGCGCGTCGCGAGCAGGATCGCCCGTCCACGGAGCGCGGCCGCGCGGTAGCCGCTGTCACGCAGCTCATTATCGGAGGGTACACGGAAAGGAACGCGCGGCTTTACCGTCTGCTGGCCCGAGCTCAGCGCGGTGCCGGATCCGCGCGCGAGCCCATGCCCGAGGCCGGCGACGCAAAACACGATGGCTACGACCTGCGCCAGCCGGATCCAGGAGCTCACGGGGCTTACTCCGATGAAAGGCGAGGCGAGGGTTAACCCTCGCCTCGCAGGCCCCCTATTTAGAAAACTCTGCCGGTCCGCGCAAGTGAGTCACGCGTCGACTCGAGGTTTGCTCGACTAGTCGGCCCTGACCGGCATCTCGGGCGCTTCGGTCGAGCGCATGGAGCCGAGGTCGCTGCGCGGCGAAGGCCTGCCGCGAATCGAGCTCGCGACTTCGTTCACCGCGCCGTCGATTCGCTCATGAATCGCTGCAGTGACACCGGTAAGTAGCGACGCGACGATTCCGTCGAGGGCAACGCCCAGCTTGCTGCCGGTCTTTCTCGTCGCATCCGAGGTAACGCGCGCGGATCTCACGTCGGCGCTCGAGGCACTCAGCGCGATGCCGGCCCCAATTGCGATCCCCACCGCTGCCCATGGGTGCTCGCGGATCTGGCGCGTCAAATCGACTTTGCGCTCGAGCTCGGTGATCGCGCTGGACATCCGCTCTTTGGTCTGCTCGATGTCGGCGCGAACGTCGGTCGTTGTCTCAGGCATCCTTGTGCCTCCGTAGTGTTGCCAGGGTCTGCTCGGGCTTGATGTTCCGCGGCGAGAGCAGCGCCGTGCCTTTCTTCAACAAAAAAAACGCGAGGCCGCCGAGGACGGCCGTCAGCACGAACGCCGCGATCCAATAGTGGCCGCGGAACAGCGCATCGCCCATCAGCAGCACGATTCCGAATACCAGCATCTGCACCGTCAGCATTCCGATCATCGCCGCAGCGACTGTAAATCCGGTGCCCTTTCCGATGTCTCGCGCGATCTGCGCGAACTCGATGCGCGCGAGATGGACCTCCTGTCGGGCGAGGTGGGCGCCGTCTTCCGCAACTTCGCGCAGGAGCTGGCCGACTCCGCGCGAGCTCGATCGACCGTCAGCGAGTTTCATCTAGCGGCGGAAGGCCTTTCCGATCAGGTAGCCGGCGCCCAGTGCAACGAGCAGTGATCTCGCCGGATGCTCCTTGACCTGTTTCTCGACGCCCGATTTGAGCTTGTCGAGATCCGCATCGCGGATCCAGTCGGCGCTCGACTGCATTCCCGTTGCAAGAGTGTCGGTAACAGCGGTGATGCTCGAGTCGCCCGAGGCCGAGCTGCCGGTATCACTGACAGCAGCGACTTTGTTCTGACGCAAAGCGTTGGCGCCTGCCTCGAGACCGTCGGCGATCAGCGCGGGAAGGGTGGATGCTTTTTGCCGGACGGTTGATGCAACGCCTTTCACCCTGGCTCCGACACCGCCCTGATCCGATCCTGATTGGTCGATTCCATTCGAACTGTTTCCGGGCTCGGCGTTGGTGATTTCACTCTCGATGCGTTCCATGTGACCTCCAACAGTAAGTGGGCCGCTAACCGCGGCTCTTCTAATATGCAGGAGCCGCGCCGACGACCTGCGCTCGGCTGCCGATCACAAGCGAGTTGTTAGTGCGCGGAGCGGGCCAACTGCCGAATGGATTGAAGGTCCGCGTGCCGGCGATGCAGTGCGCGGCGGCTCTGCTCGAGGGTGGTACGCTCGAATCGGACACGGTCCCCTGGCCGCCGCTGTGCCAGAATCGGCAAGTCCCACTCGGTGACGACGGCAATTTTCGGATAACCGCCAACCGTCGGGGCGTCGGCCATCAACACGATGGGCAGTCCATCCCCCGGAATCTGAATGGCGCCCGGACACCCGGGCTCGGACGGCAAAGCCGCTGGTACGCCGGGCAACGGGGGTCCTTCCAGCCGGTAGCCGGTACGATCCGAAGCGTTGGCGATGCGATACTCGCTTTCGCACAGGATTCGCCACGCGTCGTCGTCAAAAAAATCCTCCTGCGGGCCGGGAGTTACGTGAACGATGCCGGCCTCGTACCTGGGCAGCAGCTCCGCGGCGCAGTGAACCTGCTGGTCTGGCAACTCGGCGTCGCCCCCCGGGATCACATCGCCGGTCCGGAGCATTCGGCCTTCGAAGCCGCCGAATCTTCCCGGCAGGTAAGTGGACCTGCTGCCCAGCAGGAGCGGGACGTCGATTCCACCACTGACGGCGACGTAAAGGAACCGACCGGCCTCGATTTTTTCGACCGCGAGCTCATCGCCCGCCCGCACGATGGTGCTGGTGCAGGGAGCGATCGGACGCCCACCGACGGTGGCTCGGACGGAAGCGCCCGCGATCGCGCAGCCGCAATCCCGCTCGAAGCGAATCGTGCCGCCGCCGAGTGCCCACTCGAGCGCCGCGGCGTCGAGCTCATTGTCGAGGATGGCGTTGGCTGCCTGGAGCGCGAAGGAGTCCATCGCACCGCCGGATGGAACGCCGAACGAGCGCGTGCGTTTCCGACCGCAATCCTGAACGGTGAGATAGGGCGGGGCCTTGGTGACGGTGATCACTTTAGCGGTTCGAACCTGACGATGTCGCCGGGCGCCAACAGCGCGGGCGGCTCGCTGCGGGGGTCGAACATTAGTTGGTTGGTCGTCCCGATCAGGTGCCAGCCGCCGGGAGTGTCGAGCGGATACACCGCGGTCTGCGCGGCAGCGATGGCGACACTTCCCGCCGCGACGCGTGGGCGCGGCTGCGCGCGCCTAGGGAGATGCAGCGCCGGGTCGAGCTCGCTGAGGTACGCGAAGCCTGGAACGAATCCCAGGATGTCGACGGTGTAGGCGCGCCCGGAGTGGAGCGCGACGACCTCCTCGACGTCCAGCCGCGTAGCCTCCGCCACCGCCGGAAGATCGATGCCGTCGTAGCGAACAGCGATGATGTGCTCACGCGGTTTCCGGTCATCGGCTTCCGAGGGTGCCGTGGTGCATTTCTCGATGAGGAGCTTCGCGGCGTCATCGTACGTCGCTGCCACGGGGTCGTAGAATACCGTCAGCGCGAGATAGGCGGGCACCACATCAACCACGAAGGGAATCCGCGCGCTTCGGATCGAGCACGCCGCGGCATGAATCCACCCCAGCAGTGCGGGGCTGCGCTCCTCACCGAAAGCGATAGTTATCGCGGAGTCGCCGAGCGGGTGCGCGCTGGGCATGACTGACGGCATCGGGGTTATCGGTGCGCGGAAATTACACCGCAAACGGTGCGATGCGCACACCGGACTCCTCGAGGCTGCGTCGCAGCCGATGCAGTATTGCGCTGGCATCGACGTTGTCGCCATGTACGCAAAGCGACTGTGCTTCGATTCGAAGCTCACTGCCATCGCTGGCGGCGAGTACTCCTTCGTGGACGAGCATCAGCGACCGGCTCACCGCTGTCTGGACATCGTGAATGACAGCGCCCGGCTCATTTCGTGGCATCAGCCGGCCGCCGGGCGTGTACGCGCGGTCAACGAATGCCTCGTTGGCAAAGCGGACGCCGGCATCCTCAGCCGCGCGGGACATCTCGCTGGACGGAAGTCCAAGCAGCGTCATGGAGCGATCGACTGCGGCGATCGACCGGCAGATGGCCTCCGCCGCTTTGGGATCCCATGCGGCGCGGTTGTACAGCGCCCCGTGTGGCTTGACATAAACGAGTTTTGCATCCTGTGCGGCGCACACGTTCGAGATTGCGTGCAGCTGGTAGCTCACATGGTGCTCGATCTCGCGCGGAGAAAGCCCGAGCTCGCGCCGGCCGAAGCCGGGAATGTCGGGATACGATGGATGCGCGCCGATCGATACGCCACGCTCACGCGCCGCGCGCACGGTGTCGCGCATGGTGATCTCATCGCCGGCGTGGAATCCACAGGCGATGTTCGCGGACGAGACGAGATCGAGGAGCTCGAGATCGTCGGCGGCGCGGGCCGTCCCGAAGCCCTCACCGAGATCGGCGTTGAGATCGATGGTGAGGAGCAATCCGTCTGTGCTTTACTTCCGGCTCTTGCCGTTTAGCGGCTTGGCCTCGACTACTTCCCACTCCTGCTCGTCGTCCTCGAATCCTCCGCGCGAGACTTTGGGCAACAGCTGCTCGCGGACCACAACCGACGTCAGCCAGTAAGTGTAGCCATCATCGGCCTCAACGGGCGTCCAGGCGAACTTGGTGCGAACGCGCTCGTCGCCGATTTTGCCATCCCGATCACGTCTGCTCTTCCACTTCACGCGGTAGTCCTCATTGCTGTGCTAGATGCGGTCCTCGAAGCCCTTGACGCCCGATTGCTGGGCGCAGCTTGCGCAACAATAGAAGGTGCCTTTGCTCTCCAGACCGTGGCCGATGATCTTGCAGCCGCAGTGCGCGCATTTCGGCGCCAGAGCGTGGATGGCGCACTCGAATGA
>DASSNV010000147.1:0-7338 GCA_035701245.1 Gemmatimonadaceae bacterium | reverse complement strand
ATCAGCGTCGGCATCGCCGACGAATCCCGCGGCCGGTACGCGATCTGCGCCGGTGTCAATGCGCTACTGCCGACTGCGACGCTCACTATCACGGGGGCGCACGGGACGGTGCACTTTGCGGCTGATCTCAGACAGTTTACGAATGCGGTCAGGGGGCCGTGAGGTCGGGGGAAAGATCACTGAAGACTACCAGCTAATCGCTGTGAGCGGAGCGGCTGGCGGCTTCGAGCTCGGTTGGAATGAAAAGCGGCGCGTCTGCCTAAGTGCAGTTGTCAAATAATGGCTCGGAGCCGTTAGCCGCTCCGCTCACAGCGATTAGCTGGTAGTCTTCAGTGGCGCCTATTTCAAAGATCAAGACTCCGAATAAACCTCGGAGCTTTTCGATGTTTGCTCCCCTACTCATAGGCATAAGCCAATCGAACGAGCGTCGGCTCACTCCACGCCCCTCCAAAAATCGAAAGCCCCACGGGCAGCTCGCGCACGAATCCCATCGGCACCGTGATGTGCGGGTAGCCCGCCACCGCCGACATCGTCGAGTATCCCCCGGTGAAATGATCACCATTCACGAGATCGGTCACCCACGCGGGTCCTCCGGTCGGCGCGATGATCGCATCCAGCTTGTTCTTTGCGATCGTCGCGTCGATTCCTTCGTCGCGAGCGCGCTTGTGGTTCTTGGCGAGGGCATCGATGTACGCCTTGTCGGTCAGCGGCCCCTTTGCCTGCGCCTTGGTCATGATGTCCTGGCCGAAGTACGGCATCTCCTGATCCTTGTGCGCGTCGTTGAACGCGATGATGTCGGCCAGCGTACGCACCGGCGCCTTCGGGCCGAGCCCCGCGAGGTACGCGTTGAGATCCGCCTTGAACTCGTAGAGCAGCACGTCGAACTCGTCACCGGGATCCGCGGCGATCTCCACCGGATCGACGATCACCGCGCCCTGCTTCTTCATCGCATCGATCGCATCCGCCATTAGCGCATCCACTGCATCGTTGAAGCCGAGGTATTTGCGCGCGACTCCGATCCGCGCGCCGCGCAATCCACCGGCGTCGAGGAAGCGCGTGTAATCGGTTTCGACGTTCCCGGCGCTTGCCGATGTCGCGGCATCGCGTGGGTCGACCCCTGCAATCGCGCCGAGCAGGATCGCGGCGTCGCGAACGGTGCGCGCCATCGGGCCGGCGGTGTCCTGACTGTGCGCGATCGGAATGATTCCGGCGCGACTCACCAGCCCAACCGTCGGCTTGATTCCAACCAGTCCGTTCGCCGACGACGGACACACGATCGATCCGTCGGTTTCGGTGCCAATCCCGAGCGCGGCCAGATTCGCCGACACCGCGCCGCCCGTGCCCGAGCTCGAGCCGCACGGATTCCGGTCCAGCACGTACGGATTCTTCGCCTGTCCCCCACGTCCGCTCCAGCCGCTGGTGGAATGCGACGACCGAAAGTTTGCCCACTCGCTGAGGTTGGTTTTGCCGAGCAGCACCACACCGGTCGCGCGCAGCTTCGCCACGACCGTCGAATCACGCGGCGCGATCGATCCAGCGAGCGCGAGCGATCCCGCCGTCGTCATCATCCGGTCCGCGGTATCGAGATTGTCCTTGACGAGGATCGGAATCCCGTGCAGCGGCCCGCGGATCTTCCCTGCTTTCCGCTCGCGATCGCGCGCGTCCGCAATCGACAGCGCATCGGGATTGATCTCGATCACGTGCCGCAATGTCGGGCCCTCTCTGTCCAGCTCGGCGATGCGATCGAGATACGCTTGAGTGATGGATCGCGAACTCATTCGGCCCGCGGCCATCGCCGCCGCGAGGTCCGCGACCGTCGTCTCCTCCAGCTGGAACGGCGAGATCGGAAACTCACGCGCCTCAATCTTCGCCTTGGCGTCGATTCCGCGCATCAGCGTCCCGGCAGCCATCGGCTTCGCCGCAACTGCGGCTCCGGCAATCGCGCCCACTCTCACGAAATCTCTACGATCCATGTCGTTCAGCCTCGATGTTAGACGGAGGAGCAGCAAGATCAGCGCAGCTCTTGAGAATCGTCCCGCAGTTCTGGCAGATCACCTTGCACTTGATCTCTTTGACGTTCGCGGACCCGCAGATATCGCAGACTTCGTTCGTCATCAATCAAAATCCAGCGCCAGATCGAGCGCCGGCGCCGAGTGCGTCAGCGCGCCGACCGAGATCCAGTTCACTCCGGTCTCGGCGATCTGCCTGACTGTTTCCAGAGTGACTCCGCCCGATGCTTCCGTCACTGCGCGCCCGTCCACCAGCTTCACCGCTTCCCGCAAATCGAGCAGTCCCATGTTGTCCAGCAGGATGACATCGGCGCCGGCGTCGATTGCCGCCCGTACCTGCTCGAGGTTGTCGCACTCGACTTCCACCTTGATTCCGGCCGGAGCAACAGATCGGGCACGCTTCACTGCCAGATTGATATCGCCTTCCACGGCGGCGAGATGATTGTCTTTGATCAGTACCGCCGACGACAGATCCATGCGGTGATTGAGTCCGCCTCCGGCGCGAACGGCGTATTTCTCGAGGCGACGCAGCAGTGGTGTCGTCTTTCGGGTGTCGAGAATCTGGGCGCCGGTTCCCGCCACCGCTGCGACATAGCGCGCCGTCATCGTCGAGATTCCCGACAATCGCTGCACGAAGTTGAGCGCAACACGCTCGGCGGAGAGCAGTCCCCGCGCGTGACCGGACAGGAATAACACCGGGGTCTCGGGCCTGATCAGGCTCCCGTCAGCGCGCTCCACTCTGATGGTGACGGCCGGATCGAGCTGCTCGAACGCCTCGCACGCGAGCGCCAGCCCCGACACTACGCCGGTCTGTCTCGCCACCAGTCGGCAGCGCGCCCTCCGATTGGAGAGGATCGTCGCCGCGGTTGTTATGTCGTGCTTGGTGTCGTCTTCCTGGAGCGCGGCCGTGACTATCGCGGCAGTTTCCTTTTTCGTCAGTGGGAAATGAAGCCCCTCCTCCCACACAAAACCGTGGGCAGCAAGCTCCTTTTCCTCCGGGTTCATCACTCGCCTGGATCCACCGTCGCTTCAGGAACGGGCGACAGCGGTGTCTGCCCGCCGATCGACACCATCCGCTCGATCGCCAGCCGCGCGCGTGATGCGATCTCCTCGGGCACCGTGATGCGATGCTCCATCCGCTGCAGCGACGTCAGCACCTTGGGCAGCGTCGTCACCTTCATGAACGCGCACACCGCGTGATCGTTGGCGGGGAAGAATCGCTTGGTCGGATTCTCGCGCCGCAGCCGATGCAGGATTCCGACCTCAGTCGCGACGATGAATTCGTCGTTGGCCGAGATCTTGGGCCGCTTGATCATTCCTTCGGTCGAGAGAATCTGCACGCCGACGGGATCAACATCGCCCGCCGAAACCGCCTCGACCACACTCGTCGCGCAGCCGCACTCGGGGTGAATCAGAAATTCCGATCCCGGATGCTCGGCGCGCTTGAGCCTGATGTCCTCGGGATCGATCCCGGCGTGCACGTGACACTCCCCCATCCACACGTTCATGTTGGTCCGGCCGGTGATGCGCCGCACGTGTGCGCCAAGGAACATGTCGGGGAGAAAGAGAATCTCCTTGTCGGCGGGAATCGAGTTGACGATCTCGACCGCGTTACCCGAGGTGCAGCAGTAGTCGCTCTCCGCTTTCACTTCCGCCGTCGTATTTACGTACGACACAACGACCGCGCCCGGATGCTCTGCCTTCCAGTCGCGCAGCTGCTTTGCATCTATCGTCGCGGCGAGCGAGCATCCCGCCGCCAGATCCGGCAGCAGCACCGTCTTCTGCGGTGACAACACCGCCGCCGTTTCCGCCATGAAGTGCACGCCGCAGAATACGATCACCTCGGCCTTCGTCTTGGCGGCTTCACGACTCAGTCCCAGTGAATCGCCGACAAAATCCGCGACGTCCTGCACTTCTGCGCGCTGGTAATTGTGAGCGAGAATCACGGCATTGCGCGCTCGTGCCAGATGCCTGATCTCCTCCTGAAGCTCCTTATACAGCTCGGCGTTGGTCTCTACCATTCGATGTGCTTGCCACTCCACTTGCGTTTGGCGCGCGGGAAATCACTTCTGTAATGTCCTCCGCGCGACTCCTTTCTCAACAAGGCCGCCTCGGCAATCAGGCGCGATGTCTCGACCATGTTGGCCTCTTCGGTCGCCCCACTCGGCAGACGCGACTCGATCTCCTCCAATTTAGCGAGGCCGAGCCTCAAACCTTTGGCGCTGCGGTCAATTCCGCAGTAGTCCCACATTACCTGGCGAATCGAGTCCGCCGCCACCTGCGCCGCACCGCGATCCCGCAGCACCGGAACTTCCCAGTTTTTCTTCCGCGGAATGCCGGTGAGCTTCTTCGTGTCGATCAGGTCACGCGCGACACGCTCGGCGAAGACCAGACCCTCGAGCAGAGAGTTCGACGCCAGCCTGTTGGCGCCGTGAACTCCGGTGCGCGAAACCTCACCGCATGCGTACAGTCGCGGCAGGCTCGCTCGTCCGCGCAGGTCCGTCACGATGCCGCCCATCATGTAGTGCGCGGCCGGCGTCACCGGAATCGGATCGACAGACGGATCGATGCCCCGCGCGCGACAGATCGCGAAAATCCCTGGAAATCTTTGCTCGAACTCGCGGCCCAGCGACGTCGCATCGAGCACGACCTTCCTTCCGCCGGCCTTCTCACGGAAGATCTCCCGCGCGACGACATCACGCGGCGCGAGCTCGGCCAGCCGGTGTCGCTTCAGCATGAACCGCTCGCCTTCCTCGTTGAGGAGCACCGCGCCCTCGCCGCGCACCGCCTCTGAGATCAGCTGCAGCGGATTTTCGGGCGTGTCGAGCGCGGTAGGATGAAACTGCACGAACTCCATGTCGGCGAGCTTTGCGCCGGCACGATGCGCGATCGCGTAGCCGTCCCCCGTCGCGACCTGCGGATTCGTCGTGTATCTGTACACCTGACCGCACCCGCCCGTTGCAAGCACCGTCGCGTCGGCGATGATGTCGACCGGCTTTCCCGCCAGCGCCGCTTTCACTCCCAGCACGCAACCATCGTCGACGATCAGCTCGAGGATGCGGGTCTTCTCCAGTACCGTGATTCGCTCGCTCTCTTTCACCCGCTTGATCAATGTGCGCGCCACTTCGGCGCCGGTTTGATCACCGTGGGCGTGCACAATCCGCCGTCTCGAGTGCGCTGCCTCGCGGCCGAGCTTGAAGTTCCCGCCCGGCTCGAGGTCGAACTGCGCTCCCGCCGTCGCCAGCTCGCGCACCCGCGCCGGACCTTCCTCCACCAGTACCTTGACGGCTTTCGCGTCCGCCAGCGCCGCGCCCGCCGCAAGGGTGTCCTGGCGGTGCAGCTCCGGGGAGTCTCCCGCTCCGAGCGCGGCCGCAATTCCTCCCTGCGCGTAAGCCGTCGCGCTGTCGAACAGCGACCGTTTGGTGAGCACCATCACGTCACCGCCGGCGGAAGCGCGCCAGGCGGTGTGAAGGCCAGCAACTCCGCTTCCCACCACCAGAAAGCGCGTCCGTATCCGCTCGACCATGCACTGAAATCAATGCGTCGCGTGATGCGTTTGAAAGGGGGAGAATCGTCTTGCAAGCGGGTGTGTTCTGGGCGATTCTTCTGTTCAGATGAGAAAGCTGATCATCGTCACTTCCCTCCTGCTCGTCGCGCACATCGCCCTGCTTTTTACTCGTCGGGGCGCCATCGCCGAGACGAAGGGAACGTCGTCGGTGCGCATCGGCATCGTGCTGGATGTGGGCGGCCGCGGCGACAAGTCCTTCAACGACGGCGCCTACGCCGGCGCCGATAGCGCCACCAAGTTCCTCGGCTCCAACATCCGGTTCATCGAGCCAGGTGAGGGCGCGGATCGCGAAGCGGGGCTGCGACTCCTGGCCGCCGAGGGGATGAATCTCGTCATCGGCGTCGGTTTCATTTTCACCGACGACCTCGCCAACCTCGCCAAGGAATACCCCAATACTGCCTTCGCCGGAATAGACTACGCGCTGGCGACCGACAAGAACGGCAACGTCATCCCGCCGCCGCCCAACGTCGCCGCGCTGAAATTCCGCGAGGAAGAAGGATCGTACCTTGTCGGTGCACTGGCGGCACTCGTGAGTCACAGCAAGAAGGTCGGCTTCGTCGGTGGGATGGACATTCCGCTCATCCACAAGTTCGAGGCAGGTTACCGCGCCGGCGTCAAGAAAGTCTGTCCCGACTGTCAGGTGATCGCGCAGTACGCCGGCGTCACGCCGGACGCATTCAAGAACCCGGGCAAGGGAAAAGAGCTCGCGCTCTCGCAGTACAACCAGGGTGTCGAGGTGATCTTTCACGCTGCCGGCTCGACCGGGCAGGGAGTGTTCGAGGCCGCGCGCGCGACCAACAAGCTCGCCATCGGCGTCGATTCAGATCAGAACGATGAAGCGCCCGGGCACGTGCTTACATCGATGGTGAAAGGCGTCAACACCGTCACCTTCGACACGATCCGCCGCGTCCAGGAAGGAACCTTCAAGGGCGGGATTTACTCCTACGGCCTCAAGGAAGGCGGCGTCGGTTACGTCTACGACGATCGCAACAAGGCGCTCATCCCAGACAGCGCGCACCAGCGCGTCGAGGAGCTGAAGCAGGACATCATCGCGGGACGGATCAAGGTGCCGAGCACGAGATGAGCGCTCCCGCCGTTCTGATGGAAGGCATCGACAAATCCTTCGGCCCTGTTCGCGCCAACCGGGGCGCCTCGCTCGAGGTGAGCAAAGGCGAGATCCACGCGCTCGTCGGCGAGAACGGCGCCGGAAAATCGACCCTGATGCGCATCCTTGGCGGCCTGATGAAGCCCGATGCGGGCCGCGTCGAAGTCAACGGCCGCGATGTCACCGGCTGGTCCACCAACGATGCGATCGGCGCGGGGATCGGCGTAGTCCACCAGCATTTCATGCTCGTTCCGACACTGACCGTCGCCGAGAATCTGGTGCTGGGCTGCGAGCCCAAAGTGCGCGGCATCGTCATGGACTACGACAAGGCGCAGGACGATGTGCGCAAGCTGTCGAACGACACCGGCCTCGTCATCACGCCCGACCGGCTCGTGTCCGATCTCTCGGTCGGCGAGGCGCAGCGGGTCGAGATTCTCAAGGTCCTGTTCCGCGGCGCGCGGATTCTAGTGCTCGACGAGCCGACTGCAGTCTTGTCGCCACCCGAAGTGCGGGAGCTGTGGACCGTCCTGCGCCGGCTCCGTGACAACGGCGACACCATCGTGCTCATCACCCATCGTCTCGACGAAGTCGTCGAGCTGTCGGACACCATCACGGTGATGCGCGCCGGCCAGACCGTCGCGCGCATCAAGACTGCC
>DASSNV010000146.1:0-12545 GCA_035701245.1 Gemmatimonadaceae bacterium | reverse complement strand
CTGTCCGGGCTCACTGCGACTGGTTGTGCGACGCTCTGGCTGAACGACGGGCTCTTGAGACCCCCAGTTGCATCGAGCTGCCGCACAGAAGAAAGTGCGCTACGGCCTTCAGAAGTCATAGATACAAGTTGCAGTTCTGAGATCCCGGACGTCTCGCACCCGTTCTGTTGCAGTTCAAGAGAGGATGTCGTGGTTACGAACCCGGACTCTCCCTTCTCTTGATGCTGGTGAGATTCTCCTGGCCCGTCGGCGCATTGGGCTTCACCCTCACGCTCTTGGCCGGAATCCCGACGTAGACGTGGTACGGCCGCACATCCTTCGTCGCCACGGCCATCGCCCCGACCATCGCCTGCTCGCACACGTGCACTCCGGCCAGCACCGTCGCATGGTAGGTGATCCGCACGCCATCCTCGAGCCGCGTCAGCGCATCGGTGACATCGCGTTGATCGACGATGCTGTGGGTGTGGCTGTAGATGTTGGCGAAGTCGCTGATCGACACATTGTTGCCGAGTGATATTCCGCCGCGATCGTCGAGAAGCACGTAGCGGTGCACCACCACGTTGTCTCCGACTTCCATGTTGTAGCCGAACGAGAATTCGACGTGCTGGAACGCCTTGAAGTTCTCACCGCAGCGCTTGAAGATGTGCGGCGCCAGCAGCCGCCTGAACCTCACTCCCAGCTCCACGTTCTGCCCGCCCAACACCGTTCGGTCGAACGAGTACCACAGCCAGAGCAGCGGCTTCACCTTCTGGAATCGCGCGTCGTCGCATTCCGCGTAATACTCTGGCTCGAGCGTCACGTTGCGCGGGTCGAGCGCGGAGAGCGCCAGTCGCGTTGCCAGGGACAGCTTCTTGTCTTCGACTGCCGTCTCCCAGTTGCTGGCAAACTCGGGGTAGGCGATCTCGCACAGCACGCGCCGACAGAGCAGCGCGCGATCCGCGCCTGACTTCAGCTCGGAGTCGAGCTCTTCCAAAAAGGGTTCCGCGATCGTGGCGATCGGGAGGGCAGGCAGCTTCCGCAAAGGGTAGATCGGCATGCCGCGTAAGTTCGCCTGCGCCCTGTGGAAAAACCAGCTACTGGCTTGGGTGCGATGCCCTCGCGCGCACCAGCGCGCGCTCACGCTCGACGCGGGTCAGGACCTGCTCCCAACTGTCGTCGCGCACGTTCTGGAATGTCACCGTCAACGGCTGGTCCAGATCGATCTCCTCGTCGAATAGATAGATGGCGCTCTGCGTTTCGCGCTGCTTCAGTCGCTGCTCGCCGAAGCCGGAGCTGAGTGGAAGCACCTCCAGCGCCCGGAAATCCCGGCCGCTGCTGGTAATCACCAGATCCATCGGAGTGAAATGAACGTCGGGCTGGACGCCGTAGAACGACACGTACCAGAGATCGGGCTGTCTCCCACCGGTGCGCCTGGTGACGGCCGCGATCGCCTGCTTGTTGCTCTCCTGCAGCTCGCGCAGCGCTCGATACGAGTCGGGTGTCAGCAGACGGATCAGATTCTCGTCGAGCGGAATCGCTCGCACGATCAGTCCGGGCATTTCCAGCCGAATCGCGATGTCATCCTGGCGAAGCGTCCCGTAACCGACCGGAACACTCGCCCGGCCGGTGGTATCGTCGCTGATCGGCGCGAGATTGCCTTGCCCAGATGCCGCCGGCGTCACTCCCGCGCACGCCGCCGCGAGTGCCGCGACCGCGACGGCGAGTGGCACCGCGCGCTTCAACCTCATGACTCCTGGTCTCCATCTGCCGGGCCGCGGACCAGGTCCAGGATCGCCTCCAGAAGCTCTATCCGCCCCTCGCCGGTTTGCGAGCTGAAGGGAATGACCTGTTCCGAGCCGAGCGCGAGATCGCTCGCGATCTCCGCCGAGCGTGCTCGTCCCGCGGTTTTGCTCAGCTTGTCCAGCTTCGTCAGCGCCACGATCGTCGGGACCTCCGTCTCGGCCAGAAAATCCAGCATCGCCCGATCATCATCGCTCGGCTCGCGCCTGATGTCCAGCAACAAGACTATACCCCTCAGCTGCGTGGTTCGCCTCAGGTAGCTCTCGATCATCGGCCGCCACTCCGCCTTTTTCTCCTTCGAGATCCGGGCATACCCGTAGCCCGGCAAATCCACCAGCACGAACTCGTTGTTGATGCGAAAGAAGTTGATCTCGCGAGTGCGGCCCGGCGTCCGGCTCACTCGCGCGAACGATTTGCGCCGCACGAGGGTGTTGAGCAGGGAAGACTTGCCGACGTTCGACCGTCCCGCGAACGCAATCTCGGGTAGCGCCGACTCTGGACGCCAGCCGTGTCGCTCGGCCATCCCGCCGATGAATTCGACGTTCCGGATGACCAGCTTGTCGCTTCCGGTCTCCGGCACCTTCGTCATGCTAGTGCGTTACGGAATCGTAGAGAGCTTCGCCCGGGCCCGCCGTCGCGGCCGGCTGCGGCCGCAGCGCGATTGCCAGAACCTGATCCATCGTCTTCACCGGATGGAATCGCACCGACGCCCGCACTTCTTCGGGGAGCTCCTCGATGTCGCGGGCGTTGGCATGCGGGACGATGACGTCGGTCACCTTGTTGCGGTGGGCAGCAACCGATTTTTCCTTGAGCCCGCCGATCGGAAGCACCCGCCCGCGCAGGGTTATCTCGCCCGTCATTGCGACATCGCCGCGCACCGGCACTCCGGTCAGCGCGCTGATCACCGCGGTTGCGATCGCGATGCCCGCCGACGGCCCGTCCTTTGGCGTCGCCCCCGCCGGCATGTGGATGTGGATGTCTTTCGTTCGATAGAACTCTGATTCGATTCCGAGCGCGCGGGCGCGGGCACGCGCGTACGAAAGCGCGGCGCTCGCCGATTCCTTCATCACATCGCCGAGTGTGCCGGTGAGCTGGACCTTGCCGCGACCCTTCACGACGCTCACCTCGATCTCGAGGACTTCGCCGCCCGCCGACGTGTATGCGAGTCCCGACGCCACCCCGACCTTGTCGTCGAGCGACGTGTCGTCCGGATCGAACGGCGGTGCGCCGAGCAGATCCTTCAGGTCATCTACAGTCACGGTCTGCGTCTCACTTCCGGAACCCGTTTCGGCGCGCTTGCGCGCCAGCTTCCGCGCTACTCGCGCGATTCGCCGCTCCAGCTCTCGCACCCCCGCCTCTCTCGTGTAGCCGCGCATGATGGCCATCATCACGTCGGGCTCGAGCACGACCTCTTCCTTTCGAAGGCCGTTGGCCTCGATCTGTCGTGGCAGCAGATACTGCCGCGCAATGGCCATCTTCTCGTGGTCGAGATAGCCGGCGATGCGCAGAATCTCCATTCTGTCGCGGAGGGCTTCCGGAATTCCCGCCAGAGTGTTGGCGGTGGTGATGAATAGCACCTGCGACAGGTCGTAATCGACCTCGAGGTAATTGTCGTTGAACGATGTGTTCTGCTCCGGATCGAGCACCTCGAGCAGCGCCGCCGCCGGATCGCCGCGGAAATCCTGTCCAAGCTTGTCGACCTCGTCGAGCAGGATCACGGGATTGATGACTTCGGCGCGACGCATCGCCTGAATGATCCGCCCTGGCATCGATCCGATGTAGGTCCGGCGATGTCCGCGGATCTCCGCCTCGTCGCGCACGCCCCCCAGCGCCATGCGCACGAACTTTCTGCCCAGCGCGCGGGCAATCGAGCGTCCGAGGGATGTCTTGCCCACTCCCGGCGGCCCCACCAGGCAGAGAATCTGGCCGTCGAGACGTCCGACCAGTGAAAGCACCGCGATGAAGTCGAGAATCCGATCCTTCACCTCGTCGAGACCGTAGTGATCGGCGTCCAGAATCGCGCGCGCCCTCGCGACATCGAGCACCTCGTCGCTGCGTTCGCTCCACGGGATCGAGACGATCCAGTCGACGAAATTCCGCGCGACAGTGAACTCGGGCGACATCGGCGGCATCCGGCGCAGCTTTCTCAGCTCGCGCAGCGTCCTTTCCTCCACCACCGCGGGCAGCGCTTTCTTCCTGATCTGCGCCTCGAGCTCGGCGAAATCGTCGCCGTCGTCTTCGCCCAGCTCGCGGTGGATTACGCGAAGCTGCTCCTGCAGGTAGAACTCGCGCTGATTCTGGAACATCGCGCCGCGCACGTCGTCGTCGATCTTGCGCTCCAGGCGCAGCAGCTCGATCTCACCCGCGAGGAGCTCGCCGAGCATCTCCAGCAGGCTGCGCAAAGTGTCCGCCTCGAGCAGCGACTGTCGGAGCTCGAAGCGCACCGCGACGTGTGCCGCCACTCCGAATGCCTGGCGTTCCACCGAGTTGGTGCTCTGGATGATCGACACGATCTCCGCCGGAATGCGGCGGTGCAGGCTGACGTACTCCTCGAAGGAGTTCATCACCCGCCTGCTCAACGCTTCGAGCTCCGGCGCTTCCTCGGAGACCGGCCCCTCGAACGGGAAGGGAGACACCGCCGCGCGCAGCACCGTGCCCGACGGGATGTATCTCGTCACCCGGGCGCGAGCGACGCCCTCGACGAGGACTCGTGTCGTTCCGGTAGGTAGCCGCGAGACCTGGATTATCCGGCCGATGACACCCGTGCGGTGCAGATCCGCGGCGGCGGGCTCCTGTTTCTCACCGTCCCGCTGTGCGACAAGTAAAATGATCTTGTCCTCTGAAAGCGCCGCCTCGATCGCCGCAAGCGAAGCCGGTCGCCCGACCAGGAGCGGAATTACGACGTACGGGAAAATGACGACGTCGCGGAGCGGGAGAACCGGAACGCGGTCCGACGTCGGGATGGATTCGTTGTCGCGCTGGAAGAGCTGCGCCAAGTCTGGGTCAGGTGAGAAGGAAATATTGTAACTGCCACTGAAGACTACCGGCTGGAGGCCGTCGGCGGAACGGCTGGCGGCTCGGCGCTTTTCTTGAGGGCTAAGGACTAGCCCGCGGCCTCGAGCCGTGCGGCCCAGGGCCTCCCGCCGGTAGTCTTCTTTTGCAGTTGAAAGAAGCCTAGGCCTCTTTCTTTCGCCTGACCGGCGAGATCTCGAGCAGCGGCTGGGTGCCGTTGGTGATGCAGGATTCGGTCACCTTGACCTCCACCACATCCTCGCGGCTCGGAAGGTCGAACATCACTTCCATCAGCACTTCCTCGAGGATAGCGCGTAGGCCGCGTGCACCGGTTCCGCGCTTGAGCGCCTTGTTGGCGATCGCGCTGAGCGCTGACTCGTCGAAGGTAATCTTCACATCCTCGAGCCCGAACAGCTTCGCGTACTGCTTGGTGAGAGCGTTCTTGGGCTCCTTGAGGATTCTGACGAGAGCTTCTTCGTCGAGCCCCTCGAGCGCGACGGTTACCGGAAGACGGCCCACCAGCTCGGGAATCAGTCCGTAGCGCAACAGATCGTCTGGCTCGACCTCGGAGAACATTTTCGTTTGCGCCAGCTTCTTGTCGCGCGCCGCGGCGCCGTTGAAGCCGATCTGCCGCCTTCCCGTGCGCGCTTCGATGATTTTCTCGAGGCCGTCGAACGCGCCGCCGCAGATGAAGAGAATGTCCTTGGTGTTAAGCTGGATGTACTCCTGCTGGGGGTGCTTGCGGCCGCCCTGCGGCGGTACCGAAGCCACAGTCCCTTCGATGATCTTGAGCAGCGCCTGCTGGACGCCCTCACCCGAGACGTCGCGGGTGATGCTCGGGTTCTCGGACTTCCGCGCGATCTTGTCGATTTCGTCGATGTAAACGATGCCGCGCTCGCATTCGGCGACATTGAAATCGCCGGCCTGGAGCAGCCGCACCAGAATGTTCTCCACGTCTTCGCCGACGTACCCCGCTTCTGTCAGGGTCGTTGCGTCGGCGATGGTGAACGGCACATCGAGGATTCGGGCCAACGTCCGCGCCAGCAAAGTCTTACCCACGCCGGTGGGACCGATCAGCAGAATGTTTGACTTGTCGAGCTCGACATCGTCGTCCTTCAATGATGTCGAGTTGATGCGCTTGTAGTGATTGTAGACCGAGACCGCCAGCGCCTTTTTCGCCTGTTCCTGACCGATCACGTACTGGTCGAGGACGTCCTTGATCTCCTGCGGCGAAGGTACCTGGGTTATCGCCTCCGCTACCTCTCTTTCCTCGTCCTCCGCCAGGATCTCATTGCAGAGCGCAATGCACTCGTTGCAGATATAGACGGACGGGCCGGAAATGAACTTCCGAACCGAGTCTTTGGACTTTCCGCAAAACGAGCAGCGAAGGTGTTTTTCCTGGGACATTGATCAGCGGGTAGCGGGTGAAGCTGGACCAGCAGCGCCGGACAGCGGGCCTTTGTTAAAGATACCTAACAGCGGTCGCGAAGGCGGTCAAGCAAATCTCCGCGACGAGGACTCGTGAAGATTTTCACAAGTAACAGTAGCCCCCTTTAGGCCTTGCTAAGGGCCTCCTCCATCTCTCCGCGATAGGAAATCACGTTATCGATAAGCCCGTACTCCTTTGCCTCGGTCGCCGACATGAAACGGTCCCTGTCGGTATCCCGCTCAATCCGCTCCGTCGGCTGGCCGGTGTGCTTGGCCATGAGCTTGTTCATCTCCGACCGCAGGTGCAGGATCTCTTTGGCCTGGATCTCGATGTCCGACGCCGTACCGCCCCCGCCTCCCTGAGAGGGCTGGTGGATCATGATCCGGGAGTGGGGAAGCGCCGAGCGCTTGCCAGGCCGACCCGCCGCGAGGAGGAACGCGCCCATGCTCGCCGCCAGGCCCATACAGTTGGTGTTGACCGGCGATTTGAGGAACTGCATGGTGTCGTAGATCGCCAGACCCGCCGACACACTTCCACCCGGGGAATTGATGTAGATGTGGATGTCGCGCTCCGGATTGTCGGACTCCAGGAAAAGGAGCTGGGCGATCACTATGTTGGCGACGTCGTCATTGATCGGCGTCCCTAGGAAAATGATCCGGTCCATCAGCAGGCGGGAGAAAACATCGTAGGTGCGCTCCCCGCGGCTCGAGCGCTCGATCACGTACGGCGTGTAAATCGTCGGCATTGGTTCCTGGTCCTCTTCCTCGTGCCGTTTAGGCATTAGTCGATACATCGTTTCGCTCCAGCAGCCACTTGAAGACTTTGTCCTCAGTGATGCCGCGCTCCATTTCCTTCAACCGGCCGCTCTTCTCCAGCTGGGCGTAGATCTGGCCGGGGTTTGCCCCGCGCTTCTCGGCCTGCTCGGCGATGCGCTCGTCAAGGTCCTTTTCCGTCGCGGTCAATCCTTCGTTCTCCGCAATGGTTTCGATCACCAGATCCCGCCTGATCTGCCGCTCCGCCATCGAGCGGAATTCTCCGGCGAATTGCTCTCGCTGGTCCTCCGGGATCTGGTACGCCTCGGCGTAGTTCTGGACGAACTGCTGGATCCAGCTCTTCGGGACATCGAACGCGTTGGCTGAAATGATCTGGTCGATCAGCTGCTGCCGGACGCCGGCCTCGATCTCGTGCCCGGCGTGGTGCTCCATGTCGGCGCGCACTGCCTTGCGCAAAGCGTCGAGGGATTCGAAATCGCCGACCTCGCGGGCAAGCGCGTCGTCGAGGGGCGGCGCCGATTTGCGCTTGACTTCATTGAGAGTGATCCGGACAGTCTTGGTCTGTCCGCGCTGCGCCTCGTCGGGGAAGTCTTCCGGCCATTTGACCGGCCGCTCCACGGTTTCTCCAGGCGAAGCCTGCATGATCAGCTCTTCGATGCCGGGAATAGCCTGGCCGGCGCCCAGCACGATCGGATAGCTCTTTCCTTCACTGGCCTTCGCGCCTTCTGCGGCAGTGGCGATCTGTACGTTCACCATGTCGCCCGGCTGCGGCTTCTCGCTCACCGGCGTCCACGTCGCCTTCTCGTCGCGAACCTGCTCGAGCTGTTGGTCGACTTGCTCCTCAGTGACGTTGACCGCCGGACGCTGGATTCGAAACCCGTTGGTCCGCGCCAGCACGATGTTGGGTCGGACTTCCAGGTGAAGCTCGAAAGTCAGCGGCTTGCCTTCCTCGAATTTCACGTCGTGAACGTGGGGCTGGGCCGCGACCTTGATACTTTCTTTCTCGACGAATTCCTGATAGGCCTCTCTTACCAGCGATTCGAGGGCTTCCTGCCTGATCGCGTCGCCGAATTTCTTGCGGACTACCGTTGCCGGCGCTTTGCCGGGTCGAAAACCAGGCAAACGCACCGTTGAGGCGTATCTGCGCGCTGCTTTTTCCTCGGCATCCTTCACGGCCTCCACAGGCACCGATACCTGAATGTGCCGCTCGACTCCATCTGATGCCCGGGGCGTGAACTCGATCTTCATCGTACGGAATATAACAGAGGTGAGAAGAGCAATACGGTGAGATATTCGCGCGCGCGGGCTGCGCCGACGCGAGGAAAAAACAAGGGGACGGCGAGTCCGTGGGCGGCACCGCTATTGCCTGAAAAGACCAGCATACAACGTCCTGTTAAACTGAATTCTTGCGGAGGTGTGATAATGGAGCTTGATACCTTGAAAGACCTGTACGTGGCCGAGCTGAAAGATCTGTACAGCGCCGAGAAACAGCTCGTGAAGGCGTTGCCGAAGATGGCAAAGGCGGCTAACGATCCCGAGCTCCAGCAGGCCTTCCGCACCCATCTCAAGGAAACGACTCAGCACGTCGAGCGGCTCGAGCAGATCTGCCGCGAGCTGGGCGTCAGCCCACGGGGCAAGAAGTGCGTCGGGATGGAAGGCCTGATCGAGGAAGGGAACGAGCTGATCAAGGAAGGGCCCGACCCCGACGTACTCGATGCGGGCCTCATCAACAAGGCGCAGCACGTCGAGCATTACGAGATGGCGGGCTACGGCACCGTGCGGACCTATGCGCGCACGCTTGGATTCGAGAGCCAGGCCGAGCTGCTCCAGCAGACCCTCGATGAAGAGGGAAGAACCGACCACCTGCTCACCGAGCTCGCCGAGTCGGGCATCAACGTCGAAGCCGAAGTCTGATCTGCGAAGACAAAAAAACCGGCGCCAAAAAGGCGCCGGTTTTTTTCATTCGTTTCCTACTGGTGGAGCGTGTCGATCACTCCCTGGATCGCCGCTTCAAGCGTCGCCGCCTGTGCGTCGGTTGCGCGACCCGAGCTGATAATCGCGCTCAACTCGTTGAGGAGGCTCTCTAGCTGGCTTCTCGCAGGTGTGGTGTTGCCCATCCCGAGCTGGTTTTGCGCGGCACCAATCTTGGCCAGCAGCGAGTTTGTCTGCCCTGCATTCAGTCCCGCGGCGGTTGCAAATTCGCTGGCCGCCGTGGCGACGTCGTTCAGCGCTTTTGCCGCCAGCACATCGTTGTTCTCCACCGACTGCTCGAGCTTGTCCGGTAACGCCGACAATAAATCGTAGCCGCTGATGCGTTCGATCTCGTCTACGGTCGTCTTGTAGGTCTTCCAGTCGGCGTTGATCGTCGGATCGTTGGGCATGATCACGGCGATGACGTCGTCGATGTCGTTGAAGCTCGTGATGCCGGCAAGCCCGCGGTCACGCGGAACTACAATCGCGACTTTCCAGACCTGGGCGGGCATCACGATCTTGCCCTCGCCCTTCACGGTACCCTTGTTCCCCGCGACTCCGTCGATGATGTAGACCTCCTTCCCATCGAAGCGCGCGAGGTTGCCGAGCGAATCCTCGAGGATCTTCCACGGACCCTGATTCACCGCCGCGGCCTGCGGGATGATGTTTGACAAATAGTACGAGCGGGCATTGTCGAGACTTCCAGAGGTGAAGTCGAACGAGCGCGCCATATGGCCGCGATCGATGCCGTACCCCGCAAATGCCCCGGCGCCGGTGTAATCCGCGGTCGTCAGATGGGTGAAGCTCGCCGGCAGAGCGGGATCGTGGGTGAAGCAATCGCAGCGATCTACGCTCGTTCCGAAATGGGTGATGTCGAATTCATAGCTCACCCAGTTCGGTGTGTTGCGATTCTGATTGTAAGAGATCGTGTACTGATCGCGAGTGATGATGAAGTCGTCGCTCGCATTGCCGTCGGTGGGAATGCCGAACTCGGTGTTGCCGCGATAATCCGCGGTTCCGCCGAGCGTGGCCACCGTGATTGGAAGCGCGTAGGTCACGCTCGTGCCGTTTTGTGCCGTCGCGCGGAACACCGCCGTGCCCGCGGCAATTGCGTGCATCACACCATCCTGATCGATGCTCGCCAGCTCCGGGGTGTCGGACGACCAGGTGAACGCCGTGTTAACTGTGGCGCCGGTCGCGTCCGACATCGTCGCGAACAACTGATCCTCGAAGCCGACTGGCAACGCCGGGTCGCTGGCCGGCTCGCGCCCACTGAAGCTGATGTCGAATGCCGGCGGGCCATCGCTGTTGCAACGACCGAAGCTGCGGCGACCGGCTGCCCATTTGTGGGTCTTTGCATTCAGCTGCAGCGAATGAACCTGTGACGTACCGCCACTTTCTGCGACATTGATGTCGGTTGATGTCATTCCCGCTGCGGGTCCATCGATCGCTTGCATCGTTCCTTCGTACGACAGGAACTGCACGACCTCGGTACCGTGAACCAGCGCCAAGCCGTCCGGCGAACCGTTCTGGATCCCGTTGGTGGGATACGACGCGACTACGACCCCGCGATCGGTGCACGTGGCGGGAATGGTCCCGCTGAGTGCACGGGTGTCATACATCGCTCCACCGTTGCCGTTATAGAGCACGATGCTCCAGCCCGTCAGATCGGTACCGGCCGGTCCTTCGATCTCGATCTGCTCGCCGACATCGTCGTCGGCATTCTCGTAGTGGATCTCGCTGAACCGGGTGTCCGGCAACGCGACGGGTTCGCCTTCGGTCTTGAAGGTCCAGGTGAAATCGGAGGCGACGGCGTCGGGCGGATCGTCGGTATCCTGATCGGCTACCCGGGCTCCGAAGACAGTCGCGCTGCAGGTTTCGCCGGCAGCGAACTCGCCCAGATCAGATAGCTGGTAAGCGACTGGTCCGTCGGTGACAGTGGCGGTGTGTGCGCCTGAGATCGAGCACGAGATGCCGTACCAGTTGCCGCTGACATCCACAGGTTCGCTGAAGGTGACCGCGAGAACGGCGGGATCCCCGAGCGTGGCGAAGGGACGCGGCGTGGTCCAGGTGACGCGGGGAGCCGCTTCGGGACAAATCACGGCCGTCGTTGGTTTGTTGCGCGGCGACGGAGCGCCAGTCGCGAAATCGGCGCCATTGTTGTCGGTCTCCGTGCACCCCTCGCCTTTCCGGAGCGCGGCGGTGGTGTTCGCCAGCGTGGCGGTCGGACCGCTCCCCTCGAAGGCAGTTGCCGAAGATCCGAATCCGACAAAGTCGGCTATCACGTCCGGACCAGGGCACGGAGCCGTGCTGGTGCCGCAACTGAGGGCCGTTGTCGATTTGACGAGCGCGACCTTTCCACTCGTTGCACTCATCGCGATGTTCCCGCTGAAATCAGCAGTCGGTAGATCCGTAGTACCACCGGCGCCCGCACCTTCCTTGATCAGGGCGTATTGGCCAGGAGCCAACGTTCCGGTGAGCGCAGTCACTTGCCAGCTGGTGCCACCGGAGCTGGCGTACTGCACCGACCATCCGTCGATCGACGCGTCGACCTTGCCTGTGTTATGGATCTCGATGAAGTCGTTCTTCAGCGTTGCGCCGGAGTTGCCGCCACCGCCGTAAACCTGGCTGATCACAACGGTGGAGAACGCCGTCTGTGGGATCGGAGCAACATCCAGCCGCGGCGCGGTCGGTGAAAGCTGCGGTGCTGTGGTCAGCGAGTCCTTGCCGCACGCGATGATTAGAATGCCGGCGGCGGTTGCGGCGATTCTCGGAATGGTGAACCGGCGGAAACGACCTGCACGCGTAGCTCCGATCATGGGCCTCTCTGAGACCACGGCACGAGCTCCCGACGAAAACGCCGGGTGCGGGGCTGGTCTGAATTGTAGGGTTCGACTGCACTCGGCTGATGGTGGACGAGCGCCGAGAAAAAGACCCAGAATCCTACGGGCGGTGGCTGACTGCCGCAACTGTTTTTTTTCGTCGGCGCCGACGCGTCTTAGGTCCGGTGCTCCGCCGGCTACCGGGTCGGCGACTACGCTGCTAGGATCCGCGGCGTCCTGACTTCATCGAAGTTGCGGGAGGCTTGCCCGAACGAACCGGCGGAGCCGGCGGGTGCGGCTGCTGGGCCTTGGTTGCGTCGGGCACGCCGTGCGCCGGCGCCTGGGGTCCTTTCTTTTTCTTGGAGAAGTCGGGGATCTCGTTTTTTCTTTTCACGTTGTAACCCTCCTGTCGGGTGGCGTGCTAAATCCAAGGTGCGAAAGGGGGGACTCGAACCCCCACGGATTGCTCCACTGGATCCTAAGTCCAGCGCGTCTACCAATTCCGCCACTTCCGCTCCCCCCAAAATTAGCAGACTCCCGGTTGAGATCGCGACTCGATCTGGCCACACGAGTGAAAGGCCTCGGCGGATAGATCGCGACTCGATCTGGCCACACGAGTCAAAAAGTCGGCAGGTGGCAGACGTGGACAGCTGGCAGTCTGTTAGCTGTCATACTGGCGTCTGATCGCCTCGCGTTTCCTATAGATGCGAAGCACGACAGACTAAAACACTCCGAACTGTCCATGTCTCCCCCCTGCCG
>DASSNV010000145.1:0-4508 GCA_035701245.1 Gemmatimonadaceae bacterium | reverse complement strand
ACCAGTGCCGCGATCGCCGTGGCGCCGTAGGCGAGCCCGATCTGGCGATCGGTGAAGTGCAGCGTCTGGCCGAGGTAGGTTCCCATCGTCACGAACCAGACCCCCCAGATGAAATACTGGAGGAACATCATCGTCGAGAGTCGGGTCTTGGCGCTCATGGCAGCACCCGGATGCGGACGTTGCGGATCGAAAGCGTTCCGTCGTGATCGCCCTGAATTCCGATGTAGCCACTCTTGGCGAGACCGTAGTTCGGATACGCCGCGAATTTGCTGGCCTTCACTTTCGCCAGCCAATCGGGACTGCCGATCACGTACTCGAGAAGCTTCTGGCCGTTGAGCCAGTGCTGGATAGTGTCACCCTTGGCGACGATCAGCGAAGAGTTCCACTCGTCCGCCGGTTTAACCACTCCGGCCGGTGACGGATACACTGCGTAGTCGGCCCCCGCCGATGTCAGCCGGCTCTTGCCGTCGGGGTGCCTGGCGTCGTCGAGCAGCTGGTACTCGGGAGCGCTCCAGTAGATGTGGTCGTACTCCTCGGTGCCGCGATAAAACACGCCGGCATTCCCGCCCGGCGCGAGCTTCCAGTCGAACGCCAGCTCGAAGTTGCCGAACTTCTCCTTCGTCAGCAGATCGTCGACGGAGCCGTTCTTGGTCAGCGTGCCGTCGACAATGCTCCACCCCGCCGGCAGCGTCGCCTCCTTGTAGCCGCGGAAGGCATCGGTGCTGGTGCCGTCGAACAGCGGCCGCCATCCGGTCGTGCTTTGCGCCGTCGTCGCCGTGCTGCTGGAAGCCGGCGTGCTGTTACCCATTGGCGTACAGGCGGCGAGAAGCAGCGCCACCTGCGTGATGATCGCCGCTCTCGCGGCAGCTCGTTGCGTCATGGACTCCTCTTAATGAAGTAATCAGACAGCCCAACCAGCGCGGTACTCCCGTGTCAGGTACTGATTCGCGTCGGCGATGTTGGTGACGCGCATGTTCTGCCCATCGTAGAGAAGCTTTCTCCCCTGCCCCGTTCTCAGCGCGACGATGCCGAGCAGCATGGTCTCGGTCAACTGCGCGGCGTACTCGAGCGGCGAGCTCGCCTTTGCTTCGCCCTTGATTGCCTTGACCCAGTTCATCTCGTGACTCCATGGAATCCGGGCGTAGGTCTTCGGCACCAGCGCCGCATCCTCGGCGAGCGAGATCGGGAAGAGCCGCGGATTCGATCCGTAGGTGTCGTGCATCAGAATCCCCTTCTCGCCGATGAAGATCACGCCGCCCTCGCTCTTGAGGGTTACGTCATCCGGCAGCACGTCGGGTCGCGGCGGATACAAACCGCCATCGTACCAGGTGAGCTTCACCGGTGGCTGATCGCCGCGCGCCGCGAACTGGTAGTGCACCGACGTTGCGACGGGATAGGACACCGGCTTGTTATAGCCGCGCGCTTCGCGGCTGTCGGCAGGCGCCTTTGGATCCGCCGGAATCGGCACAACTCCCCACTGCGTCGATGTCGCTTCGATGCTCGTCGGATGGGTGAGACCGAGCGCCCAGAACGGATGATCGATAAGGTGCGCGCCCATGTCGCCGAGCGCGCCGACACCGAAGTCGATCCAGCCACGCCAGTTGAAAGGGTGATAGATCGGGTGGTAGGGCACATTCTCCGCGACCGGCCCGAGATAAAGATCCCAATGCAATCCTGACGGCACCGGATACGACCCGAGTGCCGAAGCGAGCAACTGATTTACGTAGCGGAAGCTGTAAGGATTTCCAAACGGGCCGGACGACGGCGCGGGCGGCGGTGACCCCGTGGGCTGCGGTACGCCCTGCGGCCAATAGACCACCGGACGATTGGTCCAGACGTGAACATCCCTGATCGGCCCGAGTATCCCTGCCTGCACCCATTCGTTCACCAGGCGCGCGCCCTCGCTCGAGTGACCCTGGTTCCCCATCTGCGTCACCAGCTTCGGATTCGAGAGCGCCAGATCACGCAGCACCCGCGCCTCGTGTACCGAATAAGTCAGCGGCTTCTGTACATAGACGTGCTTGCCTGCCTGCATCGACATCTTCGCGGCAACAGCGTGGACATGATCGGGCGTGGCGATCACGACTCCGTCGATGTCCTTCTGCTTGTCCAGCATCTCCCGGAAATCCGAATAGCGCGCGGCCTTGTCGAACTTCTGCTTGAGGGTGATGCCCTCCGGTCGATCCTTCTTCTGATTGTCCTTGAGCTTTTCCGCGACTTTGCTCTCGGAGTAACCGAAATCCACGTCGGCGAACGCGACGAGGTTCTCGGTCTTGGCGAGCTCGAGGGCGTTCTCGGACCCCATGCCCCCAAAACCGATCACGGCGAAGTTCATGGTGTCACTCGGCGCCTGATACCCGACGCCGCCGAGGACGTGGCGCGGAACGATCATCACTCCCAGCCCGATCTTTCCGGTGTCAGCAACGAACTGACGCCGCGTGACTTTCTTACCCTTCATGAAAACACCGTCCGATGATTGGGTGGGGGGGGCGCCGATCAGAACGTCAGATTGCTCAGATACCTGGCGCTGTTGGTGATGGTCGCAATCGGGTCAGCCGGCTGATCGTGTTCGACGAAATAATGTTTGATGCCAGCCTTGCCGCCGTTGGCAAAGATGGTCTTGAAGTCGATCACACCGCTGCCGACATCGACCATCCTGTTGTCGGGCGGGCCCCCCGAATCCTTGACGTGCACCATCGGGAAGCGACCCGGATAGCGGTTGAAGAAGTCGAGCGGATCTCCGCCGCCGAACACGACCCAGTACAGATCCATCTCGAAATCCACGAGCGATGGATCCGTGTTGCTGAGAAGGATGTCGAGCGGCCGCGTGTTGCCGACCGGCGCGAGCTCGAAGTTGTGATTGTGGTAGGCGAAGCGCAGACCGGCGGACTTTGCCTGCGTCGCGAAGGTGTTGAGGAGATCGGCCATTCTCTTCCAGTCGTCGGCGGTCTTTCCTCGGCGGTCTTCCCCGATCCAGGGCAGCGTCGCCCACTCGTTGCCGATCGCTTTTGCATCGGCGAGCACAGCGGGAGTTTTCTCGAAGATGTCGATCGCCAGATGCGATGAGGGCGAGGTGAGCCCGTTCTGCTGGAGCAGGTCGCGAATCTGCGCCGGCGTGCGCCCGAAGTATCCGGCAAATTCCACTTCCTTGTATCCGGCGGCCGCAACCTTGGCGAGGGTGCCCGGCATGTCCTTTTCCATCAGATCGCGAACGGTGTAGAGCTGCAATCCGATCCTGTCGATTTTGCGGCGGGCTGGAATGGTGGCGCACGCCGAGGCGGCGTTTACACCGGCGAGTCCAAGCGCAGTGGCGCCGATCGTCGCAAGGAAGTCGCGGCGGGTCTGTAGAGTCACGGTCGATGGGGTAAGGGTGCAGCTAGTATGGAGCGACGCCGCGCGCTCCGCAATAAACCCCGCCGGATTCAGTTGCCGCTCGGTGAATTCCCCGAAACTTCTTCGGTGGCGAGGAGATCGTCGGTGCGTCGCGCGGGAATGGCGAAGGCGAACACGCTACCCGGCACATCGTCGGGAAATTCCGCCCACGCGCGGCCGCCAATCGACTCCACAGTCTCGCGAACGATGCTCAGGCCGAGTCCGGTGCCCTCGGCACCGGTGACGGTGTCGTCGTGGGCGCGAAAGAATTCCTGAAAGAGCTGCTCGCGCTTTTCGGGCGGCACACCGATGCCGTTGTCGTACACTCTGATGACGACCTCGCGATCCTTCTCGGTGTCGGGTCCTTCCACGCGGGCGTCGACACCAACCCAGCGCTCGGTCTTCGAATCGTCGGAGTACTTGATACCGTTCGAGAGATAATTCATCAGGCACAGCTCCACCGTCGCCGCATCGACCTCGATCGGCGGGAGGTCGTCGGAAATGCGTACGTCGACGCCTTTAGCTGCGGCGGCTTCCTTGAGCTCGCGAGCGGCTTCGGTCGCTGCTTCGGGCAACAGAACGTTACGACAGTGTCTCGAGTCGGTCGACGAGCGGGAAAGGGTCTCGAGATTTTCGACAACGCGGGTAAGGCTCGCCGCGCTGGAGGTGATGATGCGCACGAACTTCTCGCGCTCGGCGTCGCTGACCCAGCCCTCGCCGAGAGCGGATGCGGCGTTCGACATGGTGTGAACCTTGTTTTTCAGCTCGTGCGCGACGGTCCGGTTGAATTTACGGAGCCGGTTTTCGCGCTCGTTGATTTGCGCGGACTGCAGGCGGAGGAAATGGCTGACGGTCGCCTGCCGAATCAGCTCGATCGCCTGGGCGAGGCGCTGCCATACGGCGAGGAAATCGGTGCGGGGCGCATCGTCGGGCATCTCCGCCGCGCAGCCGGCGAGGAAATCGAACAGGATCTCGGCGAGCATCTCGTACTCCTTGAGCAGCTCGTAGGCATCGAAGCCCTGCTGGTGTCGCAGCGCGCCCAGCTCCATGGCTTTCGCAACCACCGGCGCCTTCGCATCGATGTCGCGCTCAGGCCGCTTGAGATAGCCCGCAATTCCCTCGACGAGGATGGGTAC
>DASSNV010000144.1:0-29983 GCA_035701245.1 Gemmatimonadaceae bacterium | reverse complement strand
GGATACCTGATCGAGTACGCGCTGTCGGTCGACAACATCTTCGTCTTCGTGCTGATATTCTCGTACTTCAGAGTCCCCGAGAAGTATCAGCACCGCGTCCTGTTCTGGGGAATCATTGGAGCGCTGGTCCTGCGCGGAGTGATGATCGTCGCCGGCTCGGCGCTCGTGACACGCTTCGCGTGGACGCTGTACATTTTCGGCGCATTTCTGGTCGTGACCGGCCTGAGGATGGCGCTGCAGAAGGATGACGCTGTCTATAACCCGGAGCGAGATCCGGTGTTGCGGCTGTCACGTCGGCTGATGCCTGTCACTCCCGATTATCACGGCAAGAATTTCTTCGTTCGGGTACCCGATGCAACGGGTAAGATGCGTACCGCCGCCACGCCGCTCTTTGTGGTGCTGCTGATCGTCGATACCACCGACGTCATTTTCGCGACTGATTCGATTCCCGCCATTTTCGCCGTCACGCGCGATCCGTTCATCGTCTATACCTCCAACATCTGCGCGGTGCTCGGCCTGCGCGCACTCTATTTCCTCCTCGCCAACGTCGTGGACAAGTTCGTCTACCTCAAGCTGGGCCTGTCGGTGGTGCTCATCTTCATCGGCGCGAAGATGCTCCTCGAGCAGGTCTTTCACATTCCAATCCTCGCCTCGCTAGGTGTGGTCGCGGCGGTGCTCGGGACCTCGATCTTCGCGTCGGTCAGGTGGCCTCGAACCGGGCACTAAATTGCCCCGACGGGTTACTCTAACGGCGGAGAACACGTCTTTCATTGGCTTCTCCCACCGCCTTCACCCACACAATCAGGACCTTCGCATGAGATGCATTTCACGCATTGCGGGCGCCGCACTCGCGCTCGCGCCGATGTCATACACGAACGCCCAGGCCCCGGCCCGGAACCTGGCAATGGATTTCCGGACCACCGTCACGATTTCCGGAATGCCCGATACGGGCGTCATCCAGGGGCATGCCGTCGGCTCCGGCGACAAGATGCGCATGGACCTCGACCTGAAAGGTCCCGGTGCGCAAGTCAGTCCGCTCGGCGGCGCCGGCGGCAAGATCACCATGATCCTGTCGGACACGGGCAAGACGGTCACCTACCTCGATTCGGCGAGCAGTCGCTATCTGCGCGTCCGACCATCGGACATGCTGGCGATGGCGCAGCAATCCGGGCAGATGACGATGAAGTTTTCCGACACCCAGGCGAACGTCGACAATCTCGGCGCGGGGCCGAAGATCCTGGGCCACCCGACCTCGCACTATCGCGTCGGAACCGGCATGACGATGACCATCGCGGCGATGGGTCAGGAGCAGACGGTAAAAATCTCGACCACCGCCGACTATTTTTACGCCACTGATCTCGCTGGTGTGGTGAATCCGTTCGCGACTCTCACCGGCAGCGACATGTCGGCGATGTTCGGTGGGTCGAGCAAGGAGTTCGCGGACAAGCTCAAGCTTGCCCAAAGCAAGCTGCCCAAGGCGACACCGCTGCGCGCCTCTACCACCGCGACCATGATCGCTCAGGGGCAGACCCGCGTCACCAATACCAAAGCCGAGGTCACCTCAGTAGAGTGGGTCGCTGCCAAGCCCGGCATCTTCGACGTGCCGGCCGGGTACACAGCGATCGCGCTGCCGGGAATGCAGGGCGATTCAGGCGGCGCGATTCCGCCGAAGTAGGGGACGGGGATCGAAGCTGCAAAAAGGGGCTCTCACACGAGAGCCCCTTTTGTTTGGTCTAGCCTTTGTCCATCCCTCTAGAACTTCACAATCTCTTCGTACGCCCGCTTGAAATCGTCGACCTGCGGGAGGATGGCATCCTCCAGGCGCGGAGCGTAGCCGACGAAAGTGTCCTCTGACGCAACCCGCATCACCGGGGCGTCGAGCCACGCGAAACACTCATCCGCGATCGAGGCCGAGATCTCGGCGCCTACTCCCCACGACTTCGAGTCCTCGTACGCCACGATCACCCGCGAGTTTTTCTTCACCGAAGCAAATACGGTCTCACGATCCCACGGACTCAAGGTGCGCAGATCGATTATCTCGACCGAGATTCCGCTGTCGGCGACTGCGTTGGCGGCAGTAATCGCGCGCTGCACCGTCGCGCCATACGTGACAACGGTTACGTCGCTGCCTTCGCGCACCACCTTCGCCTTGCCGAACGGAATCATGAAGTTCGGGCCCGGATAGGCAGACTTGTTGTAGGTCTGGCGGTAGAGGTGCTTGTGCTCGAGGAAAAGGACCGGGTCCTCGCAGCGGATGGCGGTGCGCAACAGACCGTTCGCGTCGAGCGCCGTCGATGGACAGACCACGCGCAGTCCCGGGCAGTGCGTGAAAATCGACGCGCCCGTCTGGGAGTGATAGATCGCGCCGCGGATGTAGCCTCCGTAGGTCGTCCGCACGACGACGGGCGCCGAGAAGTTGTTGTTGGATCTCCAGCGCATAGTCGCGAGCTCATCGCGCAGCTGCATGTAGGCGGTCCAGATATAGTCGAAGAATTGTACTTCGACGACGGGCTTGAATCCCCGGACCGCCAGTCCGATCGCGCGGCCGATGATGTTCGCCTCGGCGAGGGGAGAATTGTACACACGGCTACTGCCGAACTCTTTCTGCAGCCGCCACGTCACCTTGAACACACCGCCCTTGCCCTTGACCTTGTCGAGATACTCCTCCCGCGAGACGTCCGCGACGTCCTGACCGAACACGAGGATCTTGGGATCGCGGCGCATCTCGTCGCGCATGCATGCGTTAAGGAGGTCGACCATCGTCGTCGGATCGCCGGAGAACTGCGGGTCATCCTCGGTGTCGAACTGCTCGCTGGTTGGATCGACGTCGGGAGAGTACACGCCGAAGTAAACCGAATCCGGGCCGGGCTGCGGTTGCGCGAGGGCGTCGTCAGTTGCGGCGAGCACGATCGAGTCGACTTCCTTCTGGATCTGGCTGATCTCTTCCTCGGTCGCATGGCCCTCACTGACCAGCCATTGCGGGAACTTCGTGACCGGATCGCGCTCGGCATCTGCCGCGCGCTCGTCGGCGGGCCGATAGAGCTTCTCGTCGTCCGACAACGAATGTGAGTACGGACGGATTACATGGGCGTGGACGAGGGCAGGTCCTTTTCGCTGGCGCGCGTAATCGACGGCGCGGTGCATGGCATCGTAGCTGGCGAGCAGATCGCAGCCATCGACTTCTTCGACGTGCAGGCCCGGGAACGAGCGAACGAGCTTCGAGATGCTGCCACCCGCGGTATTCACCTCCACCGGGACGGAGATCGCGTAGCCGTTGTCTTCCACCAGATAAACCGCCGGCAGCTTCAGATTCGACGCGGTGTTCAGGGACTCCCAGAATTCGCCCTCGCTGGTCTGGCCTTCGCCGGTCGAAATGAAAACGACTTCGTCGCTCTCGAAACCATCGGCGATGTTGAGCTGCTTCGCGCGCAGGGTCGCTTCGGCGGAGCCGACGCCCTGCAGAAACTGGGTACCCGTCGGCGATGACGCCGACACGATGTTGTAGGCTTTGTGTCCCCAATGGCTCGGCATCTGTCGGCCGCCCGACGCCGGATCGATTGCCGCGCCGGCTGCCTCGTACAGCATCTCGGCCGGTGTGACGCCCAGCTCCAGGCACAGCGCTCGATCCCTATAGTAGGTGTAGAACCAGTCGTAGGCCGGCTTGAGGATCATTCCAGCCGCGGTGAGCACCGCTTCGTGGCCGGCTCCCGAGATCTGAAAAAAGATCTTGTTCTGGTTCTTGAGCTGGACCTCTTTGTCGTCCAGCCGCCGAGACAGCAGCATGTTCCGATACGCCGCCACGAGCTGCTGGGGCGACAGCCGCGCGCTGGGCGAACCTGCGGTTTTCCGATCGGGAATCGTTCTGGTGGCCATGGGTCTCCAGCGGGCGGGCGTGCAACGTCAAAAATAGCAGGTAGCGCGCCGGGGCGGCTATCGGTTGTCACCCCCGTCGCGGTGGCCGGCTTTCTGCCCCGATTGGGGGAGGACATCAGCGGGGGGAAGCGTGATGATCAAGCTCGTTGCGGCTGCGTTTCTGACAATGCTATTTGGCGCATGCGCGCCCGGCGTGCCCGGAAATCCGTCGGAGCCCGGGAGCGGGAAGATTGTCTTTACCGGCGATCAAAAGGCCGATTGGGCCCAGATCACTGCGCTCGAAGATCAGGCTAAAGCCCTCGTACATACCGATGGCTGCGCCTCGGTCAATCAATGTCGCACCGCCGCGGTAGGCTCTCGGGCATGTGGCGGACCCCGCTACTATCTCGTTTACTGCGCTGCCACCACCGACTCCGCTGCGTTGTTTGCCAAGCTCGATGCGGTCAGCGCTGCCGAACGCGAATACAATCAGCGGTACAACGTCGTCTCGACCTGCGAGTTCAGGCTGCCGCCCAAAGTTGCCCTGAGCGGCGGATCGTGCCAGGCGCAGACGGGTCAGTAATCGACTGGTCTCAGGTAGGACTCGCCAATGCCGGTCTGACTGAGCATCGCCACGGTCGGCAGCTTCCGCTTCCAGTGGGTTCCCGCGAGCCGCTTGCGGACGATCTCGACTTTCTTGGCGTCGAAGCCGCGCGCCACGAGCGACGCCGGGCTGTAGCCGCTGACCAGCCAGTTGAGAATATCGTCGGCCTCGGCGTATCTGATCCCGAAGTCGCCTTCGTCGGTCTGGCCTTCGATCAGATCCGCTGACGCCGGCTTGTTGACGATGACGGCGGGTACGCCGAGGTGTCGCGCCAGCTGCCAGACCTGCGTCTTGAACAGATCACCGAGAGGATTGATCGGTGGCGAGTCGTCGGCGTGCCACGTGAAATAGCCGAGCAGACGCTCGGTCTTGTTTCCGGTGCCGACGGGAAGTGCGTGGTATTTGGCCGATTGATCGAACAGGACGATCATCCGCTCGCGGGCCATGACATTGCCGCGGCGCGCCGGATCGGCGTCGGGCTCATTCGCGAGGTAGCCATCCACCGCAGCCGAGATGTCGATGGTGCGCTCCTCGAGTCCGAGATCGTCGATGACCAGCTGTGCGTGCGCGAGGGAATCAGGGCTGGAAGTTCGATACGGCATCCGGATCGCGATGACGTTTTCCTTCCCGAGCGCTCTGGCCGCGAGATATGCGGTCACCGCCGAATCGACCCCGCCGGAGACGCCCACGACCGCTTTCTGGAAGCTGCGCCGCTCGAACTCCTCGCGCAAAAACGAGATCAGCCAGGAAGTGGTGAGCTCCGGATCGATCTCGAGGGGCGGCGGGCCGGTGCGCGCTCCGGAGCCGTGGACGACTGGCAGTGGCTCCGCTCCGTTTCTGCCGGCATCCACCGCTGCCGTGACCGGCTTTTTTTTCGCGATACGTGTCGGAGCGCTCAGCGGTCCGGGATCGGTCGCGGCGGTGTCGTAGCTCAGTTCAACCCGCTCACCGGCCTGGATCCGATTCACGTTCCGAATCAGGTGCGGCATCATCGTCTGCAGGTCGGTGAGCAGCGGCGCGTCGGAGCGCGCGCGCGTCAGATCTTCCGGATCGAGCGAGATCGTGAGCAGCGCTTCATCCCAAAGTGGAGCGCGGGCACGCACATCGCCGTGCGGCCCGCACACGATCGAGCCGCCGGAGAACGCCTTTCCTCCCTCGCTTCCGACCAGATTGACGAGTGCCACGAAGACGCCGTGCTCCTCGGCGATGTCGCGGGCGAGTCGCTCCCAGCGCTTGAGATTTGCCGGAATGGGCCCCTCATCCTCGCGCGGCCAAACCCCGCGCGCAGGCGACGCCGAAACCACGAAGATCATCGTGGCGCCGTCGAGGGCGGCGACGGTGCCGGTGAGGCTGTGCCAGGCGTCCTCGCAGATCAGCATGCCGGCGCGGCCGTACTCGGTGTCGAATGCGCGCACCTCGAACCCGCGATCGACGAACCGCTCCTCGTCGAACAATCCGTACGTAGGAAGGAAGAGCTTGCGGTGAACGTGGCGAATCACCGGCTCTTTGCCTCCCAGCGTCACATAGAGCGCACTATTATAGAAGGCGTTGTTCCAGACCTCGTAGAACCCAATGCACACATCGAGGGTCCGCGGTGTAGTAACTCTGGAGACGTACTGGGCCTGAAGGTCGCGGGCGAGGTCGCCGGCGCTCATTGCGACGTCGCGAACTCCGCCTTCGACGAAATAGCCGGTGAGTGCGGTCTCCGAGAACACCGCGATGTTCGGCCGCGGGTCGAGAGCGTCGATTTGCGAAAAGACGCCGGCCAGCCGGGCAACATTTGCAGCGTAATCGCCTTTGCGCGGCTTGAACTGAGCTACGACGAGATGTATAGAGCGATCCATCGATTTGAAGTTGCTACGGCGCGAAGACACAAGCAACTGTGGCTGGTGTCGCTGCTCGTCGCGCTGCTGTTTACGGGCCTTCCCGCGTCGGCGCAGGACGCTCGTTCACGCGACAGCGTCGCCTGGACGATCGTCCCGATGCCCCAAGCGTCGCTGGTTCTGGCCCGCGATGGCTCCCTGATCGGTGAGATCGGGAAAGAGATCCGCACCAATGTCTCGATCAAATCGCTGCCCGACTACCTGCCGCACGCATTCGTCGCGGTCGAGGATCATCGTTTCTATCAGCACGATGGCGTCGATGTCGTCGGCATCGCCGGTGCCCTGAAGGACAACATCTTCGGCGAGCGTCGCGGGGCGAGCACCATCACCCAACAGCTCGTCGGCAACATGCATCCGACTATCATCGACCGCACCGATCGCAGCATCGGTCGCAAGCTCAATGAGCAGGCCGCGGCGCGCGAGATGGAGAAGCATTACACCAAGAATCAGATCCTCGAGGCGTATCTCAACCAGATTCCGTTCGGCCACGGCTGGTACGGAGTCGAGAGCGCGGCGCGTCACTACTTCGGGAAGAGTGCGGCGAAGCTTACGATCGCCGAGGCGGCAGCGCTGGCCGCGATGCCGAAGGGGCCGGCGTTGTACGATCCGCTCAAGTACCCGGACCGCGTGAAGCGGCGGCGTAATGTCGTGCTCTCGCTGATGGCTGATCAGGGATACATCACCGCGGCCCAGGCCAAGGCGGCGCAGGCGACGCCGATCACCACCGCGCCGAATGGCGGCTACTCGGCGTACTCGCCGTGGTTCGTCGATGTCGTGCGGATCCAGGCGACGCGCGCGGGAGTTCCGGTGAACGATGGCGGATATCGCATCTATACGAGTCTCGATCCGGTGCTCCAGAATGCGGCGATGAGCGCGCTGCTGGAAGAAACCTCGGTGGTCGAGGCACAGCCCGGTTATTCCCACCCGAAATACACCCCCGGCGAAACGCGCCGCAGCCGCACCCAGACCGACTATCTCCAGGGAATGGTCGTTGCGCTCGATCCGGCGTCAGGTGACGTCCGCGCGCTGGTCGGAGGTCGCGATTACTCGGACTCCCACTTCGATCGCGCGGTCGATGGAATGCGCCAGCCGGGATCTTCGTTCAAGCCGATCGTGTACGCGGCCGCGATCGCCGACAGCATCACACCCAACACGGTGTTCTCCGATACCGCGCTGGCGATTCCGCTGCCGAATGGCACCGTCTACAGCCCGGAAAACTCGGACGGCCAGTTTCTTGGTCCCATCACCCTTCGAGACGCGCTGGCGAAATCTCGCAACGGCATCGCGGTGCAGCTCGGCGTAAAGCTCGGGATGGATTCGGTGGCGAGTCTCGCCCACCGCATGGGGGTGAGCTCGAGGATCGCTCCGTATCCGTCGAGCGCGATCGGCGCATCTGTGGTGCAGCCGCTCGACCTGGTTGCGGCCTATACGACCTTCGCGAACCTGGGGACGCCGGTCGAGCCGCGGTTCATATACCGTATAGAAGACAGGAATCGGCGGGTGGTGCTCACCCGTGAGGTCAAGGCACTCGCACCGGCGCTCGACCCACGCGCGACCTACGTCGTGCGCGACATGATGCGCGACGTGGTCGAACGGGGAACCGCGTCGAGCATTCGCCGTTTTCTCCCGGCTTCGATTCCAGTGGCTGGAAAAACCGGAACGACCAACGACAACTCCGACGTCTGGTTCATCGGCCTTACTCCTGATCTCGTCGCCGGCGTCTGGCTCGGCTTCGACAAGCCGACGACGATCACGAGCGGAGCAGCCGGCGGGTCTCTCGCCGCCCCGGTCTGGGGGAAAATGATCGCCAGGTACTACGCGTCGAAGCCGGATATTCTGACGTCGCGCCCCGCGGACCAGTGGGTGCCGCCCCTCGGCGTCATCTTCGGCGACTTCGACCGCGCTACCGGCGAGCCTGCAACGCCGGAAACTCCCGCCGATCGGAAGTACACTGAGTATTTCGTCGAAGGTACCGAGCCCGCGCCGCTACGGGCGGATCCGTGGAAGATCTTCGGCTGGGGCCCGGTGATCTTTTAGGTCAGGCCACTTCGGCCATCTCCAGTGGTCGCGCCTGCTCGCCCGGCGCGGCCGGCACCAGCGCGAATTGCAGAACTTCGCTCAGTGTCTCCACTGGATGAAACTCGAGAGTCTCGCGCACGTCTTCGGGCACGTCCTCGATGTCGGCTTCATTCCCCTTCGGAATGATGATGGTCTTGATGCCGGCGCGGTGCGCGCCTAGCACCTTTTCCTTCAGACCACCGATCGGCAACACTCTGCCGCGCAGCGTGATCTCGCCGGTCATGGCGACATCCCGTCGCACCGGCCGGTCCGACATCTCCGACACCAGCGCCGTCGCGATCGCGATGCCCGCGGACGGACCATCCTTCGGGATTGCTCCCGCCGGAACGTGAATATGCGCCTCGATCGCGCCGAGCCTGTCACGCGGAATTCCGAGATTCGCCGCGTTGTTGGTGGCGTAGGTGAACGCCGCGCGCGCCGATTCCTTCATTACATCGCCAAGCTGGCCGGTGAGAATCAGTGAAACGGCGCCGCCCGGACCAACCTGGTTCTGCGCATCGCTCTCCCGATTGCCGTAATACCGGCGAATCGACGCCTCGACGAACATGATGTCGCCGCCCATCGGCGTGTAGTACATGCCGGTCGCGATTCCGACTTCGCTCTCGGCGAGGGCGTGTTCGGGGTGCACCCGCGGCCTGCCGAGCAGCTCTCTTACCGTGTCGGCATCGACGGTGTGCGCGACCTCCTCGCTCGATGCCAGCTTGCGCGCGAGCTTCCGCGCCACCGCGCCGATTTGCCGCTCGAGCTGCCGCACGCCGCTCTCGCGGGTGTAGTTCGACACCACCGACATGATCGCATCATCGGTGAAGGTGATGTTCTTGTCGCTCAATCCCGATTCCTCGAGCTGCCGCGGCAGCAGGTACTTCTTCGCGATCTCCGCTTTCTCCTTTTCGGTGTAACCCGCGAAGTCGACGACTTCCATGCGGTCGAGCAGCGGACCCGGAATGTTCTGAACGAAGTTCGCCGTCGCGATGAACAGCACCTCGCTCAGGTCGAACGGAATGCCGAGGTAGTGATCGGTGAAGGTGTCGTTTTGCGCGGGATCCAGGACCTCGAGCAGTGCGCTGGCCGGATCACCCTGGAACGACGTGCCGAGCTTGTCGACCTCGTCGAGCAGAAAGACGGGATTCTTGGTGCCTGCCTGCTTCAATCCCTGGATGATTCTGCCCGGCATCGCACCGACATAAGTGCGGCGGTGGCCGCGAATGTCGGCTTCGTCACGAGCGCCGCCCAATGCGACGCGTACGTACTCGCGCCCGAGCGATCTCGCGATCGACTTGGCGATCGACGTCTTGCCGACGCCCGGCGGTCCGATGAAGAGCAGAATCGGACCTTTCGCCATTGCGCGCGACTTCGCCTCGACCTTGTCGGTGATGGCGCGATCCTCGTGCTCTCCGATCGAGAGCGCCGGAGTGGCGTCGTCCTTGTTCGCCGACAGCCGGGCGGCCGGAACTTCACCGCTCTTCTCGACTTCGTCGGCGAGCTGCGACGCACGGAGCTGCCTGACCGCGAGAAACTCGAGAACGCGATCCTTCACATCCTTGAGGCCGTAGTGATCTTCCTCGAGCACCGTCTCCGCATGCTTGAGATCGAGCTGGTCATCGGACCGATCGTTCCATGGCAGCTCGGCGATCCACTCGAGATAAGTGCGAATGACCTGGGCTTCCATCGATTCGCGCCCCGCGCGCTCCAGTCTGCCGAGCTCACGCTCGACTTCCGCGCGCGCTTCCTTGGACAGCTGCAGCTTCGCCAGCTTGTCGCGCAGCTCGGTGATCTCCTTGCTCGAATCGTCGTCGCCGAGCTCCTTCTGAATCGCCTTGAGCTGCTCGCGCAGATACATCTCGCGCTGGCGCTCACCCAGCTCCTCCTGCACCTGAGACTTGATGTCTTCCTGCGCCTCGAGAAGGCCGACCTGACGCTGCACGTGCACGAGCACGCGACGCAGCCTCTCCTCGACGCTCAGAGTCTCGAGCAATCCCTGCTTCTCGGGCACCGGCAGATCGATGTAGCCGGCGACAAGGTCCGCGAAGCGACCGGGTTCCGTGACGGAGTCGAGCACCTGGTGCACCACTTCCTCCGGCAGTCCGCGCCGCTCGCCGAGCTCAGCAGCCCGCTCACGCGTCTCTTTCTGTAACGCCGTGAACGCCGGATCGTTTTCAGTTTGGGGAGTCATCTCCTCCGCTGGAACGATCACGGCGCTCAAATAACCGTCCGCCGTCGAGTACTGAAGTGCGGTCGCGCGCTGCTCGCCCTGCAACAGGAGCTGGACGCCGCCAAGTCCGCGCTGGATTTGACCGATGCGCGCAATCACGCCCATCGAGTAAAGGATGTCCGCCGTCGGCTCTTCGGTGTTGTCGCGCTGCGCTACGGCGAAAACCAGGCGGTCGCCCTTGAGGGCAGCCTCGATTGCGCGCAGCGTTGAAGGCCTGCCGGCCGCGATCGGCTGGGTAAGGCCTGGAAAGATTACAGTGCCCCTGAGAGGGAGAACCGGTAGTGTCTGACGTTGTGCCATTGTCATTCCTGGGACTAAACTCTTATTTAGATACTACTCCACGGCTTGCCCTTACTGCATCTTTTGCTCTCGTGGATTTACGCCACCCGGGCATGATCTGCAACACCAGAACTGCTGATTCGACGCGGCCGCATGCCAATTAGACCTGAAGACGAATTAGGCACCCATGTGGCTCAAGTCCTCTCTGCAAACTATGAGCTAGAGGACGAGGTCGGCCGTGGCGGAATGGGAATCGTGTATTGCGCGCGCGATCGCCGGCTCAAGCGCGAGATCGCAATCAAGGTTCTTCCTCCCGAGCTGAGTTTCCGCGCCGACATCAGGCAGCGATTCCTGCGCGAAGCGGAGACGGCCGCGCAGTTGAATCATCCGAACATCGTTCCGATCTACACCGTCGAAGAAAAAGACAATCTCGTGTACTTCGTGATGGCGTACATCAAGGGCGACAACCTTGGCGTTCGCCTGCAGCAGCACGGTCCGATGCCGCCTGTCGAAGTGCGTCGGGTTCTTCGCGAAGTCGCCGATGCCCTCGCGTACGCCCACAACCGCAACGTCATCCATCGCGACATCAAGCCCGACAACATCATCATCGATGAAGAGACGGGCCGCGCAATGGTTACGGACTTCGGCATTGCGCGCGCCCTCACCGACACCGGTGATTCGCGACTCACCGCCACCGGCATGGCCATCGGCACGCCGGCGTACATGTCTCCCGAGCAATCCGCGGGCGACAAGGCGATCGATGGTCGCAGCGATCTCTATTCGCTCGGCGTCGTCGGCTACCAGATGCTGTGCGGCCAGACTCCGTTTGTCGCCAGCAATACGCCGTCGATGCTGGTAAAGCACTTGTCGGAGCGCCCGATTCCGGTCGATGAGCGGTGGCCCGATCTGCCACCCGATCTGTCGCGTGCGGTGATGATGTGCCTCGAAAAGGATCCCGCCGATCGTTTCCCGAATGCCGCCGCCTTCGCGCAGGCGCTGAGCGGCGGCGCAATGCCAACGCTTGCGACCCGTGCTCAGCCGGCGGCACCGCTGTCCGGATCGCAGACGTCGTCGCGCCAGCGCTACGTTCCCGACGAATCGCGCGACCAGCTCACCGGCGGAATCCGGGATCGTTACGGCTCTGCCCCGAGCGCCGGTTACGCGCCGACGCAGCCGACGCCCGAAGAGCTGAGCAAGTGGAACGCGCCGATGGTGGTGTCGTTCCGGCGCAAGCTGGCGCCATATCTTGCCGTCAACGCGATCCTCGTCCCGATCTCGCTGTTCTCGAACCACGATTTCATCGCGCTGACAGTGATCTGGACCGTCGCGCTCGCATTCAAGTACTCGAAGTTGTGGGCCGCCGGCTACGACTGGCGTGACGTGTTTCGCCAACCGCGCGATCGACTGATCTTCGACGTTGCCGCCGAGACGATCGACGACGCGCGCGCTCTGTTCGATGAGAAGAAGCGCGCGCAGGTCCGTGCCCGGGCCCGCGCCCGCGGTCAGGGACTTTTCGCCCCGATCTCTCCGGTGCCGACGGTGCAGCCTTTCCAGCCGTATCCGCGCAGCGGTGGACCGACCACGAGCCCGATTCCCGTCGGACCACCAGCCGCGTACCCCGATTCTCGATACGGTTCGGCGATCCGCGAGGCAGAGGCAGACCATCGCGAGATCCATCGCCAGCTTCTGAACATGCCCTCCGATGAGCGGGAACAGATCCCGGAGGTCGCGGCTTCCGCGGACGCCGTTTTCAGGAAGGTGCAACAGCTGGCGCTGTCACTCTCCGACATGGATCGGAGCGCCGGCCGCGAGACCACCGAGAGTGTCGAAAAGGAGATATCGACGCTCGAATCGCAGGCGAATCCGCTCGACTATCGCGCCAGTGAAGATCGCGTGCGCCGTCTCGCGATGCTCCGCCGCCAGCGTCGCGCGCTCGTCGACGTCGATCGCAAGAAGAAAGAGGCCCAGGAAAAGCTCGATAACTGTCGCCACCTCCTCAGGTCGATGCGGCTCGAGCTCGTGCGCTTCAGGTCGGGCGGGCTGAACGCCCAGCCAACCGGCCTGACGATGGTTACCCAGCAGGCCCAGAGCGTTGTGCGCGAGATGGGTTATCTCTCCGACGCCAACGCCGAGCTCAACGCGCTCTGATCTCCGGCGCGTTGCGCCGCCCACCATTTACACCGTGATTCCTCGCATCACCGCCGCACTGGCGCTCGCATTGGCTTGCACTGGAGAACGCGGCGCCGCGACGTCCGAATCCAGTGGCGACATCAGGACCGTCGCCTCTACAACCGCGTCCTCGACGACGACACGCAAGGATTCGGCGCGCCCCGTCGCTCACGTGCCGCTGCCCGACACCCTCCGCGGCCTATACGTCAATCGCTGGGTAGCGATGGGCAGCAAGCTTAATCGACTCATCACGGTCGCGAAGACCACCGAGATCAACGCGCTTGTCATCGACGTCAAGGACGACCGGGGCTTTGTCCTCTATCGCTCGCGCGTTCCACTCGCCCGTGAGATCGGCGCCGACACCGCAGATGGCCACTGGATGTCCGCCTCGCGGCTGCGCGCGGTTCTCGACACCATGACCGCGCATGGCATTTATCCGATCGCGCGCATCGTCGTCGCCAAGGATCCGCTGCTGGCGCAAAAAAAGCTCGATCTCGCGATCAAGCGGAAATCGGATCTCAAGCCGTGGCTCGACAAAAACGGGAAGCCGTGGCTCGACCCGCACCAGCCCGCCGTCTGGCAGTATGCGGCGGATCTCGCTCGCGAGGCGTACGACCTGGGCTTCTCCGAGGTGCAGTTCGACTACGTGCGCTTTCCGGATGAGAAGCGACTCGTTGCCGAGACGGTTTACCCACTCGCCAACGGTCGGGTGCGCGCGCAGGTGATTCGTGAGCAGCTCGGCTTCCTTCGCAAAACGTTAAAGCCACACGGCATCCGCGTAACGGCCGACGTGTTCGGGCTCACTGCCACGGACACGACCGACATGGGCATCGGCCAGCAGTGGGAGATGTTCGTCGATCAGGTAGACGCGGTGCTGCCAATGGTGTATCCGTCGCACTTCGCGCGCGGGACTTACAAGCTGCGCAACCCGAACGCGCGGCCCTACGAGACCATCGATCACGCGTTGAAGGATGCGATCGCGCGGAGCAAGCCCGTCGCCAACGCGGCCCAGATCATCCCGTGGTACCAGGATTTCACGCTCGGGCCTCCGCACTACTACGCGGAGCAAGTTCGCGCGCAGATGAAGGCCGGATACGACAACGGGTTCCAGAGCTGGATACTCTGGAACCCGAGGAGCGACTACACCATCGCGGCCCTCGAGCCGCGATCGTAGCGAAGCTTAGCTGCTGCCGTTGCGACGCGCTTCCATGCGCGCCTTCATCTCGGCGAGGTTCTTGTCGAACTGGGTCTGCTGATCGGCGGTGAGGATGGCGCGGATCTCGGCGGCCTGCTTGTTCTGCAGATCCGTCATCTTCGCGCGGGTGGCGTCATCCATCGAGCCGGTCGCCTGCGCCGATTTGCGCAGCTCCATCTGCTGGGGAACGTATTTGTCGCGAATCGCCTTGATCTGAGCCTTCTGGGCATCCGTCAGTGTGATGTCCTTGAGGAGCATCCCTCCCATTCCACGGCCGCGGGCCTCGCTCTGCCCCTGCTGCTCCGTGCCTTGTGCTGCAGCAGCTGTGGTCATGCCAACGCAAAGGGCAGCGGCCAGCGTGACGATGCGAATAACCTTCATCCTACTCTCCTGAGTTGTGGGTGCGCCGACGCGGCGCTCAGAGTTATACGCCTCAGACGTTGAAAAGGTTGGGCCTGAGGTCTTAACGCGGATTCTGGAACCCGATCGCTATCGACTCGCCACTGTGGTCCTAAAGGTGGCAGTTGGGAGACATGGTCAGAGGGCGCGGGTGTCAGTTTATCCGGCGCTTTCAATGGTGGCGTGACGGAGGGAGAATGCGAGTAGAAAAACCGCTACCAGAGCATCTCTGCGCATTCTCTCCCACCTGCCGCCTTTTGGACTAGGGGTGCCAGCCGCAGCGCCGATCAACCGGCCATGCCTGAAAGATAAGTCCTTCCGCGACAATAGGTTAAGTGCCTGGCCTAGCGTCTTGGGGAAAACCTGCTATTCTTCCCGCCCAATGCCGGCCACGCGCCTGCCGGCCTGGCCTCGCTGGTTTCCGGGCGCCGAGCGCCGCTTGTGACCATACCCAGTAGCACTGCTGACCTGGCCCCGACGACACCAACGGCAGAACCGGAACAGCTCGGATTCCCGCTGGACTGGTTCCTCGAGCACGCCTCCGCGCCGCTCAAATACCGCGCTCTTACCGAGGTCGTCCGACCTGCCGACGCCGCCGCACTCCCCGATATCTCGTGGCTCCCTTATTCGCACCGGCCCGCGATCCGGCTCGCCGTCACCCAGAATCGGGACGGGATGTGGAATCAATCGGTCCTCGGCCTTCCCTCCAAACACGGCGCCGAGTTCGCGGGCATCGGAACGATCCCCGCCGTGCGCCGACTCACCGAGTACGGCTGGGACCGCGAATCGCCACCGCTCGTTCTGGCACGCCGCATCCTGTTCAGGCTGCTCGCCGAGGATAACGACCCGGCGTTCACCTTCGAGCTGGCGACGAAGACGAGAGACGACGACATCGTCCGCCGCACTCGCGGGATGTTCAGGGAAGCCGCCGCTGCAACGCTGGCCCAAATGGGCTACGAGAGCGATCCGCGACTGCGCGGCGCGGCGCGCCGGATTCTGGAGCGAGTCGTTTCATATCTGAATTCTCCTCTTGGTGAGAAGCCGTGGATTCGCGTCGGGAATACTCACGTGCTCGCGCCAGAGTCGGCACCACCGTCGATCTACACTCTGACAATGCTCGCCTACATGCCGATCTTCAGGCACGAGCACTTCAGCGAGGTCGAGCGCATCTACGACTGGATAACGCAGCCACTCCCGCGGCAGGAAACGGTGCAGCTGTTCGGCAAGAAAATGATGCCCCAGCCGCACCTGGTGATGGGGGATGTGCTGCCGCACCGGAACGCCGTGGAGGCGGACGTTCCGTTCGCTTTGCTCTGGCTGGAGACGATGGCGCGGCTCAACTTCCTCCGCCGCAATGAAGGCTGGATGAAGCTCTTCGAGCGGTTCGTCGACGACCGCGATCGCAACGGAGTCTGGCATCCGCACAAAGGAATGGACCGCCCCACGACCAGCGACGCCTGGGCGTGGCCGTATTTTCCGCTCGACGACGGCGCCGGCCAGGACTCGAAGTGGACCGACGTCACCTTCCGCATCGGGCTCATCGGGAAACTGCTCGGCAGAGAAATTGAACTGATCTGATCCGATGATCGGATTGCATCGCCGGCGGACCCTCAGCCCCGGCGAGATGTTTCCCGCGGGCGAGAATGGATATCGCGTCGCCTTTCCGCGGCTTCGCTCCGGACTGAAAATTCGCGTGGTGGAGCGTGGGGATCCGGCGGCACCGCCCGTTCTCCTCGTCCACGGCTGGGCGTGCGATGCCTACGTGTTTCGGTATAACATGCCGGCGCTCGCAGACGCTGGATATCGCGCCATTGCCATCGACCTCAAGGGGCACGGCCTATCCGACAAGCCGACGACGGCGCATGAGTACACGATTGACGCTCTGGTCGAGCACCTCGCCGATGTCATGGACGGGCTCGAGCTCGATAGTGCCGCTCTCGCGGGCCATTCGCTCGGCGGCTCGCTCGTCTACCATTTCGCTGTCCGGTATCCGCGGCGTGCGCGATGCGTCGGGCTGCTTTCGCCGGTTGGATTGAGCGGGGTTCCGCTGATGTGGTTGTACAAGCTTGCGACGCCGGCGTTTCTGGGTCCGCTCATCAAACACGTGAAGTCGCGCACTGTCGTGAAGATTGCGCTGCGACGGGTTTACGGCCGGCGCGGGAATTACACGCAACGCGATATCGAGGAGTTTCTGGCGCCCTCTCAGTTTCCCGACTATGTCGTAGCGTTACGGCAGCTGCTGCACCATTACGACTGGAACGCAGCGGAGCATCGCGCGCTCCGTGTGGTGGATCTTCCCGCGGCCGGCGTGTGGGGAAATCTTGACCATATGATGCCTGACGATGGCATGGCGGTTTATTTGCCGCTGCTGCCGCAAATCGTTTTGCGAACCATTCCCGGGGCGGGGCATCTAATAACGGAGGAGACTCCGGGCGAAGTAAACGATGCACTGCTCGGCTTGCTACGGCGCGCAAGCTGAGTTCCGCGGGTTCGGCGCAGCGCCTGCGTATATTGGAATCAGATGCCTGATCAAGATCACGAGGGGCGGATGTCGTTCAACGATCTCGCCCTCGCGCCGGAAGTGCTGAATGCGGTTCGCGACGCCGGCTATACCCATCCAACGCCGATTCAGGAGCAGGCCATCCCGCTCGCCCTCGCGGGCCGGGATCTGATCGGCCTTGCTCAAACGGGAACGGGAAAAACGGCGGGGTTCACGCTCCCGATCATCCATAACCTGATCACCACACCGCTCTCTGATGCAGCCGGCAATCCGGTGCATCGGGTGCGGGTTCTGATTCTGACGCCGACCCGAGAGCTGGCCGCGCAGGTCGAGGAAAGCTTCCGGAAGTACGGCAAGCACACCGAGCTGCGGGTGGTGCCGGTGTTCGGCGGGGTCGGGATCGAGCCGCAGGCCAAGGCGCTTCGGCGCGGCGTCGACGTTGTCGTGGCGACGCCGGGCAGGCTGCTCGATCATATGGAGCGAAAAAACGTTTCGTTCGACGATCTCGAGGTGCTGGTGCTCGATGAAGCCGACCGAATGCTCGATATGGGATTCGCGCCGCAGCTGAATCGGATCGTCGCGGAGATCCCGCCCTATCGACAGACGCTTCTGTTCAGCGCGACGATGCCGCCGGAGGTGGAGGCGCTGGCGCGGAAGTATCTGCGCAAGCCGCTCGTGGTCCAGGTGGGTCGACGGTCCGAAGCCGCGAACACGGTTACCCACGCGGTCTATCCGGTGCCACGCGAACGAAAGACCACGCTGCTGGCAGCGCTGCTCAAGCAATCCGACATGGATTCCGTGCTGATCTTCACGCGCACCAAGCACGGCGCGGACAGAGTTGTCCGGCACCTCGAGGACGAAGGAGTCGCCGCGACCGCAATGCACGCCGACAAATCCCAGGGGGAGCGCACCCGAGCGCTCGAGGATTTCAAGTCGGGCAAGGTGCGTGTTCTCGTCGCAACCGACATTGCGCAGCGCGGACTCGACGTTTCGGGGATCACCCACGTCATCAACTACGATGTCCCGCAGCAGCCCGAGGATTACGTCCATCGAATCGGAAGAACCGGCCGGGCGGCAGCGACCGGCGATGCCTATACCTTCATGTCTCCGGACGAGATCGCGATGGTGCGAACCATCGAGCGCACCATCGGCCAGCAGATACCGCGGATCTCAATGCCCGGCTACGATTTCGGCACTACCGCCGATACCGTCGCCCCAAGGTCTCCGCAGCAGGGACTCGACGACGTGCCCTCTGACGGCGAGGTCAGTGACGAATCCGGCCAAGCCGCGACACAAAGACGGTATCGACGGCCGCGCTCCGTCTCGCGACGACGCTGAGGTTGGCGGCGCCATATCCCATTCCCGTCGCCGAATACGACATCTGGACGCGGGTCGCCGATAGCTTCACGTCGTGATCAGTACCAACCCTGATCGTGCGTAGCGTATCAGCGCCAACGCTCACCCTCATGACACCGGCGGTCGTGTCGATGTCGACCGTTGCGAGTGCCGATCGTGCGATCGCGATGTGTCGCGCAGCTGCAAACCCGGACTCGATCTCGAGCACGGCACCGCGTACGTGCGTCCTGTCCAGGAGGTGGCCGGCCCATGGCATGGCGATGGCGGAAAGCACCGCCACAATGGAGAGCGTGATCGTAAGCTCCACGACAGTGAAGCCGAATCGTAGCGCGCGCATCCTTCCGATTGGTGAGGTTCCCGCATAGCATATGATAGGTTCACTCCCGCACCCGCACCGAATATTTCGGGTGACTCCATTCCGTCCCCGCGAAACATGAAAGGCATTCTCCCAGCCGCCGCCCTCATCAGCGCTGTCATCGCCGGTTGCGCACCGCCGGCCGCGCAGATTCCCGCCCCGGAAATTCCGCAGCCCACTCCACCAGTCGTCGCTCCCCCGTTCAGGATGGACACCACGCTCACGATTGATCGTGTGCCGCCGTTCCAAACCGAGCCGCTGATCACCTGGGGACCTCCGCCGGAGGGCACCGTCCACGTCGAGCGCGTGCGCAAATACGACCTGCAACATCAAGTCACCACGGTTCGCTTCGATTGGCCGCGGCAGGCGGTTGTTGGAACCACAACCCTCAACATTGCCGGGCTTCCCGACGCCGCGCCACTGAGCTCTGTGGCGATCGACGCCGGTGACATGACCTTCAGGCGCGTGGCGTCGGGCAGCACCAATCTCAAGTACGACTATGATGGACACACTCTGACAGTGCGTCTTGCCTCGCCGCTCCGCGCGGGCCAAAAGACGTCGATCACCATCGACTACGACGGGGTCAACCGCACAAAAGGAGCGTACTTCCGACCGGCGCAGCACATCGTGTGGACCCAGGGCGAGACGGAAGACAACCACTACTGGGTGCCCACCTATGATTTCCCGAACGACAAGGAAACGTGGGAGTTCTTCATCTGGACCGCGAAGAACGAGCGCGCACTCTCCAACGGGAAGCTCGCCGGTTCGCGCGCTGTCGGTGACAGCATCGAGTGGCACTGGGTACAGGACAAGCCGGCATCTACATACTTGATGACCACCGTGGTCGGCAACTACGTCGTGCTGCAGGACAAGCCGTGGCGAAACGTCAGCGTCGGATACTGGACCTATCCGGATTCCGTCAATGCCGCGTGGCGAGGCTTCGCGCGCACTCCGCAGGCGATCGACGTCTTCTCACGGAAGACCGGCGTGCCATATCCGTGGAACAAGTACGATCAGATCGTCATTCCCCAGTTTCAGTACGGCGGAATGGAGAACGTCACCGCGACATCGCAGAACGACGCCGAGATTTTGCACCCGGCGTGGTCGGAGCCGCAGGCAAATTCAGTCGGATTGATGGCCCACGAGCTCGGCCACCAGTGGTACGGCGATCTCCTCACCACCCGGCGTTGGGGCGACGTCTGGCTGAATGAAGGCTTCGCGACCTTCATGGAGCAGGTATTTCGCGAGGCAGATGCGGGCATCGACGAGGCAGCGATAGATCGGCTGGGCGCTCAGGAACAGACCATTGAAGCGGATCGCCGCGGTCGACGCCCGATCGTCTGGAATCGGTGGGTGAACGACCCGATCGAAGTCTTCTTCAGCGGTCACATCTACCCGAAGGGCGCGACCATCCTCCAGATGCTCCGGCACCAGCTCGGTGACGACCTGTTCTGGAAGGCGATGAACCACTACACCACCGGCCACGCCTACGGCAACGTCGTCACCGACGATCTGCGCAAAGCGTTCGAGGAAACCACGGGCCGTGACTACAAGACGTTCTTCGACCAGTGGGTCTATGGCGCCGGCTTTCCGGTCTTTCAGGTGTCTTCGCTCTACGATCGCGCCGCGAACCGGCTGGTGATCTCCGCGAGGGAAGTGCAGCCGCGGGACAGCATGACGGGATGGTTCGACGTCGATGTCGACGTCGAAGCGCGCACCGACAGCGGCAACGTCCACTTCGTCGTGCCGGTGCGCGGTGGCACTGGTGAAGCGGGTGCCAACCTGAAGGCGCCCCCGCGGTCGATCCGCTGGGACAAGGGCAACTGGATCCTCGACATCACCGACTTCCCGCGCTCGACGGCGATGATGATGTATCAGCTCGTCAACGACGACGACGTTCTGGGAAGAATCGAAGCTGTCGATGTATTAGCGCAGCGACCCGCCGACGAGAACGCGCTCAACGCTCTGATCGGCGCGACCCGCAACGATCGGTTCTGGGCGGTTCGTGACCGCGCCGTCGACGCAGTCGGCGCGTGGGGAAGGGATTCGACGCGGGCCGGACTGCCGGTAATGCGGAGTGTGTCGAACGCGCTCGTGGCAGCGACCCGCGATCCCGACGGCCGGGTGCGACAGAGTGCCGCCGCGGCGCTGGGCAGAATCGCAATCACCGGCACCACTGCTCGCGATGTTGGAATTCGGCTCCGGGAAATCGCGCGCAGCGATCCGAATTTCATAGTCCGCGGCGCTGCGCTTGCCGCCGACATTCGGATCGAAAAAAATGCCGCGATCCCGTTGGCGAAGCAGTTGATGCAGCAGGAGCTATGGGAGGATGTGATCCGGGCGCCCGCGATCAACGCCCTCAAAGCAGTTGGCACTGCCGAAGCGCTCGCGCTCGTACAACAGTATCCGTCAGCGGATCAATAACCCCCCGGGACACTGCCATGAAGATCAGCATCGAATATTGCGTCGTCTGAAACTACGAGACACGAGCCGCCAGTCTGGCGGCTGAGATTCGTCAGCGGTTCCCGGACGCGGAGCTGCAGATGACTCCGTCGCGGGGCGGCAGGTTCGAGGTCGCGGTCGACGGAAAGCCGGTGTTCGAAAAATCCAAATTAGGCAGACACGCTCGAGCAGGCGAAATTCTCGCGCTGATCGAAAAAAATCGCTGAGCCATCCAGCCCGTTCCCGGGCGATGAAGCGAGCGCCGTTCCGCCAGCGCCGGCTCTGCTGAGCTGTTTGGGGTGTATCAAAAATGCGTCCCTCCAGGAGGACAACAAGCCATTTCGGAGGAGTCGCTGCAAGACCTTAACTCCTTGTCTGACAGACACTTAGGTCGCTAGACCCTGCCTGGCACCGACCCTGCACCCCATACGGCCATGAATTTCCGCATTCGGTTCACCCAAGTCCCTTCGTTTGCGCGCTCCGCGCTTGTCGCCGTCGTCGCATTGACGCTATCCGCCGGCCTGGCAGAGGCGCAGCGTCCGGTGCCGCAGCGGCCGCAACCGACTCGCCCGCAGCCGACCCAGCAGTCACAGGGAAGGGGAGAGCAGATCGTGCCGCCCGGCTTTTTTCCGCCCGCCGGTATGTGCCGGATCTGGATCAACGGCGTGCCCGCCGGCCAGCAGCCGGCTCCGACCGACTGTGCATCGGCGGTCAAGAATCGACCCGCCAATGCGCGGGTGTTGTTCGGTGACGATCCGCCAAAGAAGGGAAAGTCAGACAAGAAGAAGTCGAGCCCTACCGACGAGCTCATCGATCTAATCAACCGGAGGATATCGCGATGAAGTTCATTGCAATCGCGCTTGCAGTTTCAGCAGTCGGTTCCGCTGCTACACTCGATGCCCAGATTCCCGCGCGGGCGGGCACCGTCGTTCCGGCAACCGATTGCAGCTACGCCCGCACATCGAACAGCGTCGGCGACATCATCTTCGGACGCACCAGCCTCGCTACCAACTGTCGCGATGTCTACAGCCGCCAGCATGGTGCGTGGTATCAGGTCGGACGTGGCCCCCACAACAACTCGATCTATGAGCGCCGCATCCGCAACGCCAACGGCAACCTGATCATCCAGCGCGCCCGGCGTAACCCGAACGGAACTTTCACCATTCTCAGCTCACGCGTCGCGACAACCAACGACAAGGAATGGAGGAAGGTGGAGAAGGCACGACAGAAGGCGTGGAAGAAGCAGCAGAAGGCTGAGGAAAAAGCTCAGCGCAAGGCCGACAAAGAGTACTACAAGCATCGATAGCAGGGTTTCGCTCGTCCCGACACCCTAATCTGACGGGGCGATTCTTTTCGGAGGATTCAGACTATGAAAGCAGTCATATTGGCTCTCGCCATCGCAGGTGTTGCCGCAACGGGCTCGGTGGAGGCTCAGGTCATCGGAGCTCGCTTGCCGACGCCGAGCTCACCAAGCACTACTCGTGGCACCGTAGTCAACGGATCGTGGCAGGTCGTCGGCCAGGATCGTTACGGCACCATTTACGAGCGCCGTACCTACGACGCCAACGGCAACATTCTCGTTCAGCGCGCGCGCCGGGACGGCAACGGCAACTTCTCGATCATCGATTCACGCACCGAGCGCAGGCCGAACAACGATTGTCAGTACGCCAGCACCACCACCGTCGGGGGCGTTATCCTCGGTCGGCCCGGCACCGGCGGCACGGCAACCGATTGCCGCAACGACCGCCGCCATTCCGTCGATGGCGTCTGGCGTCAGGTTGGCAAGGGTCCGAAGAACAACTCCGTGTACGAGCGGCGCACCTACGACGCGTACGGCAACATCGTAGTCCAGAAAGCGCGCCGGAATCCCAACGGGACCTTTACCGTCCTCAGCACCCGCACGATTCGCAGCAAGGCCGACGTTCGCGATCGCAAGGGTCACGACGATGATTACCGCAGCTACAACGGCCAACGTGACGACGATCATGGACACGGCAAGTCGGAACGTCATGACAATGGTCGGGGTAAAGGACATAACGGCAGAGACTAGCTCTCTTGAAGTCATAGCGACGGCCTCGGCGGATGAAAATCTGCCGGGGCCGTTTCGCATCGGGTGCGATGTATGCACTTTGCACTGCGAATGCAGCGCACCGTAACCGACAGATATCTCCCGCCGGATCACGCGGCCTTTGTCGCGGCCGAACCGCAGACGGGACGCCTGATCGTGATCGCCCCGACCCGCGCTGCGTGCGAGACCATCGAGCTGGCACTCGGGCTCAACATCGAGACGGTGCTCGAGAAGCAGCACGGCGAGGAGATCCGCGCGCTCGCGGCCGCCGGCAAGGGCTTCGGGATCGTTGCCGGCACCGGAACCGGCAAGACGCTCTCGATCCGGCCAATCGCCGAGACCATTCTTCGAACCGAGCTCAAGGTCGGCGTCGTCAATCGCGAGCGCGAGGCGACGCCGGAGACACCGACCTGGAACGTCATCGTCGTCACCACCGGGATTGCCCGCCGCTGGTTTCAGGATGGCGATATTCTCAACACAGACACCCTGGTGGTCGACGAGATCCATCAGACATCGGCGGAGCTCGAGCTATGCCTCGCGCTCGGGAAACGCGTCGGCTGTCGGTACATCTGGTTGTCGGCGACGGTGGATCCGAGCTTCTACGCACGCTATCTGAATGCTGCCGCGGTGCTCGAGAGCTCGGCGTTCGATCCGGCCAAGGCGGCCGACGTGAAGGTCGTGCGCAAGGATCCGCTCACTTTTCTCGATGACCGCTTCCTGCAGCAGGTGGTGAAAGAGAAGCGTGGAGTCGGGATGTTCCTGCCGACCCGCGCCGGCGTCGAACAGGCTGCGGAGCTCGTCGCCGACCGCTTCCCGCGGATCAACAGCGCGTTTTATCACGGTGGCGAGCCGATCAGGATCATCAGGCCCTTCCTCGAGGGGGAGGAGAAGAAGCCGTACTTCCTGGCGATGACGGCCGCCGGTCAGAGCGCGCTCAACGTTCACGGCCTCGACACCGTGGTCATCGACGATACGCGCTTCAGCAACATCATCGAGCGCGGCAAGAACGTGTTGACGCGGCTGCACCTCGGCGCCAACGAGATCCTGCAGATGGCCGGCCGGGTGCACGGGCGCGTCGCCGGCGGGAGAGTCTTCATTCTCTCTGATCGCGACATTCAGTTCTCGGCGCTGCGGCCGACCCCGCCAGAGTTTCAGCTCGCCGGCGACTCGGAGCGGGTGGCGATGACCTGCGCCGACCTCGGCGTTGCTGCTGATCAACTGGATCTTCCCGTGCGGCTCGACAAGATCGCGTATCGAAAGGCCGTCACCTTGCTCGAACGCCGCGGCATCATCGAGAACGGAAGATTGTCGCGGTACGGGAAAGCTGTCGAAGCGATGCCCGTCGACAGGCCGTGGGCGGAGCTGCTGGTGAACGCTGACGATGAGCTCGTTCCCTATCTCGCTGTCATGAGCTCGATCGAGTCGTTGCACCGTATGACCAGGGAGGACCGCGATCTATCCAACGTGGTCGTCCCGGGCAGCGATCATCTCACCGCGTACAACCTCTACGCGGAGGCGTACACCCACTGCGGCTACATCGGAGAAGTGTATGGACTGCCGCGGCAGCTTTTCGACGAGAGCATCGAGAGCTGGGCGGAACGGCGCGGGGTGCTGGTCAAGGCAATCGAGGATGCCGCGCTGGCGATGGCGAGCATTTATCGATCGCTCGGGCTCGAGCTGCCGGCCAGAATGGTGAACGCGCGGGATCACATCTACCGCAAGTTCACCCAGCTGCTCGCGCAGTTCATGCCCTTTGATCTCGTCATCGACGAGCAAACCGCCGACGGCACCGAAGCGCGGGTATCGAAGACGAGCGTGTGCGGCAGCTGGGGAGCGATTGCCGGGGACCTGAGATACTTCGCCGATCGATCGGGGATTCCGCGCGCGGCGATCGAGGGCACCCAAGTTCCGATCGAGTTGATTCGCCGCTACGCTACGCGCGGAAAGGCAGAGCTCATTTATGATCCGCGGCGGAAGCATGGTCCGCTGTTGCTCAAGCGCAGTCTGGACTACTTCGGCTTCGAGCTCGAGAACGAGCTCGAGACAGTCGAGGAATTTCCCGCGGAGATCGCGAGCGAGGCGCGCCACGTCCTGGCGGCAGCGCTGGCGCGCGGGGAGGCGCGGCACTTCGCGGTCAAAAAGAATCGCGAGGTGATCGAGGCGATCCGGGATGCGTACAAGCGGTCCGGCGGCGAAACGAAGCGGCTCGGCCTTCCCGAGCTCACCACCGTCTATGAGCAACAGCTGGCGGACGTGAATTCGATGGACGATTTCCGGGCGGCGCGCCTCCGCATCAGGAAGGACGATTTTGTGTCGGCCGAAGTTCAGGAACGATTGGACGCGCTGCCGAGTCAGGTCACCATTCGCGACCGCGAAGTCGACATCGACTATGACGTGGAGGATCGCGACGGTGAGCGGCGCGGTGTCGCGAGGCTGCGGCTGCCGGAGAAGATCGCGCGCACTTTGACGGAACTCGAGATCCCGCGGCTGGACCGGCCGATTCGGTTCGTGGTCCTGCGCGGGCAACGGGGTGCGGTACGTGCCGACACGCTCGAAGAGCTTCAGGAGAGTCTCGCCCAGCCCTGGTCGCCCGACGAAGTGGAGGAGTCGGTAGACGATCGAACAATGTTGTCAGAGGCCGAGCGGGATGTGCGGCGGGTTGCATCGGAGTTCCGTCGGCATCGTCGTGGGCGTGACTTTCATCACGGATCGCGGCATGGCAAGCGCCGTCGCCGCGGTCGCTGATTCCGTGTCGCACTGGCGCGCATCGAACGGCTCCGTATAATCCCGCGCATGCCGCCACAACATTTCGCCAGGCATTTCAGCGAGCACCAGCAAGTCGTCGAATCGTGCATCGCCACGCTTCAGCCATCGTCCGACGCCGCGGCCGAGGCCATCGTCTCCGCGCTCGGCCGCGGCGGGAAGATTCTCGCTTTCGGCAACGGCGGGAGCGCAACGCAGGCGAGCCACCTGGTCGAAGAGCTGATTGGACGGTTCAAGGAGACGCGGCGGCCACTGCCGGCGATTTCCCTGGTTGGTGACACCGGAGTGCTCACCTGCATCGCCAACGACTTCGGCTACGGGGCGCTGTTCGAGCGGCAGGTGGAAGCGCTGGCGAGCATGGGTGACGTCGCGATCGGCATCACCACCAGCGGAAAGTCGGAGAACGTCCTTCGCGGTCTCAAAACGGCGAGAGAAAAAGGCGCAACGACAATCGCGCTTTGCGGCAAGGCTGGTCTGCAGGGCGGCGCCGCCGATCACGTCGTGGCGGTGCCGAGCGACGAAGGCGCCTACGTGCAGGAAGTACATCTGATGGTGATTCACCTGTGGTGCATCGCAGTGGATGCGACCATCAAGTCGGGCGGACTCTAGACCAGGCTCAGCCTTGGGCGCTCGTCGACGATGGCGAGCGCATCTTCGCGGTAGGAAAGCCAACCTGACTGCCCGTCCGCAACGAGCTCGACCTCGGTTCCGAAGGGCAGGGTGAGGTTCGGCACTTCGTGTCCGGCGGGGAAGTCCATCAGGATGGGAACCTCGAGATCGGAGACGAGGTCAAGAAGGAAATCCTCGAATTCGTCCTCCTCGGAACGATCGAGCGACAGCTGGCCGAAAACGATGCCGCGCACGTGCCGCAGCAAACCCGCCGCGCGAAGGTGGAGCAGCCGCTCGTCGACGACCGACATCGGATCGCGGGTCTCCTCGAGAAACAGGATCGCGTCTCTGGTGTCGATCTCGTAGGGTGTCCCGACCGTCTGCTGGACGAGCGAGAGATTTCCTCCCGTCAGCCTGCCGACTGCAACACCGGGCCGCACCGCGCGCGCGCAGTTGCAACCCAGTTTTTCGGCTGGGCGCGGCTCGGTGAGGGCTGAGAGGAGTGAGAGGAAAGTCGGATCGCTCTGGCCGGGCGAGAGATCGTCGAGGGTTGGACCGTGAAAGACCCGCAACCCGGCTCGGCGCATCAGCCAGAGGTGGAGTGCGGTGATGTCGGAGTATCCGACGAACGCTTTCGGGTTACGACGGAAGACCTCGGGGTCGAGATAGGGCAGCAGTCTCACCGCGCCATAGCCGCCGGTGGCTGTAATGACAGCCTTGATCTCGGGGTTGCTCCACATCGCCATCAGGCTCGCGGCACGCCGCTCGTCCTCGCGCTGCTGGAAGCGGCGAAACCGATCGATCTCGGCGTCAAGAATGACCCGATAGCCTGCATCGGTCATGGCTTTGACGCCTCTCAGCAACCATCCCTGTTGCGGGGCGTAGGATGGAGCGACGACACCAATTGCATCGCCTTTCACGAGCGGCGCCGGTCTGGCGAGACCGGGCGTGCGGGTGATGGTGGAGGAGAAAGAAATGGACGGCGCGCTGTCGACTGGCGCCATCGTTTGCTCTGCGGGGTACGCTCCGAGTGACTCGCTCATCGTCCTTTGTCGAAGCGCATTATCGGTTGGCCACTGCTAGATTCAGGGTATGTCTGATACGTCGGTAAAGGCGTCAGGTCCGGATGGGACCGGCACCCCCACCTCTCGGAATATGCAGGCCACCAGCCCAAATGGTACTGGGGCGGGCTCCTACTTTCGGAAAGGTTTCGGGTTGAAATCCGAGATACAGTCCGAACTGGATTCTGACTATACGGGGCACCTGGTCGACCTTCTCAAGGAACGCGAGTACACCCTCACCGCCGGCGACGTAACCATCCGTTTAGCGAAGGAGTTTGGTTTCTGCTACGGTGTGGAGAGGGCGGTCGAGTACGCATATCAGGCAAGAAAGAAATTTCCGGATCGTACCATCTATCTGGCCGGCGAGATCATCCATAATCCGCACGTGAACTCGAAACTCCAGGCGATGGGGATCCGGTTCTTGATGCCGGGAGGCGGGGAAGTGGGAGGCGGGAAACGAGAAGGGGTTGGCAACGACGGCAAAGATGGACATGAAAGCGATGCCTCCATCCCGCTTCCCGCTTCCCGCTTTCCGCCTCCCGCTGCCCGCCTCGATTTCAGTGGTGTCAGACCCGAGGACGTCGTGATCCTTCCGGCATTCGGTGTCACGATCACAGACTTCGAGCTTTTGCGTGGGATTGGCTGCGTGATGGTCGACACGACCTGCGGCTCGGTGCTGAACGTGTGGAAGCGCGTCGAGAGTTATGCGCGGGACGGATTCACGTCGCTCATTCACGGGAAGTACTACCATGAGGAGACGCGGGCGACCGCATCACAGGCGGAGAAATATCCCGGCGGCCACTACTTCATCGTGCGGAATCTGGAAGAGGCGCAGCTGGTGGGTGACTTCATCGAGGGCCGGCTGAGCGCGTCGGCGTTGATGGAGCGATTCGCACACGCTGCGTCTCCTAAGTTCGACCCCGCCCGGGATCTGCGGCGCATCGGAGTCGCGAATCAGACGACGATGCTGGCGCGTGAGTCGCTCGCCGTGGGTGAGCTGATTGGAAAGTCGATGGCGAGGGCACACGGTGAAGAGTACGCGAAGTCGAATTTCCGAACCTTCGACACCATCTGCAGCGCTACCCAGGAACGGCAGGACGCGGTGGTGGAACTGTTGCGCGAGCCCCTCGACGTGATGGTTGTAATCGGCGGCTACAACTCCAGTAACACGATGTCACTGGCGGCACTCTGTTCGGAGACTGTCCGCACCTTTCACGTCGAGGACGCAGAGGACATCGACCCAGATTCCGGCACGATCCGCCATCGCCCGCTCGGCGCGAAAGCGGAAACCGAGGAATCGGAGTGGCTTCCCGCTGCCCGCGCGCTGCGAGTCGGGGTAACCGCTGGCGCCAGTACTCCCAACAATAAAATTGGCGAGGCTGTTGGCCGGATTTTCGCTACTAGGGGCATAGACCCGAAGACGATCCGGTAAAAAATCCACCGGTTGTGACGAGTTTGACCGCTGCGAGTGTCAAACTATTGCGGGTCTCGGTACCGACTGTACCTTGGTCTACGTGGCTCGAAACTACCGTTTTGGGGTATCGTAAGTATGGCTAAGGACACTCAACCCGTGGAGGCTGAATGGACGTGTATGGTTCGGATAACGCCCCTGATGAAGAGGCGGTTGGGACGAGCGGTACCGAGGCTACGCCAGAAGTGGGAAGCTGGTTCCAGCGCGGCTCGAGCAAGGAGTCAGCGCTGAACGACCGGGGAATTGCGGTTCCGGTCAACGCCATGCTTGACCGCGTGCGTGAGGCGGACGCTCTCACCTTCGAGAACGAGGAAGACGCCGCTTAAACCTCTCTCGTCAGGCAAGAAGGGCCACCAAATTGGTGGCCCTTTTTTTTTATCGGACAAGTCGGTTCCGTGTATCGCGAATTGTGGCGAACTTTCGCCGATGCCGGGTAACCGCTGATGGATTCCCATTCATTCCTGCAGAACCTCGCCGTCGTGCTATGCGTGGCGGCGGTGGCCACCGTGGTTTTCCAGAAGCTCCGGCAGCCGGTGGTCTTCGGCTATCTGCTTGCCGGCATGATTGTCGGGCCCCACATCGCGATTCCGCTCGTCGCGGACGTGCAGATGGTGCGCGCACTCTCCGAGCTTGGCGTCATTCTGCTGATGTTCTCGCTCGGCATGGAGTTCAGCATCCGGAAGCTC
>DASSNV010000143.1:0-2886 GCA_035701245.1 Gemmatimonadaceae bacterium | reverse complement strand
GCGTTGATGTCGAAGGCGACATCGAAGTTGGCGAAGCCGTCAACCCGAACAGGCTGACGTCCAATGATCGACAAGCCACTTGGATAGGCCGCGGGCGTTCCGGACAACGCAAAGACGGACAGAGTGTCGACCGATGTCGGCAACGAAGCCTGGATACTGGTCGGGTCGCCACACGCATTTAGAACGGCAACGGCTGAGATCGCCGCAACGAGCGCGAAACGTGCTTTCATTGAGTGATGAGACAGATGGGATAGCGGAGGGGTTGCTTCACGATAATACCCCGTAACTTATGGCAGTTCAAGCGATTGCCGTGCTTGACTTCACTCTTTCCGGTTCCTAGCTTCGCAACTTCTTCACCCATCAATGCCCAACATCAGAGATTTCACGAGCGCTCTTCGCCAGCGCCCCGGAGTTGATGCGGTTCTCATCTTGGGAAAGGACGGCCTGCTCATCGAAGGTTTCGCTGCGCCGGGGCTGAACAACGAAGACCTCGCCGCGCGAGTTCCAGCGCTCGTCTCCGAGGCGGAAGCTCTGGGCCGCGCGACCGTGCAAGGGTCGATGAACACCGCAATTCTGGAGCACCAGAAAGGCTATGCGATCGTCGCGGCGCTCGCCGACGACACGCTTCTGCTGGTGCTGCTCCGTCAATCCGCGGATCTGGGCGGACTTCTCTTCGACGTTCGCCGCTATCGCGGCAACATTGCATCCCTGATCTAGCCGTGTCCGATTCCAGCCGCGTCTGTCACGTTCTGGTCGCTGATGACGAGCCCCACATCGGGCGAATCATCAAGATGAAGCTCGAGCAGGGCCCATTCCGCGTTAGCCTCGCGTACGACGGACAGGAAGCGCTCGACTTCATTAACGGCGAAGATCAGATCGATCTCGCGGTGCTCGATCTCATGATGCCCAAGCTGAGCGGGCTCGATGTGCTCAAGCAGGTCCGGGAACAGGACAAGTTCAAGTCGCTGCCGTGCATCATTTTGACCGCCGGGGGTGACGCCAAACACGAGCGCGATGCTTTTGCGCTCGGCGCTACGGAGTTTCTGACGAAGCCTTTCAGCCCCAAGAAGCTCTACGCGCTCGTCGCCCGCCTGACGGGAGCGCCTGACGAAGCGGGCATAAGCGGCGAGTGAGCCGCTGGGCGGTCGTACTCGCGGGTGGAGTCGGCTCCCGTTTCTGGCCGTTGTCCACGCCGGAGCGCCCGAAGCAGCTTCTCCCGCTCGTCAGCAACAAACCGCTGCTTCGTGATACGGTTGACCGGCTCGGTCCGATCGTCGACCCATCTCACACGCTGATACTCACCAACGCCAATCTCGTCAAACCGATCCGGTCGCTGCTGCCGCCGATTCCGCGCGAGAACATCATCGCCGAGCCGAGGCCGGCGGGGACCGCCGCGGCGCTGGCGTGGGCTGCGCTCACCATCGAGCGGCGTGATGGTCCAGAGGCGACGATGTTGTCCGTTCACGCCGACTGGTCGATCGGGAACGACGCCAGGTTTCGCGAGGTGTTGCTGCTCGCGGAGGCGGCGGCGACGAGGACACATACGCTGGTCACCGTTGGCGTAGTCCCGAGCCGTCCTGATACCGGCTTCGGCTACATTCAGCCTTCGGACCCGGACGAGGCGAGCGGCTCACCTGTGCTTCGCTTCGTCGAGAAGCCGGACCGGCAGCGCGCCGAGAAGATGGTGAGCGAAGGCTACCTGTGGAACTCGGGGATCTTCGTCTGGACGGTGGGCGATTTCTTGGCACAGATCAGGAAGCACGCACGCGAGCTCGCGAGGGCAATGGCGCTTGGACCCGACGGCGAGGCATCCGATTTCTTCGGGCGCGTCGCAAATCCGGTTTCGGTCGATGTCGCGGTGCTCGAGCGCAGCAAGGATGTAACCGTGGTTCCCGGAGACTTCGGCTGGGACGACGTCGGAACGTGGTCGGCTCTGGCGCGAGTGCGCACGAAGGATGAGTTCGGCAACGTGACAGCGGGCAATGTCCATCTTCTCGATGGAGCCGACAACGTGGTCCACGCCGACTCGGGCGCTGTCGTTCTATACGGTGTCGACAATCTCGTGGTTGTGGCGCGAGACGGCTTGACCCTTGTTACTACGAAGGAAAAGGCCGCCGACCTCAAGAGGCTGGTGGAATCGCTGCCGCCGATGGAGCAGAAGAAATGAGCGCGCTGTACTTCTACGACGATGTTCGAGCCCGGCAGTTCGAGCCGTTTGCGCTCACCAGGCCGGCGTGCGAGCTGCGCGCAGGATCATCGGTGATCAGGCGACGGTGGGAGAGAATGACCGGGCTGAAAAGCGCGGGGTTTATCAGCTCACCCCATCTCTCGCACTTCGAGGAGGACGATGCGCCGCCAGCGGTAGATCCCAAGTCGGAGATCCCGGCCGGCTCCGTGATCGTGAACACCCGCTGCATTCTGCCGCTGGATTCGGAGGTGGACCGCTTCGACCTGTTGATGTGTGAAGGGTCGGCGTGCGCAGTGAAGCTCGCACGTGGGCTTCCGGCGTCGCAGTTCGCCGACGGAGCTGTCGATCTCGGCGCGATTCAAACGAGCCTCGGCGGGCGGAAGGTCAAAGGTCGCTGGATAAATGAGATCTGGGAACTCGTCGGCACCCTGGTCGAGCAACTCACGGAGGACATTCCACTTCGCGCGAAGTCCTTGAGCAGGATTGCCAAGCACCAGGCAGAGGTGATGGGCGATCATCCGATCTTCGTGGAGGATGGTGCCGACATCGGCCCGCAGGTCGTGCTCGACGCCACGGACGGGCCGATTCTCGTTCGCAAGGGCGCGGTGATCAGGCCCTTCACCTACCTCGTGGGTCCGATTTCGGTCGGCCGCGGAACGCAGATCATGGGCGCGCGCGTCGCCGCTTCATCGCTTGGG
>DASSNV010000142.1:0-7494 GCA_035701245.1 Gemmatimonadaceae bacterium | reverse complement strand
TGATGGCGATCGACCACGTCCGCGTCTATGCGGGCGTGCCCGCCGGCGGCCCCGTCCCCGGCGTCTTCTTCACCCGCTGGATCACCAACTTCGTCGCGCCCGCCTTCGCATTTCTCTCCGGCACCTCCGCGTACCTCCTCGGCCAGAAACTCGGAAGTAAAGCGGCGCTGTCGAAATACCTGCTGACGCGCGGATTGATTCTGGTTCTACTCGAGCTCACCCTCATTCGCGTTTGCTGGACCTTCAATTTCGCGTTCAACGAGTACCTCCTCGCCGGCGTCATCTGGATGCTCGGCTGGTGCATGGTGATCATGGCGGGTCTGGTCTGGCTGCCGACCGTCGCGATTGGTGGCTTCGGCGTCGCGGTCATCTTTCTGCACAACCTGCTCGATTTCATCCCGCAATCGACGGCGGAGCAGCTCTCGCAGAGCACGCTCGCTCCGCTGTGGCAGATTCTCTACTTCGGCGGTCCCATCCAGGTCGGCGACGGCCCCACGCTGGCGGTGCTGTACTCGATCGTGCCCTGGATCGGAGTCATGGCGGCGGGCTACGCATTCGGCGCGGTGATGACGATGGAATCGCAGCGTCGCGACAGGATCTGCGTCGCGATCGGCGTCGCCGCAATCGCGCTATTCTTCGTGCTGCGCACCGTCGACGTCTATGGAGATCCGCGGCACTGGCACGCGACGATTCCCACGCCGATGCCCACGTTCTTCCGCTACATCAACACCAGCAAGTACCCCGCGTCGCTGCAATTCCTTTTGATGACGCTCGGCCCGACGCTGCTGTTGATGCCGCTGTTCGATCGCGCGCGAGGGAAGGTTGGCGAGATCGTCGCGCTGTACGGCAGGGTGCCGATGTTCTACTACCTGCTGCACATCCCGGCGATCCACCTCGCTGCCGTGATCGTTTCTTTTGTTAGAAGCGGAAGGGCGGAGACGTGGCTGTTCGCCAATCACCCGATGATGAATCCGCCGCCGCCCTCCGGTTACACGTGGTCGCTGGGACTGCTTTACCTCGTGTTCGGGATCGTGGTCGGGCTGTTGTACTTCCCGTGTAGGTGGTACTGGCGGAGGAAGTCGACGGATCCGGCGCCTTGGATGAGGTACGTGTGACTTATCAAGGCGGGGAATCGATCTTGGCGCGCACTGGCATCCACAGAACAGAAGCACGGAGCTTTAAGCTTTGTAAGCTTGCACCTTGCAGCAAAGCTCTTTGTCAGAGATCGGTGCGATGACTTGCCCAAAGAGATTGAGGAGGCGCCCCAACGCATAAGAGCGCTGCGAGCAGCAAGCTGACCAAGCTTAGGGCTCCGTGCTTCTGTTTTGTAATTGCGAGTGCGCTCCAAGATCGATTCCCCGCCTTGACACCCCGATCGATTCCCCGCCTTGAAAACCCGCCTTACTCAAGCCCGTCGACGAACCCTACCCTCCAGCTCGGATAGACCGGCGACCACCCCAGCTCCTTCTTGGCCTTGGCGTTCGAGCAACCGCGGATTTGAGTCATCATCATGAGGCGCGCACCGGCATCCACAGAACGGAAATTGCCATTGTGCGGCAGGGTCCGTCGAATGTCGATGGTGAGCACGGCCAGTGTCATTGCGATCGTTATGCGCATCTTGCACGATTGGTCACGATCGCGCGGAACACTCCGGATCTGGACATGGGCGCTCGTCGGAATCGGTGCCCGTTCGACACCGTCCGACCGATGAGGGTTGAGACCACATGACTGGGCTTCTTCATCGGTGTCTCGCCGTCTTCGTTGCGCCAGCAGCCCTCGGCGGCTGCTCGATGTCGAACTCACCGGCCGCCAGAAGCGTACCGCGCGGCCGCGATCGTTTCTTCATTACTCCACAACCCGAGCGGCTGCAGCGCGTGCTGGGCGATGTACCCGCAGTGCTGGCAGACGATCATCACCGTCGGAATGCTCGCCCCGCTCGCGCCGTGGCGCGTGCTCGTCGACTGCACGTCGATGCGCGAGTACTCACTCACCGTCCACTGACTGTCGTCGCAGCGCGGACAGCCGCCGGCGCCGCGCGATTTGAGCGCGCTGATGATGCGCTGTTTGTCGTCGGCAGAGATTCCTTTGTAGTTCGACATCTTGTACTCCTTGGTATGGAATGGCGTACGTCGTTCGGAATGGTCGATTTATGATGGACGGCTTGGCGAGAGGAGGGCGTCGCCAGTAGCGCCGGGATGCCGCCTCGGCTATGAGGCAGATCGAGCGTGCGGGCTGGTGGCGTGGTCCCGCACAGCGTGCTGTCTCAATCTAGCTGTTTGCCCGGGAATAGCTACAACGCATCACTCTCTGGCGGAATCAACCAAAAACTGTATCGTATGGCTGTAATCCCTCGCGGAACCTGATCGCAACGGCGACTGCGATCAGGACTGACTGAGCACAGTCAGTTGTGCTATCCGCGTCTCGGCAGGTGGATGGTGAACGTCGTCCCCTTCTCCTCTGTCGACTCGACCTGAATCGTTCCCTTGTGCGCGTGGACGATCCGGTCCGCGATGTAAAGGCCGAGCCCGAGATTGGCCGATGATCCCCCGGACGCCGATACCGCCGACCTCCGCTTCATCGCGCTGAACAATCCATCGAGCTGATCCTCGGGTATAGCGACGCCGCGATTGTGGATCGCAATGGTGACTTCGTCATCGCTGCCCTGGACATCCACCGCTACCGCGGTGCCCCGCGAGCCATGCTCGATGGCGTTGCCGACGAGATTGGTCAGCACCTGGGTCATTCGCTCGCAATCCCACTCGCCCTTCAGCGCGCCGCGCGCGTTGACCTGAATCCGGCGCTCGGGATGCGCAGCGAGCACCTCGTTCACGACATCGTGCACGAGCTTGCCCATGTTCATGCTCTCGCGCTTGATGGGAATCCCGCCACCCAGCCGGCTGCGGGTGAAGTCCAGCAGCGCACCGACCATCTGATTCATGCGCGTCGTCGCGCTCACGATCCGCGTCGTGAGAGTGCGATGCGGCTCCTCCAGCTCGTTGGTCTCGAGCATGAACTTGGCCGACGTCAGCACCGCACCGATCGGCGACCTCAGGTCGTGGCCGAGGATGGCGAGGAACATCTCTTTTGACTTGTCGAGATCCTCGGTGAAGCGCGTTATCGATTCCGCCAGCGACTGGTCGATTGCCTCGTTGAATCGAGTGAGGTCGTCGAGGTCGGTTGACGACGCTTCGGTTCGCTCCCTGGTCCACAGCTGGATCACGCTCGCCCGCAGCGCGCGGTACTCCGCAACCATCTGGTCGAGCGTGAAGCCACTTTCGGCCCTGCCGGTGCCGTGCTTTTCCGCGGCGGTTCTTTCGGTGGAGCTCGCCGGCGGCGCCAATCCCTTGGATTTCTCGGACTGCTCCAGCTGATCCTGGGGAGTCTTGAGATCGGCTGCGATCACGGTGAGCATCTCGCTGGCGTGATCGCTCAATGCCACGATTCCCATCGAGCCGCTGGCGGGAGCGCACGTCTTGGCAAACGCCGCCCACTCGGCGAGAATCGCGTCACGATGTGTCAGAATGAAATCGGCCAGGCGCATGGATGGGTGCGTAGCGGCAGGAATCACGCCTCGAGCCTGGACAGCGTCTAACCGTTCCTGACGGCGGGCTTCTCGAGCTGCGCCGATACCGTCGCGAGGAAATCCTTGTACGAAAGCGGCTTGGAGATGTAGCCGTCACAGCCGGCGGCGCGGATGCGTGCTTCGTCGCCCTTCATCGCCAGCGCGGTCAGAGCGATGACGGGAATGTCGCGCGTTGTAGCATCGGCCTTGAGAAGCTTGATTGCGGCGAGTCCGTCCATGCCCGGCAGCTGGATATCCATCAGAATGAGATCGGGCTGCTCTACGCGCGCCAGCGCCACTCCAGCCTCGCCGTCGTTCGCCTTGAGCACGGCGTGTCCAACCGACTCGAGCAGGAAAGTGGCGAGCGTCATGTTCGCCGGATTGTCTTCTACTACAAGAACTTTTGCCATCTCAGCGCGCTGCCTGGCGGCCGGAGACGGCGCGTCTCACTTCGCTCGCGAACTGGTCGCCATTGAAGTCGCCCTTCTCGAGAACGGTCGAGACGAAGCCATTCAGCTTGCCGAGATCCTCGGGCGTAAGGGTCTTCGACGTCACGATCAGGACGGGGATCCTCGCGGTTGCCGGTTGTTCCTGCAACGCCGACACCACGTCGAAGCCGTTGACCTCGGGCATGTTGAGATCGAGCACGATCAGATCGGGGATTTCCCGACGCGCAATTTCGATCGCTTCCTTCCCTCCATACGCGCGCAGCACCTTGCTCGCCAGGTCCTCGACGTGAAGCGCAACAAGATCGACGGCACGCGGGTCGTCGTCCACGATCAGGATCTGCAGCGTTCCATCCGCATCGAGCGGAATCAGGCCCAGCGCGACCAGTGAATCGTACAGCTCCTGCCTCGATAGCGGCTTCTGCATCACCGCCGCGGCGCCGAGGGCGAAGCCCTTGTTGCGGTCGGCAACAATAGACACGATCACGATCGGAACGTGCTTGAGCGCCGGCATCTGCTTGAGCCGGCCGAGCAGCTCCCAGCCATCCATCTTCGGCAGCATCAGATCGAGCGTGATCAGCGAAAGCACGTGCTGCTCGGCGAAGACGAGCGCTTGTTCCGCTGATGGAGCGTGGAGGATCTTGAAGCCTTCGGTTTCCAGCTGCACGCGAATCAGCTCCGCGGACTTGAGGTCGTCCTCGATGACGAGCGCGATGCGATCGCCGGGCGCGACCTCGACCACCGCGGCGGGATTGATTCTCTCGTCGCGCGCCTTCTCGTCGGCCGGCCGCAACGGCAGCCAGACGGTGAAGCGGGAGCCTTCGCCGACGACGCTTTCGACGGCCAGAGTTCCGCCATGGAGCTGGGACAGCAGCTTGAGCATCGCCAGTCCGAGTCCCGTTCCCTGGTATTTTCTGGCCAGCCCGCTGTCGATCTGACTGAACGGCTTGAACAGCGCGTCCATCCCGGCGGGAGAGATGCCGATTCCGCCGTCGGTGACGGTGATCTCGAGGAACTCGGTGTAGCCGTTTTCCACCAATGGGAAGGCGCGACCAGTCGTTTCATCCTCGAGTCGACCGACTTCCGATCTTGGAACGCGCGCCGCTCGGAGGGTGACTTCACCGCCGTCGGTGCTGAACTTCACCGCGTTGGAGAGCAGGTTGTAAACGATCTGCTTGACCTTCCGGGCGTCAGCGCGGATGGTGCCGAGCTCGCGCGGCGCGTCGAGGGTGAGATTGATGTGGCGCGCCTGCGCCTTTTCCTTGACGATGGACAGGCTGTTGGCGAAGAGCGACGCGATCTGCACCGATTCCAGGTCGAGCATCATCTTCCCTGCCTCGACCTTGGACAGGTCGAGGATGTCGTTGATCAGCGACAGCAGGTGCTTGCCGCTGCTGAAGATGTCGCCGATGAATTTCTTCTGTTGGTCGGTGAGGCTGCCGATCAAGCCGTCGCCGAGCACTTCCGAGAAGCCGATGATGGCGTTGAGCGGGGTTCTCAGCTCGTGCGACATGTTGGCGAGAAACTCGGATTTCATCCGGCTCGCTTCCTCGAGCTCGATGTTCTTCTGTTGGAGTCGCTGCTCGAGCTTTCGGCGCTCGTCCTCGACCTGCTTGCGGGCGGTGTTGTCGGTGCCGATCAGCAGGTATCCGATGATCATACCGGAGGCATCGCGCAGCGCGGTGACCGAAACGACGGCTGGGAACCGGCTCTTGTCCTTCCGGATGTAGGTCAGCTCGTAGATGTCCTCGATGCCGCGCGACGCCTTGAACACGAGGGCATCGAAGCCGGGGGCGATCTCGGTACCCACCGTCGCGCTCAACTCCTTGGCGCGCGCAATGATCTCCTGGCCGTCGGAGATGTCGGCCGGCGTGATCCTGTTCACGACTTCCGAGGCGGCGTACCCCAGCATGCGCTCGGCGCCGACGTTGAAGATCTGGATCACACCCCTGGCATCGGTGGCGATGCTCGAGAAGTTGGCGCTGTTGAAGATCGCGTTCTGGAGGGCGTCGGCGTTGAGCACTTCTTTCTTGCGACGTCCCCAGATGTTGAAGCCTTTCGCGGCAGCGGGGTCGGTGACTTCTGGAGCGCTCATGAGCCGGTTTTCTTCATGGATGCGGGAAAGCCTAGCATGAACTTCTTCCACGCTTTCGCGCTCATCATCCATGAGCCCTGATTGCGGTCGCGGAGCCGCTGTTCGGTTATGCCGATAACGCGTCGGCGAGGACGCTTTAACAGCGTCGTTCCCTCCTCGTTGAACACCGGGTCTGCCTTCGCAGCGATTGTGGCAGCTTCGATGTTCCGCCTGGTGCGGAACCCGAACAGAATGTCTCTGAGATTCGGCTTCACGCCGGCTCCTCGACGGTGATCGTGCCGAGTGGATCACGCTGCGAGTAGCGTCCGGTCAGGTACTCGATGTACGGGGCGTCTTCCGCGCGAGCCCTGCTGGCGAGACGCGCGAACAGCTCCTGGTAGGTCATCGCGCTAAACCGGAACTCATCGCCGACCAGCTCGGCGAATCGCTCGAGCTCGTCGGCATGCTCGGCACTCTCCGCGCAGTCCCAGTCGAAGTAGATATAGTAGATCTCGAAGGCGCCGCTCCTGGTGGCGAGGCCGAGTGCGTGCTTGAGCAGAGATGGCACGTCGAGATGACTGAAGGCGCCGCCTTCGCGCAGCGATTCTGCCAGAGCCTGACACTTCGGGAGACCGGCCAGGGTCCACCATTGCACGCCGTCGGCGAGATACCTGGGCTCGATGCTCCGGTCGCGCGCGGTGAGCCAGTTGGTGAACCTGCTCTCGATGGCGATGCACTCGTTGTTTTCCAGGCGCAGCAGAACGTCGACGTTGGGCGGATTGCCCGAGAGCCCGGTGGGGAAATTCTCCTCGAAGCTGACGCGGGTGATTCTCTCGCGCAGGTGCAGTGCGTACTGGAGTGGATACGGGTCGCGCGAGCGCCAGTAATCGAAGACGTTGGCGCTGAGTGCGGCGGAGGAACGGAGCGCCTGCATGCGCGGCGGCTTGATGCCGCGATTGCGCAGCTGTCGACTGTCGCCGCGCTGAAAATCCGCGAGGGCGCCGCTGGAGAGCTCCTGCCGGAGATTATCCGCGACAGAACCGAGGTATGCGTTCCTGGTTTCGAAGCCCTTACTCGTCGCCCAGCGTGTCTGCTGGTCGATCACCGAGGGAATGGGGGACGTCATTGGTCGTTACCTGAGGCCTGGATATGCGCGGCTGCGCTATCAACAAGGGGGAACGACCTGCGTCAGGAACCGCTCGTGGGGTTACAACTTGCCGAAAAGGCATTCGAGGCGGTGGCCTAACCCGCTGCCTGTCTACTTGAACTTAGTCTATTGGACGTCAATTAGCGAGCGACTTGCACCGAATGCGCGATTTGTGAGCGTGTATCAGGACTGTGGTCGACTCATCTGTCTAAGCCATCGTTGTGGCGCGGTCTGGCTAGAAGCCGTATGCTGGCTGCGGTAGTAG
>DASSNV010000141.1:0-8274 GCA_035701245.1 Gemmatimonadaceae bacterium | reverse complement strand
GCGAGTGCGCTGATGGCGACTTTGTTCTTCGGCGGTTGGGATGTGCCTTTCACGGCACGCGACAACATCGGTCCCTACAGCGGCTGGTTGTCGTTGCTGTCGATCGGGATCTTTCTCGCCAAAGTTCTCTTCTTCGTGTTCGTGTTCATGTGGGTGCGGTGGACGCTACCGAGGTTCCGGTACGATCAGCTGATGTCACTCGGCTGGAAGTTCATGTTGCCGCTCGCACTCGTGTACATCGTGGTGATCGCGGCGCTGATGCTTGGCTTGAGCGCGGCGGGGATCGCGCAGGGCACGATGTACGCGGCGATTCTCGGCTCGGCAAACATCCTCTTCATCGTCGTGCTCTTCGCGATTCTGGATCGAGGCCGATTGATAAGTCCGGCCTATGGCAGAATGAATCCGAGGGAGATCGACCGGATGCGGCGCCTGGATTCGCGGCGCGCGGTCGCTGCGGGAGCAATCAGATAATGGCAATCGGAGTGAAAGTGGTGGAGAGACCGATCGAGGATGTGAGCTACATCCGGGCGACTCTCCGTGGCATGGCGCTGACTGTAAAGCATCTCTTCGACGTCAACGGCCGTGTCACGACCCAGTATCCGGAAGAGAAGTCGCCGATCTCGCCACGCTGGCGTGGAACGCACCGCATGCTCACCACCGAGACGGGCAAGGCGAGATGTGTCGCCTGCGGGCTCTGTCCGACCGTGTGTCCCGCCAACTGCATCAAGCTTGTGCCAGGCGAGGACGAGGAGGGGAATCGCTATCCACTCGTCTTCGAGATCGACGAGTTCCGCTGCATCTTCTGCGGCTACTGTCAGGAGGTTTGTCCGGAGGAGGCGATCCACGTCGGGCGCCACTACGAAAACTCCGAGTATAGCAGGGAAGGCTTCGTCTACGATCTGCAGCGGTTGATGGCCCAGACCCATCCTGTCTGTGAGATGTGGGACCCTGAAGATCCGAAAGGCCAGTAATGGATCCACACTACCCGCTCTTCTACGTCTTCCACTTCTATCTGTTCGGCGTGATCGCGCTCGCCTCCGCACTGGCGTTCGTCACGCGGAAGAGTCCCGTCGCCGCCGCGCTGTGGCTCGTAAACACGATGTTCGCCCTCGCCGCGCTGTATGTGATGCTCGACGCCCAGTTCATCGGAGTGATGCAGGTGCTGGTCTACGCCGGCGCGATCATGGTGGTGTTTCTGTTCGTGGTCATGCTGCTCAACCTCGGCGATCCGTCGGCACTGGCGGAGGCGCGCGGCAAGTGGTGGAAGTTCGTCGCCGGGCTGGTGGGCCTTGGCTTGCTAAGCGAGGTCATGGTGATCCTGCGCGTCAAACTGCCGCAGCAGCTGGTCGTGCCGCGTGGATTCAACGAGCAGCAGATCCAGAAGCTCAACGTCGTCGGCACCATCGCTGAGCCACTGTTCAGGGATTATCTGCTCGCGTTCGAGCTGACTAGCGTCCTGCTGCTGGTTGCGATCGCGGGCGCGGTGGTGCTCGGACGAGGGAGGGCCGCCGGTGCTCGCTGAATCGCTCGCGCTGACCGCGGCGCTGTTCATCATCGGAGTGATCGGCGTCCTCGTCCACCGGAACGCTATCATCATCTTTATGTGCGTCGAGCTCATGCTCACCGCTGTGAACCTGACCTTCGTCGCGTTCTCGCGTTATTACGGTGCGGCGGGCCAGGTATTCGTGGTGTTCGTCATGACTGTCTCCGCAGCTGAGGCGGCAGTAGGGCTCGCGATCATCATCGGGATCTTTCGCCACCGCCAGACAGTGGACCTGAAGGACATCAACCTGCTGAGAGGCTGATGCTGCTTCAGACTGCGGCTGCTGCCGCCACGCAGACGAGCGCGCTTTCCGGCACGGTCGCCGAGTGGATGTGGCTGTTGCCCCTACTGCCGCTCCTCGGCTTCGTGGTCAACGGCCTGCTCTCGCTGAACAGCGCCCACTTCGGCCCGCGCGATCCAAACACACCCGGACATCACCCGCATAGCGAAGGCGCAGCGGAAGCGCCGGCCATCTCGCATGCGGAAGAAGCCGGCGCCGTCGGCGACGACCATCATGCGGTGAGGCGTCACCGGTGGGCGGGTCTTACCAGCTTTGTCGGTGTGGGTGTTCTGATTCTTTCGTTCGCCCTCGCTGCGATGATCTGGCGCGCGATGGTTGTCTCGCATCCCGACGCAGCGTTCATCCAGAGGTATTTCAGCTGGATGCCGGTCGGCGATCTGCAGATCGACGCGGCGTTCCAGCTCGACCAGCTGTCGATGGTGATGATTCTGGTTGTAACCGGCGTCGGCGCCCTCATTCACGTCTTCAGCATCGGGTACATGCGCGACGACCCGAGCTATCCGCGGTTCTTTGCCTACCTCAACCTGTTCGTGTTCTTCATGCTCGTGCTGGTGATGGGAGCGAACTATCCCGTGGTGTTCGTCGGTTGGGAAGGCGTTGGTCTGTGCTCCTATCTGCTGATCGGCTTCTGGTTCAACGACAAGGCCAACGCGGATGCGGGGAAGAAGGCATTCGTCGTCAACCGTATCGGCGACGTCGGATTCCTGATCGCGATGTTCATCCTGTTCGCGAACATCGGCGTGCTCGATTTCGTGAGCGTCAACGCGAGAGCCATCGAGCTGGGAGCTGGCAGCGCGCTGGTGACGACGATCTGTCTCTTCCTCTTCCTCGGGTGCACCGGGAAGAGCGCGCAGATACCGCTCTACATCTGGTTGCCGGACGCGATGGCTGGCCCGACGCCAGTCTCGGCGCTGATCCACGCCGCCACGATGGTCACCGCCGGCGTTTACCTGATCGCCCGCAGCGCCGCGCTGTTCTCACTTTCTCCGGTAGCATCACTGACCGTCGCCGTGGTGGGCGCAGTGACGGCGATCTTCGCGGCGACGATTGGTCTCAAGCAGTGGGACATCAAGAAAGTGCTGGCGTACTCTACGATCTCCCAGCTCGGGTACATGTTCGTCGGCGTCGGAGTGGGCGCTTATGTCGCGGGGATGTTCCATCTCGTGACCCACGCATTCTTCAAGGCTTTGTTGTTCCTCGGGTCGGGCTCGGTGATCCACGCCATGCACGCGGCTTATCACCACACCCACAGCCACGAGGATGCGCAGGACATGCGCAACATGGGCGGGCTCAAGCGGTACCTGCCGGTCACCTGCGTACTGATGTGGATTGCGACGCTGGCGATCTCGGGCATCCCGCCGTTCGCGGGGTTCTTCTCCAAGGACGAAATCCTTGGCTCCGTCTTCGCGCGGGCTCAGGGATCGACGCTGGCGTCGGCATCCTGGCTCGGAATACCTGGTGACGTCCTGCTTTACGCGATCTACGTCATCGGCCTCGCTGCCGCTTTCCTCACCGCCGTATACATGACGCGCATGATGCTCTACACCTTCCATGGCCCTGTGCGCACCGGCGCCGAGGAGGAGAAGCACCTGCACGAAGCTCCGTGGGTCATGACGGGGCCGCTGGTGGTTCTGGGAATTCTCACGATTGTCGGTGGCTGGCTCAACCTACCCGGAGTGATCACCGACCTGGTGCCCGTCGGGCCGAGCGAGACACTCGCGCACTGGCTGGAGCCGGTGGTCGGCGTTCCGACTGATCGCGTCGCCGGTACCGCGGCGCACATCGCCGCGAGCACCGAGGAGCTGCTGATCGGCGCGGCGGTCGTCATTGCCGTCGCGGGCATCTTGCTGGCCTTCGCGCGCCTCAAGCCGGCCCGGCTGGTGCCGAAGCGCGATGCGCTCCCGGAGCACGGGTTCGAACGCATCGTCGCCGAGAAATACTACGTCGACGAGGGTGTAGAGAAGGGAATCGTGAGGCCGGCGTACGCGGTCTCGAGAGGATTCCTCTGGCGTCTCGTCGACAACGGATTGATCGACGGCTTCTTCGTCAACGGCAGCGCGGCGCTCGCGCGGGGATTCGGGTGGCTCGGCTCGAGACTCCAGACCGGCAATCTCGGCATCTATGCGTGGGTATTTATTGCCGGGGCTCTCGCCATGCTGGGCGCCTTCACCCTCAGATGATCTGATCATGGCCAGCTTTCTCGATTCGATCGGATACAACGGGTGGATCCTGCCGGCGCTGCTCCTCATACCGATGGTCGGAGCCGTGATCGTGTTGCTGATTCCGGCGCGTGCGTCGGCCGACGCACAGGCCGTGGAGACACCGGCCGCGCGCCGGGTGGCGTTCCTGATTTTCCTGGTCGAATTCATCGTCTCGCTCGGCCTCTGGTGGTCGTTCAACCCCGCTGACACCGGTTGGCAGGCGGCAATCGACGTCGCCTGGATTCCCTCCTGGGGGATTCGATTCACCCTCGGGATCGACGGCATCGCTCTGATGATGGTGCTTCTCACGACTTTCCTCATGCCGCTTTCGGTGCTCGGAAGCTTCACCGGGATCCGGACGAAAGTGCGAAGCTACTACGCCCTGCTCCTTGTCCTGACCAGTGCGATGATCGGCGTGTTTCTGGCGCGCGATCTATTCCTCTTCTACGTGATGTGGGACATGATGCTGGTACCGATGTATTTCATCATCGGCATCTGGGGCGGAGAGCGGCGCATCTACGCCAGCATCAAGTTCTTTGTTTATACCTTCCTCCCATCGCTGCTGATGCTGGTGGCGATCATCTATCTGGGGCTGCACGTCAGAACCGCCGCAGGCACGCCCGATTTCAGCTACGATCACATCCTGGCCGTCGGAGGCGTGCCGACGCGGACGGCGCTCTGGCTGTTCAGCGCGTTCTTTCTCGCCTTCGCGGTCAAGGTGCCAATGTTCCCGTTCCACACCTGGCTCCCCGACGCGCACGTCGAGGCACCAACTGCGGGGTCGGTGGTTCTTGCGTCGATCATGCTCAAAATGGGTACCTTCGGATTCCTCCGTTTCGCGGTGCCGCTGTTTCCGGGAGCGGCGATGAATCCGACCGTGCGAATGATCATTCTCGTTCTCGCGGTGACGGGCATCATCTACGGCGCGCTGGTGGCAATGGTGCAGCCCGATTTCAAGAAGCTCGTCGCGTACTCCTCGGTAAGTCACCTTGGCTTCGTGATGCTGGGCATCTTCGCGCTCACCTTGCAGAGCGTCCAGGGCGCGCTGATGGTCATGATCAACCACGGTCTCTCGACCGGCGCGCTGTTCCTCCTCGTCGGAATAATGTACGAGCGCCGTCATACGCGGCTGCTCGACGCCTACGGCGGAATCGCCCGCGTCGGACCGATGTTCGCCGCTCTGTTGACCTTCGTCTCGCTGAGCAGCATCGGATTGCCCGGCACCAACGGGTTCGTTGGGGAATTTCTGGTGCTCATCGGATCGTACCGCACCTATCCAGTGTTGGCCATCGTCGCCACCCTCGTGGTGATCTTCGCCGCCGTTTATCTGCTGTGGGCTATCCAGCGGATCATCTACAATCCGCTCGACAAGCCCGAGAACGCGCACTTCCCTGACCTGAACCGTCGAGAGCTGGCATTGATGGTTCCGCTCGTCGCCGCAATCATCTGGCTTGGAGTTTACCCCGCGCCAGTCCTCCGCCGCATGGAGGGGTCCGCGCAGCTACTGGTGAACAGAGTCCAGACCGGTGAAAACGTAGCCACCGCGGCCGAGGCTACCCGCTGATGCAATTCGACCTGAACATGCCCGCGCAGCTCACCGGTGCGCTCGGACCGGATCTGCTGCTGATGGGCGGCGCGATGCTGCTACTGCTTTGGGCGGGCTGGCGCCGAGAAAGCGACGAGCACCAGCGCAGCGTCGGCATTCTCAGCATGGCGCTCTGCATTTTCACGATGGTTGCGGTCGGCTACTACGCCTGGCGCGGCTATACAGCTACGACTGGCGCGGTCGCGGTCGACAATTTCCGGTGGGCAGTCGACGAGATTCTGCTGATCGCCACGCTGGGAACCATCGCGATGTCGCTCGATTACAACCGCCGCGAGGGGATAACGCCAGGGGAGTCACACGTCCTGCTGTTGCTCGCGACATCGGGGATGATGATCCTTGCCGCGGCCCGTGATCTGATCATCGTGTTCCTCGGCATCGAGCTGATGTCGATCGCCGTCTACGTTCTGGTTGGACTCAACCGCCGGAGAGAGAGATCGGCGGAAGGCGCCATCAAGTACTTCCTGCTCGGCGCGTTCTCGACGGCGTTCCTGTTGTATGGAATCGCGCTCGTCTATGGCGCGACGGGGGCTACGAACTTCGTCGCGATCAAGACGAATATCGTGCGATTCACCCTCGGCCACGATCCGTTGCTGCTGGTTGGGATCGCGCTGATTGTAATTGGATTCGGCTTCAAGGTCGCGGCAGCGCCGTTTCACATGTGGGCGCCCGATGTGTACGAGGGCGCTCCGACGCCGATCACCGCCTACATGGCTGCAGCCGTGAAAGCTGCGGCGTTCGCGGCCTTTTTCCGCCTCTGGCTCGAGGCGTTCCCAACGCTGCTCACGCAGTGGCACGAGGCGGTGTGGTGGCTCGCGGCCATAACAATGGTGGTCGGCAACGTCGTCGCGCTCGCGCAGCGCGACATCAAGCGCCTGCTTGCGTATTCGAGCATCGCCCACGCCGGCTACATTTTGGTCGCCTTGGTGGTGGGCACCAGCTTCGGGAGCTCGGCGTTCATGTTCTACCTGTTCGCTTACACCATGGCCACGCTCGGAGCGTTTGGCGTTGTCGTTGCCCTCGGTCGCTCCGGCGAGGACAACCTCGATGTCGAGGAATACGCGGGACTCTGGAGCGTCCGGCCCGGAATGGCGGTTGCGATGGCGATCTTCATGCTCGCCCTCCTCGGCTTCCCGATTTTCGGCGGGATCGGGTTCTTCGCCAAGTGGTACGTGCTCCAGGCCGCGCTGCAGGCGCCATTCCCGCAAACCCGGCTCGCCATCGTGCTGGTCGTGACGAGCGTCGTCAGCGCCGGCTACTATCTGTACGTGGTGATGGTGATGTTCATGAAACCGCGCGCTTCGACGGCGATCCTGCCGGAGCGGACCAGCGGATGGACCCGGACGGTGGTCTGGGCTTCCGCGGCGATCATCATCATCTTCGGTCTCTTTCCCGATGCGATCGTTTCCTTCACTCAGAAGAGCGCTCCTGCTGTCGTCCGCGATGTAGCACTCCAGCAGCAGTGAACCGGGATGCCGATCCCGCGCGCAATCTTCCGTGAGTACGACATTCGCGGCATTACCGGAAAGGATCTAACCGACGAGCTCGCGGCTACAGTCGGCGGCGCATTCGCCGCGTTTCTGAAAGAGAATGGAGCAGAGGGCAGGGTCTCCGTCGGCCGGGACAACCGCCCAAGCGGAGAGGGGCTTCACCGCGCACTGGTGAGCGGACTGCTGGCAAGCGGGGTGGATGTCGTCGACATTGGGATCGTTCCGACGCCGCTCGCCTACTGGTCGCAGCACAACCTCGATGTGGTCGCCGGCATCCAGATCACGGGGTCTCACAACCCGCCCGAGTACAACGGGTTCAAGCTCGGACTCGCCAGGAAATCGATTCATGGCGCCGACATCCAGCGGATCTACGATCTCGCTGTCGCGCGCAGCTTTCCGCGCGGTCGCGGCGTGGTTCGTAGCGAGCATATCATTGATCGCTACATCGATGACGTCGTCGCGCGAGTCGGGAAGCTCCCCCGCAGTCTCGATGTAATTCTGGACTGCGGCAACGGCGCCGGCTCCCTCGTTGCGCCGAAGCTGTTCCCGAAGCTCGGTCTAGAGCCGCGCTGCATTTTTTGCGAGAGTGACGGCACGTTCCCAAACCACCATCCGGATCCAACGGTGCCCGAGAACGTCCAGGACCTCATCGCCGCGGTGAAGCGCGACGGCGCGGATATTGGGATTGCGTTCGACGGCGACGCGGACAGGATCGGTGTGATCGACGATACCGGTGAGATCATCTGGGGCGACTATCTGCTGATCATTTACGCGCGGGACGTTTTGGCGCGCACCGGACAGGGTCAGTCGATCGTTTTCGATGTGAAGAGCTCTCAGGCGCTGCCCGAAGCGGTGGAGAAGGCGGGCGGCGTCCCGGTCATGTGGAAGACGGGGCACTCGGTGATCGAGGAGAAGATCCACTCGACCCACGCGCCGGTGGGCGGTGAGGTCTCCGGCCACATGTTCTTCGCCGAAAACTTCTACGGATTTGACGATGCGCTGTACGGTGCTGCGCGGTTGTTGCGGATCATCGCCGACTCCGGCCGCAGCATCAGGGAGCTTCTCGCCGACGTCCCCCGCTTCGTTTCGACTCCCGAGATTCGCATCGATTGTCCCGACGACAGGAAGTTCGGCAT
>DASSNV010000140.1:0-12104 GCA_035701245.1 Gemmatimonadaceae bacterium | reverse complement strand
GGCACGCTCGCGTCGGAAGCCGCCATCGACTTGAGAGCGGAGAGCTCCTGACCGGCCGGCCCCCAATGTTTCATCAGGCCGTGCGCCATCGCCCCGAAGTACCGCACGTTCCATGGAACCGAAGGATTGGCGGCCTGCGCTGTCGCCAGAGTCTGGTGCGCGGCGGCTACGTTGCCGGATCTCGCCTGCACCGTTGCCAGCTCGGAGTACAACATCGCGGTCTGAGGACCGTTGCCCTGCGCCTTTGCTTCGGCGATCGCTGCTTCGAGCGCCTTCGTGATGTCGGCCGCCGGCGCGCCCTGAAGAACGTAGGTGCCGACGATCTGGCGCTTATAGCCCAGCTTCTGGCGCGGCGTCCACGCGTTCGCGATCGCCTGATTCAGATACGACCGCGCCTGATCGTACTGCCCCTGCAACGCCGCGACCTCGGCGAGTCCGGCGTACGCCTCGGGAAATCTCGGCGGAGTCGTAGTGGCTTTCTTGTACTGGGCGGCGGCACCCGCGAAATCGCCGTTCCACTGCAACAGCTCGGCGTAGGTGTCGTAAGGGTTGGGAGCGTTGGGAATCATCTCCGTCTGCTTCTTCGCAGCAGCGAGAGCGGCGTCGCGATTGCCGGCGAACCACTCCTGATAGGCGATGGTGTTGTAGCCGAGCGCGTAGTCCGGGTGCGTCGCAACGAATTCTCGCGCGGCGGCGTACGGCATTCCAAATCCACCGCCTCCCATCCATGCGGCTAGCGCATCGTTGGGCATCATCTTCGCCGCCGCGGCGAACAGCGCATTGGCGGCCGCGTTGTGGCCGAGAGCAAACTCCCGGTAAGCGGCGGCGAGGACGAGCTCGCTGGCGCTGCCGCGCGCGGCGTCGGCGACTGCGCGATTGGTCTCAGCCTCGAGCTGCGACGCGGGAACGGGACCGAGGCTCGCGTACATGACGCGGGCGAGACCAAAACCGGGGTCAGCATCCAGCGCCGCTTTGAAGTGCTCGGCGGCGGACTCCATCGATACGTTCTCGAGATCGCTGACCCCCGCGCGGAACTCGTTGCTGGCGGTTGGATTGGTGGTATGCAGCTTGAGCGCGGCATCGCCTTGCGGCTGGACGACCAGCGGGACGAAGACGAGCCCAGCGAGCGCAGTGACGTTGCGGGCGAAGCGGGAGGGGCGAGCGTGGGCGGGGGCGGGGGCGGGGGCGGGCATTGATCCTCCTTTTGTCGGTTTTGGAGGCGGCCATTCGCGTGGCCGGAGCCCGCCTAAATAGGGATCTCCTCGAGAGTCACGCAATAGTGAGCAAGAAGTGCGGATTCTCGATCAAGATGTTTGCGTTGACGCCGCGCGCGGGGAGGGCGAAACTTGCCGGCTACAAACTCTCGGAGCCTTTATGGTTTTCCACCGGCTGCACCGACTTACCATGCTGGCGGCTGTCGCAAGCCTGCTTGCGATCCCCGCTCGTCCTGCCCACGCCCAGCCTTCGGCGGCGTCGTCCCCAACGGCCGACCTCGCCACCGCCAAAGCCGCTTTGGCGAAGTACGCGGATCCGTTCGTAGCAATCAAGGATGGCTACTTCTCGACGCTCGCCTGCATCGACTTCCCGACCGGCGCGATGGATGGAACCGTCGAATATCCTCCGGGCGCGATGGGCGTGCACTTCCTCAACGCCGCCAACATCGGCCCCAATCTCGATCCGACCAAGCCGCAGGTTCTGATCTACGAGCCGGTCGGCAACAAGCTGGTGCTCGCCGGCGCCGAGTGGTTCGTGCCGGTCCAGGTCGCCGGCTCGACTGCGCCGACGATCTTCGGCCAGACCCTCGCCGGCCCGATGGACGGTCACGAGCCGATCATGCCGACGTCGCTCCGTCACTACGACCTGCACGTCTGGTTCTGGAAGGACAACCCGAAAGGCATGTTCACGTCCACCAACTCGAAGCTGAAGTGCACGCCCGGCTCTCCTTACACCATCGCGCTCGGCGAGCATCACCACTAACTGCTTCGCGTTGTCAAATCCTCGCGCGGTCAGTCGGGCGAGGGTGGGGGCTTCGGAGCAGAGTCCTCAAAAATCAGCCGTTGGTGCGCGCGCCGTAGCGCGCGCCCTAACGGCCGATTTGTTTCCGGATGCTCCTCCGACCGCGCCCTTGCCCTCCTTCCCCAGCCCTGATCTTTCCAGCGGGCGCTAGTCAGAAGGTGCAATCACCGACGAGACGCGATGCTTCCCGAGAGCTCTCAGCGTAGCTGCTGTAAAGCTTGCGGCTGCCCGCTGATGTACGAGAGGTGGCCAGCTACGAGGCCGACGCTTTAACTGCAACGTGCTCGCGCCTGTATCCTAAACCAACCAGCCTCGCCGGTATCCGCTGTAGATATGGCACAGCGCCGAGCAATCGGACGACGAGCGGCGGCTTCATCCTCCCCTTCGATCCGAGCACCCGGCTGATGACGTTGTTCTGAATCACCACCTGCACGCGCTGAACGATGCGGGTGGGCAGCTCTCGGCGATCCTGAACCTTGCGCAGCACGTCGGTCGAGATCGGCTGTCCCCGTTTGAATTCGGGAATCAGAATGTTGGCCGCCGCGACTGCGTCCTGGATCGCGAGGTTGATCCCGACCCCGCCGATCGGCGACATGGCGTGCGCGGCGTCGCCAATGCAAAGGAGGCCGTCGCGGTACCATTGACGCAGGCGATTGACCTGCACGGTCAGCAGCTTGACGTCGTCCCAGCCGCGGATCTCCTCGACGCGATCCTCGAGAAAAGGATTCATCTGCACGAGATCGGAGCGGAACGCATCGATGCCGCGCTTCTTCACATCGTCGAAGCCTCCTTTGGCGATAACGAGCGCGCACTGCCAGTAATCACCGCGGTCGAGCATCACGAATACGCGACCGAAGTCGATGCGGCCGAACAACTGATCGGGATCGCTGGGCTCCTTCGACAGGCGCATCCACAATGCATCCATCGGCGAGCCGAAATCGATTGTGTCGAGCCCGGCTTCGTCACGTGCGCGCGAATCGCGACCGTCGGCAGCGACGACGAGGTCGGCGCGCATCTCCCGCTCCCCAGTCTGCGTCTTGACGCGAACTCCCGCGACGCGATTGGCGTCGAAGACGAGGCCTGTCACTTCCGAGCTCATCTCCAGATGGAATGCCGCGTACCGCCGCGCTTTCTCGGCGAGAAAGTTGAGAAAATCCCACTGCGGCATGAACACCAGGAACTTGGTGTGCGTCGGGAGGTGGCTGAAATCACCGAGGGTGAGAGTGGTCGTTCCAATCTGACCGGTGAGCTTGCGCACCTTGGAGTGGGGGATCTCGAGAAAATCTTCCAGCACGCCGAGCTCGTGGAGGATCTCGAGGGTCGAAGGGTGGACGGTGTCGCCGCGGAAATCGCGAAAGAAGTCGGCGTGTTTCTCGAGGACAGTGACGGCGACGCCGCCGCGGGCGAGGAGGTAGCCGGTCATCATGCCGGCAGGACCACCGCCTACAATGATGCAGTTCATGCTCTGTGAGTCGGGGTTCCTGGCACGAGCGGGCCAACCCTCGTAAGAAAGCACGGAGCCGATAGCGTGAGAGCAGCTACGCCGAGAGCTTTTCGGGACGCATCGCGTCTCGTCGGCTGGGCTTCTGGGTGGGCCGGCGAGTACCGGTTAGCCGAAGCGCGTTCCAGCATGGACGGAACCCGGACGTCGAGACGCGATCCGCAGCGTACGAGACTCTACTCCGAGATGCCAACAGCATCAAGCATAAAAGCATACCTGAACGCCCGTTCGCGGAGAACGTCGTAGCGACCCGACGAGCCCCCGTGCCCGCCGGCCATGTTGGTCTTCAGGTAGAGCGGGTTGTTGTCTGTCTTCATCGCGCGCAGCTTGGCGACCCACTTGGCGGGCTCCCAGTATCCGACCTGGGAATCGTTGAGCGACGTCGTCACCAGCATCCACGGATAATCCTTGTGCGCGACGTTATCGTACGGTGAGTACGAGCGCATGTAGGCGTACTGGGCGGAGTCGTGCGGATCTCCCCACTGCTGCCACTCCTGCGCGGTGAGCGGAATCGAAGCGTCCATCATGGTGTTGATCACGTCGACGAACGGGACGTCGGCGACGATCGCGCGGTAGAGATCGGGGCGCATGTTGGCGACGGCGCCCATCAACAGGCCGCCGGCGCTGCCACCGTTGGCGATCAGCTTGTCCTTCGACGTGTATCTGTTGTCGACGAGGTACTGCCCGACGTCGACGAAATCGTTGAAGGTGTTTTTCTTGTTCATCATCTTGCCCTGATCGTACCACGCGCGGCCCATCTCCTGGCCGCCGCGGATGTGGGCGATGGCGTAGCCGAAGCCGCGATCGACCAGACTGAGCACCGCCGAGTTGAACCCGGCCTCGGTGGTCGCCCCGTACGACCCGTACGCGTACTCGAGCAGCGGATGCGTGCCGTCCTGCTTCCAGCTTTTGCCGACGATCATCGACACCGGCACCATCGCGCCGTCGCGGGCGCGAACCATGAAGCGCTTGACCGAGTACTTGGACGGATCGAAGCCAGGCACCTCGAGCTTCTTCTTCACCACGCGCTGTCGCGTCGCCATCGAGTAGTCGTAGGTCGTCGGCGGCGTCACCATCGACTGATACGAGAATCGCAAGGTGTCCGAATCGAACTCGGCGTTTCCGGTCGGGCTCACCGCGTAGGCGGGCTCGGGGAAGGTGATGTAGAATGGCGCGCGGCGCGTCTTGAGATCCATGACCCGCAGCCGGCGCAGCCCGCCCGAGCGCTGCACGACGACGAGATGATTCCTGAATGGCTCGAGGTACTCGATGAAGACCGAGTCGCTGCTGGGAATGAAGTCGTCCCATTTCTGCCCCGGCGCGCCGACGTCTTCGTCGCGAAGTCGCCGAACCTTGAAGTTCTGCGCGCCGTCGTTGGTGGTCATCAGGAACGCGCCGTCGATGTGATCGACCTGGTACTCGACGTTGGGCCGGCGCGCCGCGAGCACGATCGGAGCCGCGAAGGGGTTCGACGTCGGGATCGCGCGCCACTCCGAAGACGTGAAGCCGTCGTCGGGAATCACGATGTACTTGCCGTCCTTGGTGCGGCCGACGCCGACGTTGTCGAGCACGTCGTTCTCGTGGAACACCTCGACATCGCTCGACCTCGGCGTTCCCACCACGTGCCGCCAGACTGCGTCCGATCGCCGGGCAGAATCCGCTGTCTGGTAAAACAAAACGGTGTCGTTCGCCCACGCGACCGATGGTACGACGCGGGAAATCGAGTCCGCGAGCAGCTTTCCGGTGTTGAGATCCTTGATGTAGAGTGTATAGACGCGGAGCGCGGTGGTGTCGTGCAGATAGGCGAGGCGATTGCCGCTCGGCGTGATCGCCCAGTCCCCGACACTCGAGAACTTCTTGCCGACGGCGAGCGCGTTGTCGTCGAGAAAGACTTCTTCAGGCGCGCTCAGCGAGCCTTTGCGCCGCACCCGGATCGCGTAGCTCTTTCCTTTCTCGGTGCGGGTGGAGTAGTAGTACCCGTTCTCGCGGTACGGCACCGAGACGTCGGTCTCCTTGATGCGCGACAACATCTCGTCGTACAGCTTGTTCTGAAGCGCCTCGGTGCGCCTCATCTTGGCGTCGGTGTACGCGTTCTCGGCGTTGAGGTAGGCGATGACGTCGGGGTTGGTCTTTTCGCGCAGCCAGAAGTAGTTGTCGGTGCGGACTTCGCCGTGGAGGGTGTCGATCTTGGGGTGGAGGGTGGCGACGGGGGGCCGGAGGTCCTGCGCGTTGGCGGTCGATACAACTATAGAAAGAGCTAGAGCTGAGAGGAGGGCGACGTCGCGCATCGTTGGCTCGATTGGAAGTTCGAGTCTGTTTTAGGGCCTCGCTGGGGGGGTGTCAAGGTTTGCCCCCATCACATTGGCGGGGCGCTGCGGCGGCATCTAACAGTAACTGAAGCGGGCAGCTGCAAGCTTTCCAGCGGCTATGCCGACAGCTTTTTGGTCGGGTGTTGGGATTTGCCCAATCGATTGAGAAGGCCGTGCAGCATCCGTCGGACTTCGCTGCATTCGGAGAGCAGGTCAGTGGCGTCATCAGTGGGGACCAGCGCCATGTCGCGGGCGAGAACCAGGTGGTATTCCAGCTCGTATGCGGAGTTAACCGAAATCCGAAGAAACCGCGCGAACTCCTTGTCGGTAGCCTGGCGTCGTCCTTCAACTATGTTTGCAGGAATCGAGGTCGCTGCGCGGATAATCTGACTGCGCAGCGATACATCGCTGGAGTGCCGCATTCGCTTCGCGACACGATACGAGTGAAGTGCCAGCGCGTGCGCCTTCTGCCAAACGAGTAACTTCTTGAAGTCGCTCATTCCGCCAAGCTGTGTCACGCGAGCCGAGCACACGCATCAATCCATTTCGAACAGTCGCGTATTGTGACGACCCGATCCCAGAATTCAATCGCTGTCGGCGTAGCTGCTGTAAAGCTTGCGGCTGCCCGCTTCAGTATTGTTAGATGCGCGCCAGCCCCGTACCAACTACAGTCAGCCCCAGACCATGAACAGACTTAGACTCCTCGCGATGTGCTGCTTGCTCTCAGCATGCGCATCTGCAACCTCCCGCCTCCCCGCCGTCCCCACCCTCGTCCCCGCGAGGCCAAATGCAGTCGGGATGGATCCCAATCTCAACCACAAACTCGACTCCATCGTCGAGTCCGCAATCCGCAACGGTGCCGCCCCGGGCGTCGCCCTCGCCGTCGGCCGCTACGGCCGCCTCCTCCACCTCCGGGGCTACGGCCGCATCGACATCTCGGCCAACTCCGCGAGAGTCACGGATTCGACGATGTTCGACATGGCGTCGCTAACCAAAGTCGTCGCCACCACCACCGCCGCGATGATCCTCGAAGACGAAGGTCGGTTGAACCTCGACGCGCCCGTCGCGAGCTACGTCCCCGAGCTCAACGATCCCGCCAAGGCGAAGATCACCGTGCGAATGATCCTCACCCACAGCGCCGGCTTCGAAGCCTTCGCCCCACTCTGGAAGGACACCAAAGGGCGAGCAGAGTATCTCGCCAGGATCAACGCCCGCCCGCTCGCCTACAATCCCGGCGACAGCGTCATCTACAGCGATTGGGATTTCGTGCTCGCCGGGCTCGTCGTCGAACGAATCACCGGGATGCCCCTCGATCAGTTCGTCGCAACGCGAGTCTGGCAACCGCTCGGCATGCGCGACACCGGATTCAATCCGCTCGCGCCGGGTGAAATCCCGCCCGACAGTGCGTGCACTGCCGGCTATCGCGCCGACAGTCCGCTGCTCGATCGCATCGCGTTCACCGAGATCGACACGGTGTATCGACACATCCACGTCCACGGCATCGTCCACGACGAGAACGCCTGCGCACTCGGCGGCGTCGCGGGACACGCCGGATTGTTTTCGTCGGCCCGCGACGTCGCGATCTTCGTCCAGATGTTGCTCAACGGCGGCCAGTACAACGGCGTGCGACTGATTCAGCCGACCACCGTCGCGCGCTGGACGGCGCGCCAGGGCGCGCACTCGAGTCGTGCCATCGGCTGGGACACTCCCTCGGAGCGCTCGAGCGCCGGCCACTACTTCTCACCGCGGTCGTTCGGGCACACCGGATTTACGGGAACGAGCATCTGGGTCGATCCCGAGCGCGGAGTGTTCGTGGTATTGCTCACCAACCGCGTCGATCCAACCCGCGCCAATCTGCGGAACGAGCCTCTGCGCCGCGACATCGCCGACGCGGTCCAGGCCGCCATCCTCGACGCGCCGCTCATCGAGTGGCGGCCGCGAGAGGCTCGTCCCGTTACTGGCGGCGCTTCAGCTCGAGGAGCGCCTCGAGCTCGGGAAGGTGGTCGAAGTCGCGCGGTCGGCCAGCCGCTCGTTTCGCCTTGATCAGCGAAGGGAGATCGAGCACTCGAAACGAAACACCGAGCCCAGAAATCTTTTCCGAGTGCTTGCGCACTGAAGAGTAAGGTCCAACTCCGGCGATCTGATCCATCACGTCCAGATCGCCCTCGGTAGTCGTCAACGTCAGAATCGGCGCGCCGCGTAGAGTTCGATCGTCCATGATAAAAGGCAGACCTTCCTCGACTCTGCGCGGATAGGCCTCCCAGGTTGCCAGCAGTGATGCCAGGCTGCGGATGTTCGCGGCGTCGATTGCGTCGTAACAGATGTCCAGGTCGTTGGTGACACGCGACGACCCATGGGCGGCCGCGGCGACTCCTCCGACCACTACGAACTCGATTTTCCTGGTCGTGAGTCCTTGGAGCATGGAAGCGAAGCTCACCTTGGCCGCTTCCGCATGCTTCGCAGGAAGGCCGCATTCTCCTCGAGCAGCGCCAGGCGCTCTGCCGGACTCCGCGCGAGCGCTGCTCGCACCAGGTCGATGTCCACACCGTAGCGCCGGGCGGCGGCGATAGATCCGACTCGGCTCGCAGCGCGGCGTCCGCGCCGCCGTGGAGTCTCGTGCACCAGCGCCCGCGACAGGTTACCGAGAAAAATCGATCGATAGCGCGGGAGGTCGACGACCACCGTCGCCGATCCGGTGGGATCGCCTGCAGCCCTCACCACGGCACCCGAGCCCAGCTCGAGAAGTGCGGTGCTGGCGGCCGCAGCAGCCGACTTCAGAGATAGCCCCAGATCGTCGACGAGGAGCCTCACGAGTCCCCACCAACGCGCCCCTTGCCGGTTGTTGCGGATTGGCCGGCCGAGCAGGGCCGACGAATTGGTGAGCCATTTGAGATCCGCTCCTGCCGCGACCGCCATTTGCCGCGCTGTCATGGGGAGAAATGTATCTAGTTAATAGATATAATTCAAGCCCTGGAGAAGCTGTCGGCGTAGCAGCTGTAAAGCTTGCCGCTGCCCGCTTCAGTACTGTTAGATGCCCGCCGCAGTGCCTAGATCTCCGAATCCGAGACCTGTCTGAGTCGCCGTCATCATCTCCGCCCCATTCTCGGTGATCGCCATGATGTCCTCGAGCCGCACCCCGAACTTCCCGTACTGATAGATGCCCGGCTCGTCGCTGAACGTCATCCCCGGCTCGAGCATCACCTGGCTGCCGCGCACGAGGTACGGCCACTCGTGTCCCTCCAGTCCAATCCCGTGGCCGAGTCGGTGGGTGAAGGTGCGGTAGTCGGGGCCATAGCCGGCGTCGGCGATGACTTTGCGCGCAACGGCATCGACATCGCCGCACATTTTTCCCGGCGCCGCAAACGCGACGGCGCGCGCCTGCGCTTCGTGCACGATGTCGAAAATCTTTTTCATTTCCGCCGTCGGTGTTCCGAATACCACCGTGCGGGTCATGTCGGATTGATAGCCATGCACGCTCAGCCCGCCGTCGACCAGCACGATCTGGTTCTCTTCGAGCGAGCGCGGCTTCGGTAATCCGTGCGGGTACGCCGACGATTCTCCAAACAACACCAGCGCGCCGCCCTGATATCCGAGCTTCCGCATCTCGCTCGAAACATTCTGCGCCAGCTCGGCCTGAGTCATCCCGGCGCGCAGCGTCTTGAATGCAGCGCGATAGGCCTCGAGGGTGGTCTGATTGGCGAACTTCATGATCTCGATCTCGTGCGCCGATTTCACGCCGCGACAGCGATTGATCACGTTGGCCGCGGTGGCGTACTGCAGGCCCGGCCGCGCCAGCGCGAGCTCGGTGAGCACGAAGGTGCGCGCACTCGGATCGATCGCGAGCCGACCGGTGCCGATCCCGAGATCGCGCATGGTGTCGGCGACGAGAGCTTCGGGATTTTCGTGTTCCTGCCAGACTCGAATGTCGAACCGTCCCGCGACCTGATCTTCCGCACGTTGCCGCTCGAACGCCGGCGCGATGACGACCGGGCGGCCCGAGATCGGGAGCAGGAACGCGAACAATCTCTCGCTGCGCCCCCATTCGATTCCGGCGAAATAGGTCATGCTCGCGCCGGGCTCGATGAGCATCGCCGAGAAGTCGAGCTGGCGGAGGATCCGACGAGCGGAGTCTCTCCGTTGCTCACGTTCTGCTTCGGTGATCGGAGAGGGGGATGGGGGATGGGGAACGGGGGAGGAGTTGCCAGGAGCTTTCAGGCTTCGCATCGATGGTGACAAGCCGACGGCGGCGGTGAGGGCGGAAGCCTGCTGGATGAATTCGCGGCGGTGCATGGTGGACGGGTCGGATGTCAGCTACCGGCTCCCAGCTCGGGGCCTCCGGCTGAGAGCTATTTCTCGGCGTATATACTGCGACGCTTCGTAAGCATCTAACAGTACTGAAGCGGGCAGCTGCAAGCTTTACAGCAGCTATGCCGGCAGCTTTTGGACGTCGCCGTTTTCGTTTCGCCGATCCCCGACGCCGAGACGTGATGCACAGCTGCCCGCTTATTTACGAGGGTGGCCAGCCGAAGCGCCGAAGACTTTACCGACCACCGGTCAAGGACGCACTCCACCACGCGCACGAGCCACGGCATCGAGCGAATCATAAACCGCCCGCTTAAATCCCGTCCTCGCCCCTATGTCCGGCCCAATTTCCAGGAGTGCGTCCGTCGCTCGATTGTACCTCGGCCATACCGGCCATTTCCCGGCCGTCGGCGCACCGTTCGGGTCCGCCGACGTCGCGAACGCGACCCAGTAATCGCTCATCGCCTCCGCCACCGTCGAATCGTACGACGTTGTGCCGGCGCTCGGTTGCAGCGGATGCGGGCGGCCGAAAACGAAGGTGATCTCGGCGCTGTGGTATGCGCCGCGCTGGCGATTGGCGCTGTCGTCGCCGACTCTCGAAAAAATGTAGAGATAGGTCGGAGCGCCTCGCGACGACATCAGGCGCGCGAACGAGCGCGTCGGCGCAGCCATCCACTCATCACCTTCGTCGCGATTGCTGCCGACGATTACCGGGACGATGTTGGCGTTGCCGGTGAGAATCGCGGAATCAACCGGATGCGGAAGCACCCAGCCATCGACGGTCGGCCAGAACCGCGGCTCGCCTTCTCTGCCGAGGTGCAGCGATGCCTGGAGCACAGTGTTCGCATCCACCGCGCGCAACCGCGATGCAGCATCGGCGCCGTCGCCGCTCACGCCGAGTGAGTCCGCGAGCTGTTGTGCAGCTGCCACGGCGCTCGCACGCGGCGCGATGCCGACGCCAAGTCCGGTTCCGCTCTCGAGAATCGCGCGGTCGAATAGCCCTTTGGCCAGTGGCGATGCGATCAGCGAGCCAACGCTCATTCCGCCGGCCGATTCTCCGAAGATCGTCACGCGCGAAGGATCGCCGCCGAAGCGTGAGATGTTGCGCTTGACCCACTGCAGCGCAGCGATCTGGTCGAGCAATCCATAATTGCCGGCGGCGTGGTGTGGAGATCCGGCCGCGAACGCGGGGTGGGCCATGAAGCCGAGCGCGCCGAGCCGGTAGTTGAGGGTGACAACGACGGCGCCCTTCTGGGCGAGCCGCGCACCGTTATGCCGCTCTTCACCGCCGAATCCGGCAAAGAATCCGCCGCCGTGGATCCAGACCATGACCGGTTTCTTCGCGCGCGCGTCGAGCGAATCCGTCCAGACGTTGAGGTAGAGACAGTCTTCCGAGATTCCTGCCGCGAAAGGATCGATGTCGGAGTAGGGCTGGTGCTGGATGCAATTGTGCCCGAGCGCCTTTGCGTCGCGCACGCCCCGCCACGACCTCGGCGGTTGCGGGGGTTGCCAACGCAGAGGGCCGACGGGTGGAGCGGCGTAGGGGATTCCGCGGAAGACGAGGACGCCGGACGCGGAGTCGACGACGCCCTCGAGCGTGCCCGTGTCGATCGTCACTTTCGGGGTCTTTGCACGCGGCGCCGCTGCGATCACGGCCGAGAGTCCGAGCGCGCCAATTGCCAAACGCAGATGGTATCTGGTCATGCGTCAACGATGGGGGTCGAGATCGGCGCGGGGCAAGGTATCTCTGCTACCGAGGCCACCACATGAACGGAAGCGGGCAGCCGCAAGCCTAACAGCAGCCACGCTGACAGCTCTCGGGAAGCATCGCGTCTCGTCGTCCTAGTCCGAAATTGGAATGGAGAAACGACCCAGGCGTGCATTGCTGTTGGCGTAGCTGCTGTAAAGCTTGCGGCTGCCCGCTTTAGTACTGTTAGATGCTTACGATGCGGCCGAGTGCGAAAATCCGCGAAAAG
>DASSNV010000139.1:0-8786 GCA_035701245.1 Gemmatimonadaceae bacterium | reverse complement strand
TGTCAGGTATCTCGCGGATCCCAGAGGGAAGGCGGAGGAGGTCCTCGTAGCGAACACCCACTTCGCGACAAGGAGACGCGCGACCGAGCGGAGCGAGGGAGCGTAGTTAGCGGCTCCGCCCGAGCAAAGTGTTGCGAGCGAAGCAGGACCTCCTCCGCCGCACCGGCGAGGAAGTCGCTGACAGCTGTTCGCGGTCAGCCCTGAGAGCGGTGGTTTTGCTTGACCTATCTCTCTGCGCGGCCTAAGTTTATCAGTCTGCACACAAGCCGGCGAAGAGATTCGCCACGAAGGGGGGAAGTAGATTTTGTCGGAAGTCATAATCCATGACGACGAGAACTTTGAGCGCGCACTGAAGCGCTTCAAAAAGAAGTGCGAGAAGGCGGGCATCCTCTCCGATCTCCGCAAGCACCGTCATTACGAGAAGCCGAGCGAGCGCAGAAAGCGCAAGCTGAACACGGCAATGCGTAAGAACCGCCGCACCCGCCACGTCTAGGGAATGTCTGAGCTCCTCGCCCGCCTTCAGGGCGATCTGAATTCCGCTCGGAAATCCCAGGACAAAGCCGGAACCCTGCTGCTCGGTACGGTCCTCTCTGAGGTCAAGAACAAGAAGATCGAGCTGAGACGCGATCCGACCGACGCCGACGTGATCGACGTGCTGCGCAAATCGATCAAGCGCCGGCGCGAATCGGTGGAGATGTACACCAAGGGCGGCCGCAGCGATCTCGCCGACAAGGAGTCGGCCGAGGCAGCCGCGCTCGAGAAATATCTGCCGGCCCAGGTGAGTCAGGACGAGCTGCGCGCCGCGGTCAAGGCAGCGATCGCCGGCGGAGCGAGCCAGATCGGAGCAGTCATGGGAAAAGTTCTTCCCCAGTTCAAAGGTCGGGCGGATGGCAGCACCATCAACGCCATCGCTCGAGAGGAGCTGAGCAAGCAGGGGTGAAAAGCTTGTTCTGCAGATTCACAAAGCCCGGGCTCGCGACACACCTCGCAGGCTCGGGTTTTGTCGTTCCGGTGTACCACGAAGCATGAATTCGCACGCCCTCGCAGTGCTGGAATTTCCGCGCAGCCTCGTGCTCATCTCCGAGCGCGCGACATCTGCGCTCGGCGCGGAGCGCGTGCGTGAGCTGCGGCCTACGTCGGATCTCGACACCATCGAGCGCGAGCTCGCGCGCGTAGCGGCAGTCCGGTCCCTCATCTCCGCCGAAGATCCCTGGCACTTCAACGGCGTGCCCGATGCGCGCTCCGCGCTGACGCGGCTTCGCGTCGAGGGTGCATCGCTGGGAGCGCCCGACCTCCTTGCCGCTGGCGCCCTGCTTCGCGCCTCGCGAGTGACCCGCGAGTCCCTGCGCGGCGCGGGCGTGTCACCGCTTGCGACTGCCGTGCTCGCGGCGCAGATCGACGAGCTGATCATCAACAAGGGGATCGAAGAGACAATCGAGAAAGCGATCGACGATGACGCGCAGGTACGCGACGACGCGTCGGGCGCGCTCCGAAAAATCAGACGCGAGCTCAAAGGCGCGCAGGGCGAGCTGATCCGACTCCTCGAAAAAGCGATGGCCCAGCTCGAGCCCCATCAACGCGTCGCCGACATGTCCGTCACGGTTCGAAATGGCCGGTTTGTCATTCCTGTGCGGCGCGAAGCCCAGGGCGCGGTCGGTGGCATCGTCCATGACGCCTCGCAAACCGGCGGGACGCTGTTCGTGGAACCGCCCGCAGCGGTCGAAGCCGGTAACCGCATTCGCGAGCTCCAGATCGAGGAAGTCGAGGAAATCGACCGAATCCTGCTCGAGCTCACCGAAAAGCTCCGCCCGCATCGCGATGCACTCGGCAATTCGCTCGACGCGCTTGTCGTCCTGGATTCGCTCGTTGCGCGGGCGCGCTTCGCAATCGAGTTCCGCTGCGCTCCGATCGAGCTGAGTGAGTCGACCCGCGGCTTCAAGATCGCAAACGGCCGCCATCCGCTTCTCACCGCGCAGGGAATCAGCGTCGTCCCGTTCGATCTCGAGATGTTGCCTGGCGAGCGAACCTTGCTCATCTCGGGTCCGAATACGGGCGGAAAAACCGTTCTGCTCAAGGCTCTCGGGCTTTTCTCCGCGCTCGTTCAGTCGGGAGTTCCGGCGCCGGTTGGCGCGGGCTCGCGCATCGCCATCTACGACGACATTTATGCCGACGTCGGCGATGAGCAGTCGATTCTCGCCAGCCTGTCCACCTTCAGCGCGCATCTGAAGAACCTCGCCGAAGTCCTAAATTCGGCCACCGAAAGGTCGCTGGTATTGATCGACGAGCTCGGCTCTGGCACCGATCCCATCGAAGGCGCGGCGCTGGGCGGTGCGATTCTCGAGGCGCTTACCCGCCGCTCGACCCTCACCGTCGCGACTACCCACCTCGGTGCCTTGAAAGAGCTCGCGACCCAGGTGGAAGGCGTCGTCAACGCTTCGCTGCAGTTCGATCCGGTCGCGCTCGCGCCAACCTATCGACTCACCAAGGGAGTACCCGGCCGCTCCTACGGGATCAGCATCGCGCGCCGCTTGAATCTCCCCGCCGAGGTTCTCAGCCGCGCGGAGGAACGCATCCCGATCGACGAGCGGAGAGTGACGGCGCTGTTGGGTGAGCTCGAAGCGCGTGAAAAAGCTCTTTCGGCGACCGAGCTCGAGACCGGCCAGATATCCGAGGATGCCAAACAGCGCGCGCGTCGGGTCGCCGAGCGCGAGGCAAACGTGCGGGAGCGCGAGCGGGAGCTGGAACGAAGCTCGCGCCGTGAGGCGCGGCAATATCTCCTCGAGGCCCGCGCCGAAGTCGAGCGCACTATTCGCGAGCTCAAGGCCGCTTCGGAGGCGAGCGAGGAAGCGGCGCGCGAAGCCAGAAAACGCGTCGAGAATCTCGCCAACGAACAGGGTCGGGAGCTGGACCGCATCGATCGCGATTCGAGCCGCGAACCTCCAGCGCGTCAGACCGCCGACGTAAATCCCGGCGACTTCGTCGAGGTGGACACCCTGGGAGGAAAAATCGGCAAGGTCCTGGAGATCCGGGACGATGAAGCAATCGTCACCGTCGGCGTGATGAAGCTCGCTGTCCCGCGGAGTTCGCTCCGCCCCTCGACCGCCGAATCGGCTGCGCCCGAGGTCGCCGTCGCGATCCGAGGTGACATGCCAGAGGTCCACGCCCAGAGTGAGATCGATCTGCGCGGGATGCGCGTCAACGAGATCGACGACATAGTTATGCATGCCGTCGATGCCGCGATTCGCGCCGATCTCAAGACCCTGCGCATCATCCACGGCAAAGGTACCGGCGCGCTGCGTGAGCGTGTGAGCGAGATGCTGCGCAAGGAATCGCGAGTCACCAACTTCCGACTCGGTGCCTGGAACGAGGGCGGCGCCGGCGTGACGGTGGTGGAGCTCAAGTGATTCCCGACGAAGTCGTCGACCAGGTTCGGGACGCCGCCGACATCGTCCAGATCATCGGCGAGTACGTGAACCTCAAGCGCGCCGGCTCCGACTTTCGCGGCCCGTGCCCGTTCCACCAGGGCACCCACCGGAACTTCTCCGTTTCGCCCAAGAAGCAGATGTACTACTGCTTCGTTTGTCACGAAGGCGGCGACGTTTTCCGCTTCCTGCAGAAGCGTCTGGGCATGGAGTGGCCCGCCGCGGTGAAGATGGTCGGCGAAAAATCCGGCGTCGAAGTCCGGGAGGTGGATGGTCGCCGCGAAGGCCCCGATCCGCGGGAGCCGCTCTGGGAGGTGAATGCCACCGCCGCGTCGTACTATCAGAAAATTCTCTGGGACGACCCGCTCGGCGCGCAGGCTCGCGATTATCTCGCGCAACGTGACATCTCACGCGAAGTCGCGGACCAGTTTGGAATTGGATTCGCGCCGCGCGAGATCGGATTGCTTCGCACCTACATGGCAACCCTTGGATTTGACGAGTCGCGCCTGGCATCGGTCGGACTGATCATCACCGCCGATGACGCGAGTGAGCCGCGCCCGCGCTTTCGCGGCCGGCTGATGTTCCCGATCCTGGACGCGATGGGGCGCAACATCGGATTCGGCGGTCGCCTGCTCGGCCCGGGCGAGCCGAAGTACCTCAACTCGCCAGAATCGCCGGTATTTTCGAAGGGGAAGAATCTCTACGGACTCAACTGGGCCAAGAACGAGATTCGCAAGGAAGATCAGGTGCTGGTCGTCGAAGGATATTTCGACGTCGTCAGGCTCATGACGGCGGGAATTCAGACCGTGGTCGCGCCGATGGGCACTGCACTGACTGACGCGCAGTCGGCAGCGCTGCGCAAGCTGACCCGCAACGTCTTCCTCCTCTACGACAGCGACAAGGCCGGCCTGCAGGCGACCTTCCGGTCCGGGGACGAGCTGCTACGCCAGGGCGCGGCGGTGCGAGTCGTCACACTGCCCGACGGTGAAGATCCTGACAGCTTCGTGAAGAAGCACGGCGCCGCCGGACTCAACGCCAGACTCCGCGACGCGATCGACGTGTTCGAGCGAAAGATCCAGCTTCTCGAGCGCGCCGGAATGTTCGCCGAGCTACAGAAGAAGCGCCGCGCGCTGGATCGACTTCTGCCGTCCATTCGCGCGGCGTCGGATCAGATCATGCGCGACCTCTACATCGGCCGCGCCAGTGAGGTGAGCGGCGTTGCCCGCGAGGTGCTCGAGCGCGAGCTGCTCGGCAGGCCGACGCCGACGGTCAGCGCTCAGCCGGCTCCGCGGATCGCGCCCGCCGCAGCGGTTCGTCGCGGCGAGCGAAGGACGCAGTACTCGGAGCGCGGGATGTCCGCCGAGCGCGAGCTGGTGCGTGCGATGCTGTTGAATCGCGCGCGCGTCGAGCACGTAGTGGAGAAGGTGGGCGACAAGAGCTTTCACAACCGCCAGTATCGCGCGATCTACCGCGCGCTGATTGCGTCGGGGCCCGATTCAACAATCGAGGACATCACCGCGAATCTTGATGAGGAGGCCATCGCCACCGTCGAGGACATCATAGCCGAAGGTCCGATCCACATCGACACCGAGCGCACCATCAATGACAGTCTCGCCACGCTCCGCGCGCGCGATCTCGATCTGCGCGCCGCCGAGCTCGACCGAATCATTCCATTGGCGGACGGAGCCCAGAAGGACAAGCTGATCGCCGAGAAGGATGCGATCAGGAAGGAGCTGAAGGCGACGGGCAGGAATTACTACAAGAACTTCAGACGCACCAAGGCGAGGTAAGGAGGAATCATGCGACAACCCAAACGGAGGCCGAGGATGACTTGGAGGTGGAATGCAACAGGAAGTTGAAGCGCTGTTGGCGCTGCAGGAGGATGATCTCAAGATCCGCGAGATCGAGAATCAGATTCGCGCCCTCGATCCCCAGCTCGCGGAGTTCGACAAGAGAAAACAGCAGGCGGTCGCCGCGATTGGCCGCGCCGAAGCGGCGGTTCAGGCGGAAGAAAAGAAACAGCGCGAGATCCAGGGCCGGCTCGCGCAGCACAAGCAGCTTCAGGAACGGAATCTTCACCAGCTCGAGGACGTGAAGAGAATGCGGGAGGCCACCGCTGCCACCGCCCAGGTCGAAGCCACGCGAAGGATGATGGCTGAAGACGAGAGTGAGCTGGCGATACTCGGCCGGCGTCTCCACGACATGAATGCGCAGGTCGCCGCGGCGAAGCAGGCGCTGCAGGACGTCGAGGAAGCGCAGAAGGCGGCACGACCGGAGATCGAGGAAAAACGTGCCGAGCTGCAGGTCCAGCTCGACGACGCGAAACGCGACCGCAACGGACGCGCCGGGTCGGTTTCCCGTCCAATGCTGGGCAAGTACGATCGTATCCGCGGGAAACGCAATCAGGCGCTCTATGCGTTGCGCGGTGGATCGTGTGGGAATTGTGACACCGCTGTTCCTCTGCAGCGCCGCAACATCATGGCCGGCACCGGTCAGATCGAGGTCTGCGAAGCGTGCGGCGTTCTGCTTTACGCCGAAGGCGGATGATGAGCTGTCAATCCTTGAGCACGTGACGCGGGCGCCCTAACTTGCGACGGTGAGTACACTCGCCACCGAGTCGACGACTCCCGCGGCAGCAGAGCGGCCCGTGCGGCCCGCCCGCTGGATCCTCCCCACGCCTCCCGACGAGGAGGCGGTCCGCGCTCTTGCCGAGGCGCTCTCGCTCCCCGAAATCGTCTGCAGGCTGCTGCTGATTCGCGGCTACGTCAGCGCGGAAGACGCCAAGCTCTTTTTGCGACCCAAGCTCGACCGACTGCACGATCCGCTCGCGTTTTTGTCCATGGACAAAGCAGTCGAGCGACTCGCGCAGGCCGTAAAGAATCAGGAGCTGGTTTTCGTCCACGGCGACTACGATGTCGATGGCATCTGCTCGACGACGATTCTGGTGCGCACCATCCGCCACCTCGGCGGCAAGGCAATGCCGTTCATTCCGCGACGTATCGAAGACGGCTACGATCTGAGCGACGCTGGCGTCGATGCAGCCATCGCAGCGGGCGCCAGGGTCGTCGTTACCTGCGATTGCGGGACGGGTGCTGTCTCGCCTGTCGCCCGTCTCTGCAAGTCTGGCGTCGATGTCATCGTCACCGACCACCATCTGCCGAGCGGCGAGCTTCCCGGTTGTCTCTCGGTGCTCAACCCCAGGCGCAGCGGCTGCGGGTATCCAGACAAGGATCTCGCCGCGGTCGGGGTGACCTTCAAGCTGTCGCTCGCGCTCGCGCGCACCCTCGGCGCAAACGAGAATTTCATCTGGGCGATGCTCGATCTGGTGGCGCTCGCGACGGTCGCCGACGTCGCGCCGCTGCGCGGCGAGAACAGAGTCTTCGTCCGCTTTGGGCTCAAGATGCTGCGCGAGACGCGGAACATCGGCATGCGCGCTCTGCTGCGCGCGTCCGGTCTGGAGAATCGCCAGCTCACCGCCGGCCGCATCGGGTTCATCCTTGCTCCGCGACTGAATGCGGCGGGGAGACTCGGTCACGCGATCCGCGGGGTCGAGCTTCTGCTCACCGAGAATGAGCACGAAGCCAACGTGATCGCGCGAGAGCTCGAGGAGCTGAATCAGCGGCGCCAGGAGATCGATCATGCGACCCTCGACCAGGCGCGCGAGCGAGTGCTGGCGATGGATCTCGACGAGCAATTCTCGATCGTGCTCGCCGACGACACCTGGCATCCGGGCGTGGTGGGGATCGTCGCATCGCGGCTCGTCGAGGAATTCGGCCGACCGACGGTTCTGATCGCGCTGTCGGGCGAGCAGGGCAAGGGATCGGGGCGCTCGATTCCGAAGTTCGATCTCCATGGTGCGCTTGGCAAAACGAAGGAGCACCTGATTCGCTACGGCGGTCACCGCGCGGCAGCGGGGGTAACCATCGCGCGCGACAAAGTCGTCGACTTCGCCAACCGGTTCAACGACATTGCGAAGACGATGCTCACGCGCGCCGATCTCGTTCCCGAGATTCGCGTCGACCTCGAGGTCGACATCAACGGTCTCGACGGACGCATCGAATCGCTGTTCCGCCATTTCGAGCCGTTCGGGATCGGGAATCCGACACCTGTCCTGCTCGCGCGGAACGTCACCATCGCGCGCCCGCCGCGCGTCGTCGGCGAGCATGGACTCAAGGTCGTCCTCGACACCGGCACGGGCTCGCTCGATGCGCTCGGCTGGGGACTTGCCGAGCGCGCCGCGGAATTTCAGCCCGGCACGAAAGTCGATGTCGCATTCCGTCTCGAGCGCGACGACTACCGCGGCGAGAGTTATCTGCAGGCAAGAATTGCCGACATTCGGTTGAGCGAGGCCTGATTGCGGATCGTCGCCGGGCGTTGGCGTGGTCGCCGAATCAGCGCTCCCGCCGGCTCGCACGTCCGTCCAACCCTCGACCGAGTTCGTGAAGCGTGGATGAGCATCCTGCAGCTCGACTTGCCGGATGCGCGAGTGCTCGACCTGTATGCCGGTTCGGGCGCCCTCGGCCTGGAGGCGCTGTCGCGCGGAGCGGCCAGCGCTGACTTCGTGGAAAAGGATCCAAGGAGCCTGCGCGTGCTTGAGGAAAACATCGAGCTGCTGGGCGCCGGCGAGCTCGCGAAGCTGCACCGGAAGGCGGCACTCCCTTTCGCCGAAGCCCTTGGACGCTTCGATTACGATGTAACGTTTGCCGACCCACCTTACGCAAGCGGAGACGCGGCGCGATTGGCGGAGCGCTGGCGCGCAGTGCCGTTCAGCAGGGTGTTCACGGTGGAGCACGCAGCGAAGCAGGCAATGCCGGACGGCGGTGACACCCGGAAGTACGGGTCGACCGCCATCACCATTTACCGCAGCGAGGACTGACGTGGCTACAACCGCGATCTACGCTGGAAGCTTCGACCCCATCACGCGCGGTCACGAGGATCTGATCCGTCGGAGCTGCGAGTTCGTCGATCACCTCGTCGTCGCTGTCGCCATCAACTCGGCGAAAAAAGCGCTGTTCACCACCGAGGAGCGAGTAGAGCTGATACGGGCTGCGACCGCCGGCAACAAATGCGTCGAGGTCACTCAGTTCGAGGGCCTGCTCGTCGATTTCGCCCGCAAGATCGGCGCGAAGCTCAACATCCGCGGTCTGCGGGCGGTCAGTGACTTCGAGTACGAGTTCCAGATGGCGCTGATGAACCGCCACATGTCCGAAACCTTCGAGACCGTGTTCATGGTGCCGTCGGTCGAGACGACCTACATCAGCTCCAGCGTCGTCCGCGAGGTCGCGCAGTATCACGGCAATCTGAAGGGACTCGTGCATCCGGCGGTGGCGAAGGCGCTCGCCAGCAAGTTCAAGAACAATGCGC
>DASSNV010000138.1:0-13976 GCA_035701245.1 Gemmatimonadaceae bacterium | reverse complement strand
GCCGCAACTGTTCTCGCGCCCCGTCCTCGCGATCGCCCTCTTCGCGTCTCCGCTCACCACTCTTGCACAGGCGACGCGTAACGCCAAAACCACTCCCGTCGCGTTCGACGCCGATTCAGCGCGGCTCGCTGAGCTGCCGTGGCGATCGATAGGACCTGCGGTCACGAGCGGACGCGTCGTGGATTTCGCGGTGCCCGAGGGGCCTGCCTCGCAGATCGGGCAGCGACTCGGCGAGACCTTCTACGTCGCGTCGGCATCGGGTGGCGTCTGGAAAACGGTGAACGGTGGCACGACGTGGGAGCCGATCTTCGATCACGAAGGCTCGGCATCGATTGGCGACATCGCGGTCGCGCCCAGCAATCCCGACATCATCTGGGTGGGCACGGGCGAGAACAACAATCAACGCAGCGCTTCCTGGGGCGACGGCGTTTACAAGTCCGAGAATGGCGGCAAAAGCTGGACGAACATGGGCCTGAAGAAATCCGAGCACATTGGCCGCATCATCGTGCACCCCACCAATCCGCAGATCGTGTTCGTCGCCGCCGCAGGACCACTGTGGAATTCTGGTGGTGAGCGCGGGCTCTATCGCACCACCGACGGCGGCCGCACCTGGAAGAACGTCAAGAACATCGATCAGTACACCGGATTCACCGACGTAATCTTCGACCCGTCGAATCCCGATGTGATTTATGCGGCGTCGTTTCAGCGCGAGCGCAGACCATACACCTACGTCGGCGGCGGGCCGGGTAGCGCCCTCTGGAAGAGCATCGATGGCGGGGACACCTGGAGCAAACTGACCGAGGGTCTGCCCAAAGGCGATGTCGGGAGGATCGGCCTCGACGTCAGCCGGTCGAGTCCAAACATCGTCTATGCGACGATCGAGACCAGGGTCACCGGCAGTGGCGCTGCGGAGGGGAACACCGAAGCGAGTGTGTATCGCTCCGACGACCGTGGTGGCAGCTGGCAGAAGATGGGGACCGGCTTCTCCTATCCATGGTATATGGGCCAGATCCGCGTCGATCCGACCAACCCGGATCGCGTCTATTTCATGGGTGTGCCGCTCCAGGTCTCGAACGATGGCGGTCGTACCTTCCGCAACATCGCCGGCGGCGCGCACTCCGATCACCATGCGATGTGGATCGATCCGACCGACCCCGATCATCTCATCATCGGGTGTGATGGCGGTGTTTACATCAGCCACGACCGCGGCCGCACCGTCGATTTCGTTCCCAACCTTCCGATCTCGCAGTACTACGCCATCGCAACCGACATGCGTCAGCCGTTCTACTACGTCTACGGCGGACTGCAGGACAACAGCAGCTGGGGCGGACCAAGTCAGACGAGAAACCGTCAGGGAATAACCAATGCCGACTGGATTCGCACCACCGGCGGCGACGGCTTCTACGCGCAGATCGATCCCGTCGACCCCAACACGGTCTACGGCGAATCGCAGGGCGGCGACATCGTCAGGTTCGACGTGCGCACGGGTGAGCAAAAAACCATCAAGCCGCTACCATCGTTCGGCGCGAAACCGTATCGGTGGAACTGGAGCTCGCCGATGCTGATCTCGCCGTACGACCACAACACTCTGTACTTCGGCGCCAACTATCTCTTCAAGAGCACCAACCGCGGCGATGCGTGGACGCGTCTCGGGGCCGACCTCACCCGACAGCTCAATCGCGACAGCCTGCCGGTGATGGGCAAGATCTGGCCGCGCGACGCCATCGCGCGGCACCAGGGAACCGCCGAGTACGGAAACATCAGCACCATCGACGAATCGCCGCTCAAGCAGGGACTGCTCTACGTCGGCACCGACGACGGCGTGGTCTCGGTGTCGCGCGACGGCGGAGCGACGTGGACGAAGTACATGAAATTTCCCGGCGTGCCCGATCAGACCTACGTGAGTCGCGTAGTAGCATCGCGATTCCGTGAAGGAACGGTTTACGCGACGATGGACAACCATCGCAACAACGACTTCAAGCCGTACGTTCTCCAGAGCGACGACTACGGCGCGCACTGGAAGTCGATCACGGGCAACCTCCCCGCCAACGGTTCGGTGCAGGTAATTCGCGAAGGTTACAACGAGCCGAGCCTGCTTTTCGTCGGCACCGAGTTCGGTGCGTTCTACTCGCCGACCCATGGCAATCAGTGGACCCAGCTCAAATACAACATCCCCACGGTGGCGGTGCATGACATCGTGGTGCAGCCGCGCGAGCACGATCTGGTCATCGGTACCCACGGGCGCGGGATCTACATCATCGACGACATCACTCCACTCGAGAAGCTCGCCGAGGCCAACAACCATCCGGCGTTCCTGTTTCCGGTCAAGGCGGCGACGGAATACAATCCGAATTCATCGGTACCCGGTGGAGTTCGGGGCGCTGGAGCGCTCGGCGATCGTGAGTATTCGGCGCCGAATCCGCCGTTCGGAGCGGCGATCACGTACTTCCTGCGCGACTCGCTGCCCAAGGGCGGCGATGTGTCGCTGGCGATTTATGATGCCACGGGCAAGAAAGTCCGCGACCTCACCGTCAACAAGAAGCGTGGAATGCATCGGGTTACGTGGGACCTGAGGAATCCGGCGCCCTACACTGTCAGACGCCCGGCGAACCAGGTCGGCGAGTCGCAGTTCCGCCAACGCGATCCGCTCGGACCGTTCGTGCTGCCGGGACGCTATACCGCGCGACTCACCGTCAAGGGCGGCAGCTCGCCGGGCGTACAGGAAGTACCTGTTGAAGTGCACTCAGACCCGCTGGTCCAGCTGAGCGACGCCGATTATCGCGCGCTTTACGACATGCGTGTCAGCACCGGCCGGTTGCAGGCGACGGTGCAGGCTGCAGTGCGCACCACCGAGCAGCTGAAGGAGCAGATCACCGACGCCAAGGCAGCGATCAAATCGGCGTCCGGCGCGGACAGCGTTTCGAAGCAGGCCGACGCCATCGATCGGGAGATCTCCGACGTGTTGAAGAAGCTGCGCGGCGATCCAAACGCGCAGCCGGTCAGCGACGACAAGCGTGTCGAGGAGCCTTCAATTCAGGAGAGGGTGAATGACGTCGCCGAGCAGATCGGCAACGTCACCTCGCAGCCGACCGCGCTGCAGCGCGCGACGCTGGATCTGGCCAGCGCTGACCTTCAGCGGGAGGTCGGCCGAATCAACGCGTTGCTGCAGCAGCGGATCCCGGCGTTGAACGCCAGCATGGACGCGGCGAAAATTCCGTGGAGCATCGGCCGGCCGGTCGAGTTCATGAGGTGAAAGGAGACCGCGGCGCGACGGCCAGACAGCTCCTTAGCTGCCGGGCCTCGCGCTGCTGGTGAGCTAATCTCTTTCGGGCCCGGGCTCGAATTCGAGTCCGCCGCTGCCGGCAGATCCGAACTTCGGCGCCGTAAAGTTCTTTCCGCTGGTGGTGCGCGGCGGATTGACGTCGTCGCGATCGCGAGTGCGATCGTCCGTGGAATTCGGATTGTTGGCGCGTTTCTCCTCGGCGGATCCCGGCGCGAGCTCGTCGGTGTCGGTCGGAATGTGGGGCTGGGTGTCGCGGTTCGTGTGGGTATCGGCCATCGATCGCCTCGTGCTGATGAATTGGGATCCATATGAGGGCATAGGCCGTGCCCCGCACCTCAGCACTTGTTCCGCCGAAAGGCGCTACGCGATGCGGTTGATGTTTCCCGGCGGGGTTTCGCGAGCGACCGTAGGCGTTGCCTCAGGTGGATGTGGCTCGGCCGGCAAGCCGAGGAATTCGCGGGCTCTATCGAGGGCATCGTCGAGGTTGCCGAAGAGGTTGGCTTGGCCGATCTCCTCGAGGATGTCCGACCGGGCGAGCGCGAACATCGGCTGGGCATGTACGTCGGCAAGCAGCAGCAGGGTGCGATCGTGCTTGCAGCTCCGCGCGAGCTCGTGCAATGCGTGCAGACCAGTGGAATCGATTGCCGGCACGTCGCGGAGACGGATGATCAGCACTTTCGGCTTCTTCGCGACCTGACGCAGGGTGTCCTTGAACTGCTCGGCGGCGCCGAAAAAGAACGGCCCGTTGATCTCGAAGACCTCGACGCCGCGCGGGACGACGCGCTTCCGCACCGAATTCGGATCGTCTTCCTCGTCACCTTCCATTCCGTCGGCCAGCTCGCGTGTGACGATGCTGACGTTGGTGACTTCCGCCATCCGCCGCATGAACAGGAAGGCGGCGAGTACCATTCCGACTTCGATGGCGACGGTGAGATCGATCAGTACGGTAAGAAGGAACGTCGTCAGCAAAACCGCGACATCGCTCTTCGGGGCGCTCAGCTCGCTGCGGAAGGTGCGCCACTCGCTCATGTGATACGCTACGACGACGAGAATGGCGGCGAGTGTAGCCAGTGGGATCGCTCCCGCCCAGCGGCCGAAGAAGAGCGTGATCAGGAGCAGTGTCAGCGCGTGGAACATGCCCGCTACCGGAGTGCGACCGCCGTTCTTGACGTTTGTCGCGGTGCGCGCGATTGCGCCCGTTGCCGGCATGCCGCCAAAAATCGGAGCGGCAATGTTGGCGATCCCCTGCGCGACGAGCTCCATGTTGGATCGATGGCGGCCTCCGATCATACCGTCGGCGACCACGGCCGAAAGGAGTGACTCGACCGCCGCGAGCAGCGCAATGGTGAAGGCCGGCGCCACGAGACCCGTTAGCTGAGGGAGCGTCACGTGCGGAATCACGGGATGGGGCAGGCTCGCGCTGATCGCGCCGAAGCGCGTGCCGATGGTCTCGACCGGAAAGTGCAGCACGTTGGCCAGAACAGTCGTCACAATCAGCGCGACGAACGGGCCGGGCATGCGCCGGCTGACTTTTGGCCACAAGACCATTATCAGCAGCGCGCCCAGAGAAACGCCGATCGTGTATGGATTGACCGAATTGAAATTGACCGCGAAGGCTCTCCATTTCGGGATGAACTCTGCGGGTACCTCGCCCATCCGCAGCCCCAGGAAATCCTTCACCTGGCTGGAGAAGATGATGACGGCGATTCCGCTGGTGAATCCGATCACGACCGGATGCGGAATGAACTTGATCGCCGCGCCGAGCCTCGCAACGCCGAGTACGATCAGGATTACGCCGGCCATGATCGTCGCGACGACGAGACCATCGATCCCGTACTTCTGGACGATGCCGTAGACGATGACGACGAACGCGCCTGTCGGTCCGCCGATCTGGACGCGCGAGCCGCCGAGCGCCGAGATCAGAAAGCCGGCGATGATGGCGGTATAGAGGCCGCGGTCAGGGGTGACGCCGCTGGCAATCGCAAACGCTATGGCGAGGGGGAGTGCGACAACGCCGACGATCACGCCCGCGACGGCGTCGGACGTGAACTGCGATCGGCTGTACGACTTGAGCGTCGTAACTGATTTCGGGACGAGCAAGAAGAACCTCGAACGTGCGTTCGGGCGCCGGTTCAGAGTTACGGCCCCCAGTCAAGACTCGCTGCCCGCACAGTTCGCAACATCCTGCCCGAGATTTGCGGCTCCGCAAACGCCCCGATACTATCCGAGCGTGGATTTACTCCTCTCGTATCTTCGGAAGTATCAGGCGCTGATCCTGCTCGCGCTCTTTCTGGCGGCGACCAACCAGGTCTTCTCGCTGCTGGATCCGCTCATCTTCCGGCACGTCATCGACGACTACGCAACGCGCTTTCGGGAGTACACCACCGCGAACTTCGTCAAAGGCGCCGGCACGCTGCTCCTGATGGCGATGGGCGTCGCGTTCGTCTCGCGAGTCGCCAAGAATTTCCAGGACTATTACGTCAACGTGATCGTCCAGCGGGTCGGCGCCGAGATGTACTCCGATGGCATTCGTCACTCGCTGGAGCTTCCGTACTCGGTGTTCGAGGATCAGCGCAGCGGTGAGACCCTCGGCAAGCTCCAGAAGGTGCGGCAGGATGTCGAGAAGTTCATCTCGCTGTCGATCAACCTGATCTTCACGACGCTGGTCGGTGTGGTATTCGTGGTCATCTACGCGCTGACCGTGCACTGGGTGATCGTACCGGCATTTCTCGCGACAGTGCCGTTGCTCGGCACGCTGAGCTGGGCGTTGAGCGGCCGCGTTAAGAGCATCCAGAAAGTGATCGTCGCCGAGACCACTGCGCTGGCGGGGTCAACGACGGAATCGCTGCGCAATATCGAGCTGGTGAAGAGTCTGGGTCTGGCCGATCAGGAACAGGTGCGACTCAATGCGACGACGGAGAAGATTCTCAGACTCGAGCTCAAGAAAGTGAAGTACATCAGAAGTCTGAGCTTCATCCAGGGAACGGTGGTGAATCTGCTTCGTACCTGCATCCTGTTCCTCATGCTTTACCTGATCTTCGCCCAGAAGATCACGGTCGGGCAGTTCTTCTCGCTGCTCTTTTATTCGTTCTTCATCTTCGGGCCGATGCAGGAGCTGGGGAACATCATCAACGTCTATCGCGAGACCGAAGTCTCGCTGGTGAATTTCCGCAAGATTCTGGAGACGCCGCGCGACCCGAAGCCGGCTGCGCCGGTGCCGTTGTCGGACATCGCGAATCTCGAGTTCAGGGATGTCGGCTTCATGCACCAGAGCGCGACCACGCCGGCCTTGAGCGACATCTCCTTCGACGTGAGTCGCGGCGAGACCATCGCTTTCGTCGGGCCATCGGGCGCGGGCAAAACGACCCTGGTGAAGCTGCTCGTCGGCCTCTACACACCGCGACAGGGAGAAATTCTCTACAACGGAGTCCCCGGCAAAGATGTCGACCTCGACAGGCTACGCGAGCGGATCGGCCTTGTCACCCAGGACGCCCAGCTTTTTTCCGGCACGATCCGGGAGAATCTCAAGTTCGTGAATCCGCAGGCGAGCGACGCGGATTGCATGGAAGTCCTGCACAAGGCGGCCGCCAACGCTCTCCTGGCGCGCGCCGACAAGGGTCTCGATACCGTGATTGGTGAAGGGGGCGTCAAGGTCTCTGGCGGTGAGAAGCAGCGTCTGTCGATCGCGCGGGCGCTGCTGCGCGATCCGCATCTCCTCGTCTTCGACGAGGCGACGTCGTCGCTCGATTCGCTCACCGAGGAAGAGATCAGTCGCACCATGCGCGAGGTCGCCAGCTCGCGTGAGGTCATCACCATTCTGATCGCGCACCGCCTGTCGACCGTCATGCACGCCGACCGGATCTACGTGCTCGAGCGCGGGCGAATCGTGGAAGTCGGCCAACACGCGGATCTGCTGGAGAGAATGGGTCTTTACTACGCGATGTGGCGCCAGCAGGTCGGTGAGCGGCGCGCTCCGCCCCAGCTGCCACCCGCCAAACCTGCTCAGCTGGCGCGAGCCTGATACCCCTCACCCAGCGATCAATGTCTGACGACACCGGCAAGCTCAGGAAAGGGAACTTCATGCAGGCACTGGATTCGATTCGCGCCGAAGCCGAGAAGCTGATGGCGCGTCCCGATCTGCCTCCCGATGCCAAGGCGGGTCTTCAGCGAATCGTCGGCCTCACTCGCTCCAAATTCGACCTCGGCGGGGACATAGAATAGGGGCAGCGAGGGGTTGAGGGCGGGCGGCTAAGAGTTAGCTCCCCGCAGCGAGCCGCCAGCTCGGGAAAGTCTCTGAGTTGGCAACCGATTCCAACCCGCTGCCGTTTTGCGGCATCTTATCCGCGGCCACAATGAAGACGAGCGCCGTGGTATCGGACACTATCGGACCCAACCCGTCCTCGATTGGTGAAGAGAACGCTGCGGCGCTGGAATCAGTCCGGCGCGCGCAGGCGGGCGACGTCGATGCCTTCGAGGTCCTGTACCGGCAGCACGCGGGTCGCATTTACGCGCTGTGCCTACGCCTCAAGGCCGGCAACAGCAACGACGCGACCGAGCTGATGCAGGATGTCTTCATTCGGGCCTGGCGGGGACTCTCGGCCTTTCGCGGTGACGCCGCGTTCGCGTCGTGGCTGCATCGCCTGGCGGTGAACACCATGCTGGAAAACGCGCGCGGTGAGCACCGCCGGACCGCGCGGGTGCTGCCGATGGACGACACGTCGCGGCTCGAGGGCGCGGCGCGGTCGAGCGGCGTCGATTTGCGGATGGATATGGAAGAAGCGATCGCGTCGCTACCTCAGGGCGCGCGACTCGCGTTCGTGCTGCACGACGTCGAGGGCTATCAGCACCAGGAGATTGCTGAACGGCTGGGAGTATCGGTGGGAACGATCAAGGCGCAGCTGCACCGTGCCCGCAGACTATTGAGAGAGAGGTTGGAGAGATGACCCACGAAGTCATCAGACATCTACTGGACGATTACGTGACGGGCGATCTCGCCGAGGATGCGCGCGTGCCCGTGGCAGATCACATCGCCGGGTGCGAGACGTGTCGCGTCGAGGTCGAGGATCTGCGGCGGATTCTGGCGAAGGCGGCGGAGCTGCCGAAGTGGATCGAGCCGCCGCCTGTGGCGTGGCAGAGCATCCGCGCATCGATCCAGCGCGAGAAGCTGGCAGTGACTGAACGAGAAGAGCGCCGCGTGAGTTGGTGGCAGCGCCCATCGGTGCTGGCAGCATCGATCATCGTTGCAGTCGTGCTGTCGTCAGGCGGGACCGCGCTCTACATGAACAGTCGCGGCAATGCTCCCGCGCGACCGGTGGCGGCTGCTCCTGTCAGCACCGCGACGCCGGCGACGCTCGCTGCCTTCACCATCGAGGAGAACAACTATCTGCGCAACGTTGCCGTGCTCCAGGACATGCTGGATCAGCAGGAGGCGTCGCTGGCACCGGAGACCGTCGCGCAGCTCAAGGCCAGTCTCCGCACAATAGACGAAGCCATTCTCGAGGCGCGGCTCGCCCTCGCTCGCGATCCGGCCAACCAGACGTTGATCGAGATGCTCTCGGGCACCTACAAGCAGAAAGTGGATCTGCTTCGTCGCACCACCGAGCTGACGCGTGGCAGCTGACCGGAAGACGCGGCGTCGCCCTCGCCGGGCTTTCACGCGCCAGTGGTGGATTGTCGCGGTGCTCGCGCTCGCTTTCGCGCCGACGACTTTGTTCGCCCAGAAGAAGGTGGAGCGCCGCCTGGCACTCGGAATGGAAGGCGCGATTCGAATCTCCAACATGGTCGGGAGTGTGATCGTCCATGGCTGGAACAAGGACACCGTACTGGTCCGTGCTGCGCTCGCCCCCGGTGACGAGCTGCTCAGCGGCGGCGGGTATACCGGCGTAAAGATGTTCGTCGAATCGATGAGCGAACGGGATCCCAAGCCATCTCGGCTCGAGGTGTGGGTTCCATCGCGGGTGCGGCTCTGGATCAAGACGGCCACCGCGAGCATTGATGTGAGCGGGGTTGACGGCGGTCTTGATCTTTATGTCGTGAGCGGCTCGATCGACGTCGCTGGGAATCCGCGTGAGCTGAATGCCGAAGCGATAGACGGTGACATCCACATCAACGCGACCACTCCGTGGGTGCGGGCGAAGAGCGCGACGGGAACGATCGTGTTCCAGGGCGCCAGCGCTGACGCTGCATTCACCACTGTCAGCGGACCGATCAAGGTCACCGGTGGGGTATTCCAGCGCACCAAGATCGAGACGGTGACGGGACCGGTAACGTTCTCCGGCCATCTGGACCGCAGCGGCGCGTTCGATTTCGACACCCACAGCGGCCCGATCGACATCGCGATTCCGGATCGCACGGCGGCAAGCTTCTCGGTCGTCTCGATTGCCGGCAAGATCGTGAACTCGCTCACGAGGGCCGCTGCCGTCGCCGGCCGTTTTGGCCATGGCTCGGAGCTGACCACCGAGACGCGCGACGGTGGAGCAAAGGTGACCGTGCGGACGTTCAAGGGGACGGTCACTCTTCGTCGAGGCGGCTGAGTTGCAACCAAGTGCGAAAAGAGTAAGGCCGTGGCGGCGAGGTAATAGGGAGGAGGCAGGAGGGGTGCGGTTATTACAGTCTTTCCGCCACCTTTGCGTCACGCGTGCATTCGCCGTTTGCAGGTGCGATAGTGATCGGTAGGCGGAAAGGATCCAAACGCCCCGCACCTCTCCCACCTTCTCCCAATCACCTCGCACCTTACTGTTCTCGCAGTGGATTCATCTACCTAACTGTCCTCGCACCTGGTTCAAACCCTGAAGGCCCCACCGGCATCGTACGTCCGCCAAATGAACCCCTTCAGGAGTATCCCATGAGAATCACAATGCTCCGCTCCTTCGCGCTCGCCGCTGTGCTCAGTGTCTGCGCAGTCAGCACCGCTCTCGCCGGACCGCCGTGGATCGCGATCGAGTATCCCGCCAATCCGTTCGACCAGGATACGCGCGATGCGTTCCTTACGGTGCGCACCTATCATCACGGCGACATCGTCTCAAAGACCGTCACTGGAACAGCCGAAGGCGTCGTTGACGGCAAGCGTCAGAGCATGCGCCTCGACATTCGCGCTACGTCGCATCCCGGCATGTACGTCGTCCGCTGGCAGAAGCCGGCGACCGGTCGGTGGGTGCTCGTGATCAACAGCGGCTACCAGGGCACCACCGACGCAACCGCGGTCGTTGAGATCAGTGCGGCGGGCACAGTTGCGAGCGTAAGCGTGCCGACTCGCGCGATCGCCAACGGCTGGATCTCGCCGCGGCCGGTTGCCGCGTCGGAGATCGACGCGTTGCTGCAGGGAAGAGCGCTGGCGAGCGCAGGACTGCAGTACCGCGCCAACCGCTAGTTGTTACTGTCCCCTCAACCCTGCCAGAGTGCGGCGCAGCTCGGCGGTGCGCTTGTCGGAATAATTGGCGAGACACCTTGCCACCGAGCGCGCCCACAGCTTGCCCGCACTCTGCGTGTCGGGACGACAATTCGCGTCGCGCTCGTTCACCCACTCGCGCTGGGTTTGACGGATCCGCTCCTCGAGCTCGGAGCCACCGGACTTGCGCGCCTGCGCGATGAGCTCCTGATAGGTGCTGTTCAGATCGGCATCATTCGCTACGATCGAACGATTGAGACAAGTGCGCTGGTCCGCGGTTGTTGGCGAGTCGCACGGATCTCCTGACGATGGCCGCGCTGACGCCGGAGAACGCTCGAGCGGAACGGTAGTTGGACCAGACGCGTCGTTGGCGGTCGTCGGAGCGGTGATCCTCGGACGTGATGTCAACACCGACGGATTGGTCGCCGGCGGAGACGTGATCACCCGGGAGTCTGCGGGCCGGTTTTGTGGCGTCTGATCGCTCGTGAGCGTGCTGCTGCCGCTCGTCACCATCGTATTGAGACTATTGTCGGCAGCAGCAGCGGCGGCGGTATTCTTGTTCGCCTCGGCGAGGTCGTGAAGCAACATCGTGTCCTGCGCGACGGCCGCGACTTCCTTCCCCTTCGTCTCCTTGCGGCAAGCCGCGACGCTCGCCGCGATAGCGAGTATCAAAACGATCGAAAGGCGGGGGAAAACTTTCATGTGCGCCTGGACAGTGTGAGCCCTGCTAACGCGCAGACCGTGTGCCAGCAGTGGGCAGGGTCTCTCCGAAGTATATGCAGTTGACGCGACATCGTTGCAGATTTCCAGTGACATTGCCTGGGGCGTGAATGGAGCGGCAGCTGCCGGAGCTCAATACCGTAATAAGGACCTTCGCCAACGAGGTCGAGGCGCACGTCGCGCAGGCCGTGCTGGATGCAAACGGCATCGACTCGAACCTGATACGCGACGACGCGGGCGGGATGATGCCGTGGCTCCAATGGCTGCATCCGATCCGACTCGTTGTTCGCGAAGCGGACAGTCTGGAGGCCGTTGAGATACTAGACACTCCGCCGGGTCCGGCACTCCTCCCCTGAATACCGACTGCACCGGGCCGCCTTCACGCTTACCTTAGGCGCCATGCATTTGCATTCTTCCCGTGCCGATCGCGGTGCGCTCCGCGTTCTCGGTGTACTGATCGCCCTCGCCATCGCATCACTCCCCGCTTACGGACAATCGCCGGCACCAAACGCCAACGATCTCGAGAGAGCGAAACGCGTTTTGCGGCAAACTCCCCTCATCGATGGCCACAACGATCTGCCGTGGCGCATCCGTGAAGACTCGATCGCGCGCGGCAATGTCGACGCGTACGACTTGCGAAAGCGCACTCCCGGCCACACCGATCTCGATCGACTGAAGCAGGGAATGGTCGGCGCGCAGTTCTGGTCGGTGTATACACCGGGCGAGTATCCGGATTCCGGCTATGCCCGCGTCGAGCTCGAGCAAATCGACATCGCGCGGCGGATGATTGCGAAATATCCCGATCGTCTCGCGCTTGCTCTGAGTGCCGAAGACATCCGGCGCGACTTCAAACAGGGCAGGATCGGCTCCTTGCTTGGCCTCGAGGGCGGCCATGCGATCGAGAATTCGCTCGGCGCGTTGCGCGCGTACTACGACCTCGGCGTGCGCTACATGACCCTTACTCACAACGTGACCCTCGCGTGGGCGGATGCGGCGCTCGATTCGGCAAGGCATGGCGGGCTGACCGCGTTCGGCGACAGCGTGGTTCGCGAGATGAATCGGCTCGGCATGCTGGTGGATCTCTCGCACGTGTCACCCGGCACGATGAGCGACGCGCTCAACGTGACGCAGGCGCCGGTGATCTTCTCGCATTCCGGAGCGCGCGCGCTGGTGGATGTCGCCCGCAACGTGCCGGATTCGATCCTGCGACGCATCACGACCAACGGAGGGATCGTGATGGTTCCGTTCGTCACCGGCTTCGTCTCCCCGGCGGTCCAGCTGTACGAGCAGTCGACTCGCCCGCTGATCACCGATCTCGAGAAGAAATACGGCAGCGACACCGCGGCAATCACGCGCGAGGTCAAGCAGTGGCGCGCGAGCCACCCGCAGCCGCGCGCGACACTATCCCAGGTCGCCGATCAGATCGACTATGTGCGCAAGGTGGCGGGCGTGGATCACGTCGGAATCGGGAGCGACTTCGACGGGATCACGGAAGTAGTGGAGGGACTCGAGGACGTCTCGACTTTCCCGGCACTTTTTGCGGAGCTCGCGAGACGCGGCTGGTCGGACGGCGATCTACGAAAACTCGCTGGAGAGAATCTGCTGAGAGTCTTTACGCAGGCCGAAGCAGTTGCGCATCGACTGCAGAGGGAGCAACAAAAAGCGAACTGAGTAAGGTGGTCACCTGCTCGCTCTTGTTGTGCGCCGAGTCATCACAACCGCGCTTTCCGGACACGCACCCTGAAATTCAGCCGATGACTCGAGGGCGGCGGGCACCGCGGCGCGGCTGGCGCGCGTGAAGCCGAAGCGCGGGAAATAGTCCTCGGCTGTAGTAGTGAGGAGGTAAACGTCGTCTACACCTTCCCGCTCCGCGCGCTCGAGCGCCTGTTCAACCAGTTGACGGCCCACTCCCGTACCGCGATGGTCCGCCGCGACAACCGCTGAGCGCAGCAGCGCAGCCGAATCGAACGTCTCCAGGCCCACCGCGCCGACGACAACGCCTTCGTCGTCGGCAACGAGAAATCCCGCGAAGCTGCCGCGAACGCCGTCCCGGGGAAGGTCGTTCGCAGCGAGCAAGCCCTCTACGGCAGCTAAATCAGCGGGACTGGCATCTCGAATCTTCACCTTCACCTCCCTGCCTGCGATCAGCAGCACTCGGGGCCGCAACACTTCGCTGCCGGCTTCACCGCGCGCACGAACGCGCCCATGAACTTCCCGTCAATCTCGGCTGCGAGCCTCGTTGCGTCGAGACCGGAGCCCTCGAGGAATGCCGCCGCGTCGGCGGCTTTGTAGATCCGGGTCGGTGTGATGGAAGGCTTCGCGAACCCGGCGCTGCGCAGCATCGACTTGAATTCCTGCTCCTCCAACGCGCCCGCGACGCAGCCGAGCCACAGCTCCATGCTCGTCCTGACTTCACGCGGGACGTCGCCGCGCACCACGACGTCGGACACGGCAAACCTGCCGCCTGGCTTGAGAACACGGAATGCCTCGCTCAGCACCTTGTTCTTGTCTGCCGCGAGGTTGATGACGCAATTCGAGATGATCACGTCAACCGAGGCATCCGGGAGGGGAATCTGCTCGATGTCA
>DASSNV010000137.1:0-19094 GCA_035701245.1 Gemmatimonadaceae bacterium | reverse complement strand
GCTCGGCGAGCTGGTGTTCGAGTCCTATCGCAAGAGCGGGCTCCAGGGCACCGTTCCGTTCCTCGACCGCCTCAAGGAGTTCGGCTTCCGCTACGCTACGCGCGGCGGTGTGTCGATTGGAATCGAGGACCTCCACATTCCCGCCGAGAAGGAAACTCTGCTCGGTGAGGCGGAGGAGCGCGTCAACAGATTCCAGAAGGCGTATCAGACCGGCAACATCACCAACGGTGAGCGTTACAACAAGGTGATCGACACCTGGACGCACGCCAACAACGACGTTGCCGATGCGATGGTGCGGGCGATGCGCGAATCGAACGAAGGCTTCAACCCGGTCTTCATGATGTTCGATTCCGGCTCGCGTGGGTCACGCGACCAGATCCGTCAGCTCGCCGGCATGCGCGGACTGATGGCGAAGCCGCAGAAGAAGCTCACCGGTGGTATCGGCGAGATCATCGAGAGCCCGATCAAGTCGAACTTCCGTGAAGGACTGTCCGTGCTCGAGTACTTCATCTCGACCCACGGCGCCCGCAAGGGTCTGGCCGACACCGCGCTCAAGACCGCGGACGCCGGTTATCTCACCCGCCGCCTCGTCGACGTCGCGCAGGATGTGACGATCACCGAGGAGGATTGCGGAACCATCCTTGGCCTCGAGGTCGGAGCGCTGAAGGAAGGCGAGGACATCATTGAGCCGCTGGCCGAGCGTATCGTCGGAACGGTGGCCGCTGAAGACATCTACGATGTGCATGAAATCGACGAGTCGGGCCAGCGCACGCTGCTGGTCGAGGCTGGTCAGCTGATCGACGAAGACATGGCTCGCAGCATCGAAGAGTCCGGTCTCGAGACGGTGAAGATCCGCAGCGTTCTCACTTGCGAGGCGAAGCGCGGCCTCTGCCAGATGTGCTACGGCCGCAACCTCGCGACCATGGGAATGGTCGACAAGGGTGAAGCGGTTGGAATCATCGCCGCGCAGTCGATCGGCGAGCCGGGCACTCAGCTCACGCTCCGCACCTTCCACATCGGTGGAACCGCGGCGCGTATCGCCGAGCAGACGGCGCGCAAGTCGAAGGTCGCGGGAACGATCGAGTACGGGGATCGCCTCGTGGTCGTCACCAACGCCGAGAAACAGCAGATCGTCACGTCGTACGAAGGCGAGCTCACCATCAAGAGCTCGGGCGAGCGCAACGCCAGCGTCGGCGCGCGTCTCCAGGTTCCCCTCGGCGCCACCCTGATGGTCAAGGATGGCGAAGAGGTCAAGAAGGATCAGATCATCTTCACCTGGGATCCGTACACCAACCCGATCATCTCCGACGTCGAAGGAACGATTCGCTTCGTCGACCTGATCCCGGACGAGTCGGTTTCCGAGGAGCTCGACGAGCTCACCGGTCTCCGCCAGACCGTGGTCATCGAGGACAAGGAGAAGAAGCTCCACCCGCACATCGAGATCATCGAGACCAAGGGCGGCAAGGAGAAGCGCCTGCGCGACTTCGTGATTCCGGTGGGCGCTCAGCTCACGGTGGACGATGGCAAGAAGATCAGCGCCGGCACCATCATCGCCAAGATCTCGCGCGAGGCTTACAAGACGCGCGACATCACCGGTGGTCTGCCGCGCGTCGCCGAGCTGTTCGAGGCGCGTCGTCCGAAGGATCCCGCCACGATCTCCGAGATCGATGGTGAGGTGCGATTCGGCGACATCAAGCGCGGCAAGCGCGAGATCAGAGTCGTGCCGAAGGATACTCCGGCGGATGCCGAGGATCCGGGTCAGCTGTACGAGATCCCGGCCGGCAAGCACCTTCGCGTGCACGCCGGTGACTGGGTGAGAGCGGGCGACCGTCTGTCTGAAGGACCGGTCAATCCGCACGACATTCTCCGCATCAAGGGACCACGCGCGGTCCAGGAGTATCTGCTCAACGAAGTGCAGGAGGTTTACCGCCTGCAGGGCGTGAAGATCAACGACAAGCACATTGGCGTGATCGTGCGGCAGATGCTGCAGAAAGTGCGAGTGCTCGAGAGCGGCGACACCGAGTTCCTCGAGGGCGAGCACGTCGACAAGCAGACCTTCCGGGAAGCGAACGACAAGGCCAAGAAGAAGAAGCAGTCTCCGGCAGTGTCGGAGCCGCTGCTGCTCGGCATCACCAAGGCCAGTCTCACGACCCAGTCGTTCATCTCGGCGGCGAGCTTCCAGGAGACGACCCGTGTTCTGACCGACGCCGCGATCCGCGGCGCCCGGGACGAGCTGCTCGGCCTCAAGGAGAACATCATCATCGGTCACCTCATCCCGGCCGGGACAGGCATGTATCGGTACCAGGAAGTGGAGATCGAGGGAGCCCCGGTGCCACCGGCGCCGGAGCTTCCGCCCGAGCCGACGATCGCCGAGATCCTGGCGAGCGATTCGGATTCGGACTTCGCGCTGCCGGAGACGGTGCCAGTTCCGGAGGAGATTTAGCGGGAAGCGGCAGGCCGAAAACGGGAAGCGGTGGAAGTATGTAGGACTCCTCCGCTGACCTCGCTTCCGCAAAAACGTGCCAATCATTCACAGCCAGTTGAGTGTCAAATTTGACACGCAACTGGCTGTTTGATTGCGCCGCAGAAACAGCTAGTGCAACATCCTCGTACGATTGATTCGCGCGGGATGCACCCTTCCCGCTTCCCGCTTCCCGCTTCCCCTCATGGACCTCTACATCTTCTGCGTGGTACTCGGCGCCGCCGGGATGGCCGCCATGGCTTTCCTCGGCTTCACGAGCAGTCACGGCGGAAGCCAGCATGCGGGGCATGACACGAGTGGGCACGAGATGCATGGCACGGGCGCGCCGCATGCAGTCGCGCATTCGCATGGTGCCGCCGCGCCGTCGCACGCAGGACACGTCCAGGCGCACGCGGGACATCTTCACGGTCATTCCGCTCACCTGCACGCCGACGACTGGAAGACGCACGCATGGTCGTGGCTCTCGCCGCGGACTCTGTTCAACGTGCTGGTCGGCTTCGGCGCGACTGGCGTCATCGTCGAGCGGCTCGTCGGTCCGGTGCTGGCATTGCCGATTGCGGTGATCGGCGGAATTGCATTCGAGAGCGTAGTAGTGCGGCCGCTGTTCAACTCCTTGTTCCGCTTCGAGTCGCAGCCGGCGCAAACCCTCGAGACGGCGATCATGTCCGAGGCGAGGGCGGTGACTGGCTTCGATGCCAACGGCAATGGATTGGTCGCCGTCGAGCTCGGCGGCGAAGTCGTACAGATACTTGGCACCCTGACCGCGGATGAGCGGACGGCCGGCGTTCGGGTGCGATCCGGCGATTCGGTCCGGATCGAGGAAGTGGACGCTGCGCGCAACCGCTGCGTCGTGTCCCGCATTGGCTTGGGCGGGGCCTGATTCGTTGCGCTCTCTCAAAGGATACTCAGGATGACCCAGATGCTGATCATCATCGTCGCCGTTCTCGTCGGCGTGCTCGGTGTAATTCCACTTATTGTGTCGTCGTTCCTGCGGAACGTCGAAGCCGGAACCATTCGGATGGTGAGCTGGCTGCAGGGGAGCACGATCATTTATCGCGGGCCCGGAAAATCGAAGGAGGTCCCGCTTCTTACGACGGGTACCACGCTCTCCAGCAAGGCGATCAACGTCGATCTCGACATCACCGACCAGACCGCTGATGTGGATCGCAACGGGACCCCGCAACCGATCAAGGTGCGGATTCTCGCCAGCGCGATCGTGTCGGTCGGCGACACCGACACCATGATCAAGACGGCGGCGAACCGCTTTTTCTCGAAGGATGCCGCCGATCAGGAGAACATTCTGATCGATCTGCTCTCGAGCTCCGCGCGCCGCGCGATCAACCTGCTCACCCACGACCAGCTCTTCTCCGCGAAGTCAGCGCCGCAATTCCAGTCCGGTCAAACGCCGCAGCTTGGCGCGGGCTCCAGTGAGACAACCGCGATTGCGACGGCGAAGCCGACACCCGTGACGCGGGCGGCCGAAGTCGCCCTCGAAGGAATGGACGACGATGACGATCCGCTTGCGGTGATCATTCGCAAGGCGTGCTCACGCGAGCTTACCGATCTCGGACTCACCTTCAATTCCCTGAACATCAAAGTCGTACAGTCCGAAGTCGCCGAGTCACGCCGCCGGCAATCCGCGGCCGAAGCGCAGGCGAACGCTGATATCGTCACCGCGCAACAGGCGCGGCGAGCGAAGGATGCACAGCTCGAGGCCGAGCGCGTGATCTCCGACAAGCAGCGCGAGCTGGAGCAGACCAGGGCCGCGAACGCCGCTCTGATCGCCGAGGCCGAGGCGAAGAAGCAGACCGCGCTCGGCGTTCAGCGCGTTGCCGAGCTGGAGGCGACCCAGATCGCGCAGGCGAAAGCCGACGCCGAGAAGCTGCGCATCGAGGCCGAAGCGCGCGCCCGGGCCGAGGCGATCAGAATTACGACCGTCGCGCAGGCGCAGGCGGAAAGCATTCAGAAGGTGAACGAAGCGATCAAGGCCGGTGGCGAGAGTTACTTCCGCTACCGGCAGATCGAGATGATTCCGGACATCGCGCCGGTGATCGCCGACGCACTGGCCAAGGCGAAACTGGTGACGATCTCTGGTGGTGGCGAGGCCGGTGGAGCAGCCGATGCGGCGACCAACAACATCACCAGCGTGATCCAGACGGTGCTCGCCGCACAGCTCGTCTCGAACAGCGGGATGTTGCAGGGCAGTGGAGATGCGTCACGCGACAACGGCCGCGAGCGCGAAGTTCAATCGGTGCGCGAACGCGAGATCGCGCCGGTGAAGGCGCCGTCGTTCACGACGCCGTCCACCACGCCGGCGAAGGGTACGCGCTGAGGGTCGGCCGTCCTACTGGGTGCGGATTACTATCGCGCCCGCGATCGGGTCGGATCCGATGTCTGTAAGGACGGTCGAAGCTCGCGCTGCGTCAAGCCAACGCATCGACGTGATGCCCGATGTGCTGAGAGTGCGAAGACTGGACACATCTCCGAGACGGTGGCCGTCGAGGTAAACGAGAATGACCTGGCTCTGTGCGACACCTCCAGCGATCGATCCGGTCGCCGGGGGACGCAGCCAGTGTGGCTGCAGTCGCTGGACGGCATCCCATGCCGACGACGCACCGGACGTGCTGATCTGGGCGGCGGTAATTACGTCGGAACGAGTCGGCGTTGTGTTCGGGCCTGCGGTCGCGCAACCAGTCAGAGTGGTCGCGGCAGCAACCATGAAGAGCTTGAATCGGCGGCGCAATGTATCTCCTGGTGACGGATGGGTGGGCCGGCGGGAGGCGCCTCATAGTAGGTGCGCTGCACCGAAGCCGCAACCGATTTCCAACGTACAAACGCCATTCACGCATGCATCGGCCCACCGGGCTCAAGGACTATTGTTGCTCAATGAGACGATTGATACCTTAGAAACTGGTGCGCCAGGTTTGACGCAGTGACCTGCGCGGGGATTTTACGCTCTCCTTCGACGCTGAGGGGAGGCTCGAATGTTACGCTGTGTACGGCATTGCACGATTGGCCTCGTGACGGTCGCGGTTTGTGCCACGGCAATGCCGGCGCAGAGCGGCGGCACGCTCGTGGGAGCCGTCACCGATCCTTCGGAGACACCGATTTTTGGCGCCGAAGTCGCAATCGAGGGAACCTCGATTCGGGCTGCGACCGACGATCGCGGGAAGTTCGCTCTCCTCGGAGTTCCACTCGGCTCGCAAATTCTCACGGCGCGACGGCTCGGTTTTACTCCGGTCAGATTGCCCGTCGAGATCTCCGACCGCGCCGACGCCACGGTGCTGATTCGGATGAAAGTGGTTCCGACTACTCTCACACCCGTTGTCGTGCATCCAAACCGGCTGGAGTACAGCGGCCGCCTTGCCGGCTACTATAAACGCCTCGAGAAAAGATCTTCGGGATACTTCATCACCCGAGATCAGATAGACCGGCAGAATCCCAGCAATATGGGGCAGCTTCTGCAGACCGTTCCGGGAATTCGAGTGGCGCGTGGCCGCGCCGGAATAACAGCGATGCGGATGCGCGGCAGAACCTGCTCGCCTCTGGTGTGGCTGGACGGGATCCCGATGCCCGCTGGCGAGACGGACGTAGATGCTTTCGTGCCGAGTAGCATCCAGGGCATCGAGCTTTACCTGGGTGCGACGACAGCACCGCTCCGGTACATGGACAATCGCGATCTCTCGAGCTGCGGCACGATGTTGATCTGGTCGCGCGGGCCCGACACCGATCCGGTGCGGGCGCCGCGCGCGCAGGTGGATCTCGAGGACCTGGTGGACCGCGCCGCGATTTTTACCGCGGAAAACGTGGACAGCCCGGCGACCGCCGACCTCAATCATCCAATCCGGCCCGAATTTCCCCCTCCGCTGTACGCCGCGCGCGTCCGCGGGTTGACCATTGCGGAGTTCGTCGTCGACACCCTGGGTCGGGTCGAGGAGTCCACGATTGGGATCGTGTCTTCTACTGATCCCCTGTTCTCGGATGCTGTAAGGACCGCGCTGCGAGGGGCGACGTTCGTGCCCGCCGAGAAGGCCGGGCGCCGGGTGAGGCAGGTGGTCCAGCAGCCCTTCCGATTCGATGTCGGACAGCCGCCAACGGGGTCGGCGAGCCCCGAAAAGCCGGATTCCTTGGCCCGTCACGATGGGGGCCGGTAAGAAAAGGCTCTTGCGCGTTTGAATTCCCGGATTGTACCTTCTGGCCGATCGCTTCAGCCGGACACCCGTTCCAAAAACCTGGCTGGACAATCTGGTCCCACCGCCGATCCCTGGCGCTCAAAAACTTGCTGACGATTCGAAGTCACTGGTTCGCGGAATAATCCCGTTCCGGTCATTCGCGTTTTTTATTCTGAGCTCTTTTGGAGCTCGGTCACAGTGTTCAGCATAGCGCACCCTCTTCGCACAGGGAGGATCTCTGGCATCCGTACATGAACTCCGACACGGCGTCCGCCGCAATCCATCGTTTTTTGGAACTCTTCGAACCTATCTGAGGTGCGCATGAAGAAATTAATCCGTTCTGCAATGACGATCGTCGGCACTCTCGCAGCGCTGGCAGTCCTTACGCCAGCGGTTGCGTGGGGACAGGAGGCTGTGGTGTCCGGTCGCGTAGTTTCGGACCAGGGCCAACCGCTCGCCGGGGCCAACATTCAGGTTCCGGAGCTGAACATCTCCGTGACGACCAACCAGGCCGGCAGCTTCACCATCAACGTGCCCGCCGCTCGCGTCTCCGGCCAGCCCGTGACGGTGAGAGCGCGGGCCATCGGATTCCAGCCCGGGGTCAGCCCATTGCGCCTGACGGCAGGCAGCCAAACGGTGAACTTCAGTCTCAAGACTGACGTTACCCAGCTGAACGCCGTGGTCGTGACTGGAGTTACCGCAGCCACGCAGCAGGTGAAGCTGCCCTTCACTGTCTCGAAGATCGATTCCGCCGCGATGCCGGTGACTGGTACCAACGCGCTTGCCCAGATCCAGGGTAAGATTCCCGGCGCTACTATAGTCGCTTCGTCCGGTCGGCCCGGAACCGCGCCCCAGGTCGTTCTTCGCGGTCCAGTCTCGCTCGATGCCAGCGGCCGCAGCCAGCAGCCGCTCTATCTGCTCGACGGCGTTCCTCTTCAGGGATCTCTCCCCGACATCAACCCGAGTGACATCGAGGACATCGAGGTGGTGAAGGGTGCCGCGGCTGCTGCGCTGTACGGCGCGCGCGCGGGCGCGGGGGTAATCAACATCACTACCAAGAGCGGCAAGACCGCTCCGTCAGGTGTTCGTTTCGGCGCCCGCACCGAGGCAGGCTCCAGCGATCTCGAGCGCGAATTCCCGCTTTCCAAGACTACTGATCTTGCCCTGACGCCCGACGCCAAGCTCTTCTGCGCCAGGCTTCAGGTCGGGGGATCACCCTGCGGCCGCTACATCGACTGGGACCAGGAGGTCCAACGCATCAACAACAACGGGCTGAATTATTCATCGAGCCCGCAGCAGTTCATGGGTGACCTCGGTTTCGCCAGCGCCCCGACCTACGAGCAGATGACGGGCACTTTCGACGTTACTCCGTGGCCGGTTCTCAGAGACCCCGTCGGACAGCTGGTGACTTCCGCACCATTCGTCAACAGCAGCGCCGACATGCGCGCCAACGTCAACAACACCGGCGTGTACGCCAGTATTGGAAACCTCAATCAGCAGGGCGCGGTGAAGTACATCGGCGGATTCGTTCGCAACTCCGCTCGCGTGAACGTCGACCAGCGCTTCGGCGATCATGTGACGGCGAACATCAATTCGTTCTACAGCCAGACCGTCGACCACGGCGCTAACATCGACGCGTCGAACGGCAGCAGCACGTTCTTCTCGATCACCCGCGCGCCGTGGATGGCGGACCTCGAGGCGCGTGACAACCTCGGCCGGATCGTTGTCAATCACAACCCGCTGAGCAACTCGTCGCAGAACTACAATCCGCTCTACGACAACCAGTACGACAAGCGTGTCGACCGCGGGACGAGATTCGTCGGCGGCGCCGCCGCTCACTACCTGCCGTTCGAGTGGCTGAATCTCGACGCGAGCTTCGGATACGACCGCTCGACCGGTGAGTTCCACCGGCAGTGGGACCGCGGATACCGCACGACGTCCGACGACCCCGCGACTTCGGCTGGTGCGATCCAGGAAGGCAGCAGCGACAATGAGCAGTACACGACCAGCTTCGGCGGCGCCGCGAACAAGATTTTCGGCGATCTCAACGCCACTCTGACCAGCCGCTTCGTGTACGGCGATCAGACGCTGAGAAATCAGGACCTGTACGGCGAAGATCTCGTGGTCGCCGGCCTTGGAACTTCGGATGCGGCGACGAAGAACTTCGACATCGGTTCGGGCTCGCAGACCATTCGTGACATGGGCTTCTTCGTCGGAACCGATTTCGACTTTAAGGATCGTTACGTATTGAGCGGCCTCGTGCGTCGCGACGGCAGCTCTCTTTTCGGCGCGGGCAACCGCTGGCAGACTTTCGGACGAATTGCAGGCGCGTGGATCGCGTCGCGCGAGCCCTGGTGGCCGCTCCCGAATGCGCTGAGCCTGTTCAAGCTCCGCGCTTCACAGGGTACGACCGGACAGCGTCCGAGATTCAGCGCGCAGTACGAGACTTATACGATCGGTACGGGCGGTGTGCTCAATCCGCAGCAGCTGGGCAATCGCTTCCTCAAGCCCGAGATCAACAAGGAGCTCGAGCTCGGCACCGACCTCGAATTCTTCAACCGAATCGGACTCAACCTCACCCACTCCAAGGCCGTGATCGACCGGCAGATCCTGCCGGTGCCCGCGTCTTCCGCGTCGGGTTTCTCGACGGTGTGGCTCAATGCGGGTGAGATCACCAACAAGACCTGGGAAGGCACTCTGACGGTTCCGATCGTCACCCGCGGCTCTCTCAACTGGACGTCGCGTGTGATCTACGACCGCACCCAGTCGGTCATCACTCGCCTCGATGTCCCCGAATTCACCGGAAACATCACAGTTCAGAATACCTTCACCGTATTCAAGTTCCGCGAGGGCGAGGAGATCGGAACTCTGCACGGCACGGCATTCGTGACCCAGTGCAGCCAGCTTCCGACCGGATTCTCCAATCAGTGCTCGATGAACCCGACGGATGCCAGCGCGGCGTACCGCCCGAACAGTCAGGGCTTCATCGTTTGGGTGGGTGCCGGCAACCAGCTGACCGAGGGCATCACCCGCAATCTGTGGCGCGCACAGCTCCCGCTCGGCACTGGCCCGTGGGGCAACCGCACCAACTGGGGTATGCCAATGGCGCTCCGTGATTCCAACGGCGCGGTCGCGAACGTTCCACTCGGCAGCGCACTGCCCAAGTATCACTGGGGCATGTCGCACTCGATCGACTGGAAGAAGTTCAACGTCTACGGGCTGTTCGACGCCGCGCGCGGCCAGAAGGTCTTCAACGTCCAGTATGCCTGGTCGCTTGGCGATCTCACCAGCGGCGAAGTCGATCAATCCGGCAAGTCCGTCGAGACCGCACGGCCGGTCGGCTACTACTGGCGTCAGGGTCCGTCGGCGTCTCCGACTTCCGGAAGCACGGCCGGAGTCGGCGGCTTGTACGATGTGCTGCAACCGAATTCGTACAACGTCGAGGATGCGAGCTACGTGAAGCTCCGTGAGCTGTCCGTGAACTACAAGCTTGGCTCGGTATTCGGGAACGGCGACTGGACCGTGGGGGTCGTTGGCAGAAACCTGAAGACCTGGACCAACTTCCGCGGATTCGATCCCGAGGCTGGAACCACGACAGGGCCGCTGAATTCCGCGGTTCTCTCGGGTGCCACTTCGTACAGCTACCCGAAGATGCGGACGTTCACGTTCCAGCTTTCGACCTCGTTCTAGGCTCACGCAGTGACGGGAGAGCCGGCGGTACCGGCGGCTCTCCCCACCCATCCTCCAAGACTCATTGAGGTATTGATGCACAACATTAGAGCTGTCAGACTCTGGTCTGGAATCGCAGCGGTATCGGCAGCGGCCCTCGTGACAGGCTGCAACGATAATCCGCTGTCGGTTCAGAACACGAACAACCCCGACGTGCCGCGCGTCTACAGCACGCCGGCGGGTGTCGAGGCAATCGTGGGCAAGCTGTTCCAGCAGATGTGGAACGCGCAGCAGGGCAACATCGGACTCGGAGTGCAGTCGCAGGTGATGTCGTTCGAGAGCCATTCCGGACTTGCGAATTTCGGAATGGGCGCGCGCGCGTCGATTCCGCGGCAACCCGTCAGCAACTCGGTTGGAAACTCCGATCAGGACATCATCTACAACGATTTCGACGAGCTCACCCGGAATGCGCGCAGCGCGGCGAACGCGATCGCAGCGCTGAAGGCATTCGTCGCAGTCGGTAACTCGACCGGTTCACCTGCGCGTGATGCGCGTGCGATCTCGTTTGCATATTTCAATCTTGGATACGGCCTGGCGAATGTCGCGATGCTTTACGATTCCGCCGCCATCATCACGCCGCTGGTGCCGTCCGACGAGGTCCCGCCGCTGTCGCCGGCCGCTGATGTCATGGCAGTCGCGCTCGAGATGCTGGACTCCGCCATTGCAGTCGCCGAATCACCAGAGGCAACGACCGGTACCGGCGGCTGGCCAATCCCGACCGACTGGGTTTCGGGGGACGAGATCCCAATCGATAGATGGGAGCAGATCATTCACTCCTACAAAGCGCGCTTCCGCGCCGGCGTTGCACGCACTCCGGCTGAGCGCGCCGCGGTGGACTGGAACGCTGTGGTAGCCGATGCGACGGCAGGCATCACCGAGGACTTCATCGTCAACGCCGACAACGCCGGCGGTTGGAACGCGACATGGCTCAATCAGCTCGCTGTCGATGCCACCTGGAGCCAGATGACACCATTCATCCTGGGAATGGCCGACACCACCGGCGCATACGATTCATGGCTGGCTACGCCGGTCGACAGCCGCTCGGCATTTCTGCTCCGTACGCCTGACCTGCGGTTCCCATCCGGGGAGACCCGCGCGGAGCAGAACGCTGCCTCCGGCGCTCCCGCCAAGACCGGGACTCCCGCAGGGAGCAATCTGTACTTCTATAACCGGCTCCAGGGCGACGATAAACCAGCTGCCCCGTGGGGCACCTGGTACTACGACAACCAACGATTCTGGGGAATCCGATTCAACGGTGGCAACGGACCGGTAGAGGCGCTCACTCTCGCGGAGAACAACATGCTCGCCGCCGAGGGATACATGCGCACCGGTCGGACTGCGCAGGCCGTGCCGCTCATCAATCTGACGCGTACCGCCGCAGGACTGCCGGCGATCCCATCGACCACCGACCAGAACACGATCGTGCCGGGTGGCAGTGCGTGCGTGCCGCGAGTTCCACAACCACCCAATTACACATCGACGGCGTGTGGCACCGTGTGGGAAGCGATGAAGTGGGAGAAGCGCATTGAAACGAGCTTCACCGGTTACGCGCAGTGGTTCATCGATGGGCGCGGCTGGGGTGACTTGACTGAAGGCACCATCCTCGAGTGGCCCGTGCCGTGGGAAGAGCTATACGCCCGTCAGAACCTTGCCCTCTACACCACGGATAAGGTCCGGGCGGCGAAGGGAACGTACGGGTTCTAGTCGGTGGCTCTGAATCTTGGCGCGGATCGTTGATCGCGATGAGCTGGAAAAGGTTTGGGCTCGCGGGCCTGGGCGCGCTAGCGGTGCTTGCTGTGGATGGATGCTACGTCTACAGCGCCGCGCCCGAGGCTCCCGCGCCGGGAACGCACCTCGTACTCGACCTCACTGATCGAGGCCGGGTCGCGCTCGGAGATAGTGTCGGACCGGGCGCGAGCTCCATTGAAGGGACGACCGTAATGAGTACTGATTCGGCCTATTCACTCCGCGTTACGAAAGTCAGCTACCTGAACGGCCAATCGAACAACTGGACCGGGGAGGCGCTATTGGTGCCGAGAAGCGTGGTGACGAATGCAAGAGAGCAGCGCTTTTCCCGGTCGCGCACGTGGATCGCAGCGGCAGCCGTTGGAGGCGGCTTGATCGCCTTCATAGCCAGCCGCGGGCTACTCGGGTTCGGAAGTGGCGGAGGTGACGGTAAGAACCCGCCGCCAAACCCCGACTGAAATCGAGAGAAGATCGATTGCAAGCGAATTCTGTTTCTACAATAAATCCGGAGTGCATCTAATGCGTTTATCTCGTTTCGTAATGTTGGGCATCTGCGCCGCAGGTTTCAGCGGTTGTGGGAAAGACGATGTGACCGCGCCCAGCCTGCCGCCGTTGTCGCAGGTCCGATTCATCAATGCTCTCTACGACACCGGCGCTGTCGACATCCACGCGGTCGACCAGGTGAATCTTTCGCCGGTGGCGAACAATCTCGCTTACCGCGCGGGCACGCAGTATTTCCCGACCGCGGCAGGCGTCCGCCACTTCCGCGTCTTTTTGACCAGCAAAGACATCAACGTGACTTCCGTCGCGATGGCGGATGAGAACATCACGCTGCCGGAAGGCAAGCGACTGACCCTACTTCTGTCCGGCAGTGCGCGCGCGGGCACGACCAGCCTGTGGATGATCGATGACAGCGCCGATCCTCCGCCTGCCGGTCAGGTCGGAGTGAGGCTGGTGAATGCCGGCACCGGCATCGTCAACGGTTATGTCGTCAACACGGCAACTACGCCGCTTCCCGGAACCGAAACCTTTAGCTCCGTTGGAACGCTGACGTTCTCTCCATACTTCGATCGGGCCGCCGGCCCGGCTGCGGTGCGGGTGACCGATGCGGGATCCACCACCGTGAATGCATCGGCCGCCGGTCCTTCCGCGCCAGCCACGCTTCCGGGGGAGAAGCCTTCCGCCGGTGTGACCCAGGCAGGAACCAACTTCTCCGTCTATTACTTCCGTGCCGGCGCAGCCGGTAGTGCGAATGCGTCGGTCACGACTCCCAGTCTGATCTGGTTCGTCGACCGCAATCCGTGTGACGAACCGGCGATTGCCGCGTGCGCACCGTAAACCGTATCCCTTTGGAGATTGCATGACTCGAATCTTTTCAAATAGTGCGACGCTGGGATTCCTGGCGTTCGCTGCGGCCGGAGCGATCGTCGCGTGCGGTAAGGACTCGACCGGGCCCTCCAAGACTCCTGCCGCTGTGACGGCGTCCGCAACACCAGCGGCGACGGCGCAGGTGGCCACCGCTATTCCCGGCCCCGCAGTCCTGGTCACCGACGCCGCTGGACATCCGATACCCGGCGTGCAAGTCACCTTCGATGTGAGCGGTGGCGGAGCAGTCCAGTATCCAATCGCAACTACAGATGCTCAGGGCGTAGCATCGGCTGGCCTTTGGCAGGTCGGTCCGAAAGTCGGCAACAACACGGTGACCGCAAATGTCGCTGGCGCTTCGCCAGTCACGTTCACCCTTGCGAGCTCGGCGGGGCCGGCCTCGAAGATCTCTTCACAGGGCGGCGACAACCAAACAGGAGCGCCGGGCAGCACTTTGCCGAATCCCCTCGTGGCTCGCGTGGTCGACGCCGGCGGCAATCCGAAGGCGGGTGAAAACGTGACTTTCGCGGTAGTGCAGGGTGGAGGCTCGCTGGCAGGTACGGTGGCAACGACGAACGCCTCGGGAGACGCGACGTCGGGCGCGTGGACACTGGGAACCGGCCAGTGCGCGCAACGTGCGAGCGCGACGGACGGAACGTTGAAGACGTTTTTCACCGCCAGCTCCCGTGGGTCCATTACAGTCGGTGGCAACGCGGCAGGAACGCTGTCCGCCACTGATTGTGTGATCAACGGCGCGTTTGCGGACGAATATGATCTTACGACTCCAGCCGGTGCGGTAACGGTGTCGATGACTTCGACCGCGCCCGGCGCGACGCTCAACATGGTCACCGCCGACGGGACGGCGCTGATCGCGCAGGACGTGAACGCCGCGGCGACTTTCCGACTGATCACCGCCGCCGGCTCGAAGGCAGTCGCCGCGACAGCGGGGGCTGGGTCGACGGGAGCTTACACCGTTTCGGTTGCAAACGCCTCGTCGGACGTGACGACCTGCGGCCCGGTCTATATCGAGATCGGGGCTTCGACCAACCAGACTCTCGCGACCACCGATTGCAAAACCAACTACAACCCGGCGAGTGGGGACTGGAGCAAGACCGACGTCTCGGGAGATTCCTTCCTGGTATATATCCCCGCCGGTATGACCGTTCGGATCAGCGAGACGGCGCAGCCACTCGATGCATTGCTCTCGCTTTACTCGCCGAGCGGCAGTCTGATTACCTACCGTGACAATGGCGGTGTCGGCGCGTCGGGTACCGAAAGCATCACCTACACTGCCACCACATCAGGCTTCCATCGCATCGTCGCCGGATCGTACTGCCTGTTATTCGAGGATCCATATCAGGCAGGCTGCGATTACGGCGCGTATACACTCAGCGTCGTGAAGCCCTAACCCTAGCCCGCTAGCGAGACTGACTCTCGTCTCGCTCGCCGGAAGCAGCAGAAAAACGCACCCTCACCGGGTGCGTTTTTTCGTTTTGACATGACTATCGCGCCGCTGCGCTGATCTCGCTGGACCTTCATAATTGAGCGTGATCTGGATCCTTATCGTCCTCTCGTTTGCGGTGGCAGGGGTGATCACCGCGCGCGTGGCTCGACGCCGGTTTGTGCGAGGCGCACTGCGGGCGGTCCATCGCTCGCGCGCCCGGATCAATCGATTCAAGCTCACGAGGAAAGCACATGTCAGGGAGACCCTCCTCGCCGACGATGCAATCGCGAGCGCCGTAAGCGCTCACGCGGCTGAAAACTCGATGACCGAAGTGGCTGCCTGGAAGCAGGTGGAGCGCTACATCGACGAGATCGTGCCGTTCTTCAACATCCTGACCTACTATCGAATAGGCCTCGTGGTTAGCCGGCTGCTGCTCAACTTCTTCTACAAGGTGTCGGCCGAGTACGCCGGACAGTCGGCGCAGTCGGCGCAGTCGGCGCAGTCGGCGCAGTCGGCGCAGTCGGCGCTGCCGCGCGACGCGGTGGTGATCTACCTCATGAATCACCGCTCGAATGCCGACTACGTCCTCGTAGGCTACGTGCTGTCCGGTCAGGTCGCGATCTCGTACGCCGTCGGCGAATGGGCGAGAGTCTTTCCACTCGAGCACATCTTCAAGTCGTTCGGCGCGTACTTCATCCGCCGCAAGTACGGCGAGAAGCTTTATCACACCGTGCTCGAGCGCTACGTGCAGCTCATCACGCTGAATGGCGTGACCCAGGGGATCTTTCTCGAAGGCGGCCTCAGCCGCGACGGCAAAATCGGCAAGGCCAAGATCGGCCTCCTCGACTACGTGCTCGGCGCCGCGCGCGACCCCGCGCTGCGAAAGCGGCTCTACATCGTCCCCGTTGCAATCAATTACGACCGGGTGCTCGAGGACCGGTCGCTGCTTCGCGAGCTCGACGCGCGCGAAGGACGTAAGCGTCCGCCGAAGCGCGCACAGGCAGCGGAAGTCGCGCGTTACGTGTGGTGGAATCTGGCGAGACTGGTCGCGCGGCGATGGAAGCGTTACGGACGCGCGTCGGTCGTGATCGGCGAGCCGCTGTCAGTGGCCGCGTGGCTCGATGCGAGAGCGAGAGAGGGTGACGACATCTTTGCGATTGATCGAACGGAACGACTCGCGCAGGTTCAGGCGCTTGCCGACGCCGCGCTCGAGAAAATTGCGGCACTCGTTCCGGTGACGCCGGTGAGTCTTGCGTGCGCAGCGCTGCAGAGTCTGGACGGTGATTTCGTCTCCCACGCCAGGCTCGTCGAGCGAATGTCGGACATGCGCGACGTCCTGCGCGAGCTCAACGCGCGCGTAATTCATCGCGACGGAGATATCGAAGAGATCTTCGATCGCGCGTGGCGAATGCTTTCGATGCGCAGGATTCTTGTTAAGACGGGGAGCGGCTATTCCATCCTTCCGCGCAATCGGCCACTTGTGAGCTACTACGCCAACAGCATTGCGCATCTCCTCGGACCGTTCGCCGACGGAGTCCGCGCGCGCGATTCTCTGCCTGCATTGGCCGCCGGAATTGTAAATGTTTTGTAAACGACTCGGCAGCCAGGGAGCTCGTCCGCGGGCGTAGAACGGGTCGACAGCAGTTGCTGCAAACTGAACAATGCGGACGAAAGATACGCAACGACGACCGCTCTCTATGGTAGTGTGGACGCGCACATTACTCCCTCCTGACGCGCGCATCTCTTTCTCGCAGCGACGCCGAAGCACGCTCACGTTGCGTTTCACGCCGTTTACCAAACCAAAACTGTAGTCCGAGTGTCCAACGGTTCACTTGGAAGTTGCGTGTACGCGAATCTACTATACGAAGAGTTTCGCTCTCCGCACATCGCCGCGCGTCGACACGATGAACGTGTCGCCCAGTGAACCGTTCAGGAGAAATGGTTCTCTCCGCAACGCTGTCGGTGAGTACACGCGTTCACATCGCTGCACGTGAACAGTACCACGCGCTGAGCATTCAGCGCTCACTCCAGAAGGAGATACGAATGTTGAATCGTTCTATGTCAATAGCTCGACCGGTCTCCGGTTCCCACCCACCCAATTCACCGAACATCCTCAGGAAGATGGTACGCAGGCTCGCCGCGGTGTCGGCACTCTTATTCGGCGCCGCATCGGTGGCAGCAGCACAGGCTGGTACTACGATCTCAGGTACGGTCACCAGTGAGGGCGGCGCTCCGCTTCCCGGTGCGACCGTCCTGATTCAGGGCACGACCATCGGCACTCACACCGATGACGCCGGCCGCTACACCATCGTCGTTCCGGCTTCGCGCGCGAACGGACAGAGTGCCGTGCTCGTCGCCCGCACCATCGGCTACGCGGCACGCACCATCCCGATCACGCTCACTGCCGGATCCAATGTGACGCAGGACTTCGCGCTGGTCGTCAATCCGCTCAACCTCGACGTCGTCGTCGTGACTGGCGCCGGAACATCGACTACGCGCGAGCGTCTCACCACAACCATCAACACCGTCGACAGCAGCGCGCTCAATCGCGCCGCCAATCCGCAGAACGTGGTTTCCGCGCTCGCGGCCCAGGCGCCCAATGTCGAGGTCCGCACCCAGTCCGGCGAGCCCGGCGCATCCGCTTCGATCAAGATTCGTGGCGCGTCGTCCCTATCCGGCACTAATCAGCCGCTCTTCGTAGTCGACGGGCAGCCGATCGACAATCAGACGATCTCGACACAGAGCATCGTGACCGGATCGGGTACCGCTCAGGGCGCCGATGCGAGCACCGTCGCTCCGAACCGCGCGTCCGACATCAATCCGGCCGACATCGAGTCGATCCAGATTCTGAAGAGCGCGGCAGCGGCCGCCATCTACGGTGCGCGCGCCGCGAACGGCGTCGTGCTCATCACCACCAAGTCCGGAGCCGCGGGCGCGACCAAGTGGACGATCTCGTCGACTGAAACCTTCGACAAGGTCAACACGCCCGACATCCTGCAGCACACCTTCGTGCAGGGTCTCGACGAAGCTCCCGCTGCCTGCGGCGGAGTGGATTGCACGGTGAGCCGCTGGTCGTGGGGCCCGGCCGCTGCACCCGGCACTCCGATGTTCAATCACGCGAAGGAGCTGTTCGACACCGGCATAACGGCCGACAACAACCTCCAGGTCTCGGGTGGCAACGAGCGCACGACGTTCTATGCCTCGGGCGGCCTGATGAATCAGAACGGTTACCTGAAGGGTCCCAACAACAAGTACAACCGCGCGACTGTGCGCCTCAAGGGCACCCAGCAGATCAACTCACAGCTCAAGGTGAGCGGCAACCTCAGCTACATCGATACCCGCGGCAAGTACGTGCAGAAGGGATCCAACGTCTCGGGCGTCATGCTCGGTGCGCTCCGTACTCCGCCCGACTTCAACAACGAGGATGCCTACCTGCCGAACGGCTTGCAGCGTGCGTATCGCTTCCCGAACGCTTCGAGCATCGCCGCGATGCAGAACGCTGTCTATTACGACAATCCGTTCTTCGTGCTCGACAATCCCGGCAATCGCAGCGAGCTCGGCCGCTCGGTCTCGAATCTGAACATCGATTGGACACCACTCGAGTGGCTGAACGTCAGCGAGACCCTCGGCGCGGATTACTACAATGATTGGCGCCTCGAATCGCTGCCCCTCACTTCGGCCAACGACGTCGTCGGCAACGTCACACGCAACGACATCAACAACCTCGAGATCGATCACAACCTGATCGCGACGGCGAAGCACACCTTCGGCACGAACACGGACCTGACCGTCACCGTCGGTCAGAACCTGAACTCGCGCCGGTTGCGGCAGACCTACGCATTCGGCGAGCAGCTCATCGCGCCGCAGCCATTCAACATTCAGAACACCATCAGCCCGTTCGTTCAGGAGTACCGGGCGCTGCGGCACATCGAGGCGTATTTCGCGCAGGCGGAAGTGAGCCTGCTCGATCAGCTCGTCCTCAACCTCGGCATCCGGAACGACGGCTTCTCGACTTTCGGCAGCGCAAACCCTCGCGCCAACTACCCGAAGGCGAGCGCGGCGTGGACCTTCAGCAATCTGCTCAACGGCCGCGACCGCACCGGCATTCTTTCCTATGGCAAGCTGCACCTCGCCTACGGAGAGACCGGTAAGGAGC
>DASSNV010000136.1:0-24047 GCA_035701245.1 Gemmatimonadaceae bacterium | reverse complement strand
ACGTCTTCAAGTACATCCTGCCCCCAGCGTGGGCCCTCAGCTACCAGAGACTCGGCGCACAGGGATTGCTGCTCCTTTTCCTGCTCATAATGTTCGGCGCGCCGCTGCTGAATCTGTGGTTTCGGCCGGTGTTCCTGGTCTTCCAGTTTGCATCACGGCTGGTTTTCCCATTCATCATTCCAAGTCCATGGACGATGTGAGCGGCAGATCTGAAGGAGCGCTTGGGGTTGCGGATGCCGCGGCGGGCGAAGTCTTCGTCGTCGAGCTGGCCGAATACTCAGGGCCGCTCGACTTGCTGCTCACCCTGATTCGCGACGAACAGATCGACATCTACGACATCCCGATCGCCAGAATCGCTGAGCAGTTTCTGGCGCGCATCTCTTCGCTGAAGCTCGATGAAGCGGCCGACTACCTCGAGATGGCGGCGCGGCTGGTGCGAATCAAGGCGCAGATGCTGCTGCCGCGTCGCGAAGGGGAAGATCTGTGGGAGGACCCGCGCGCCGAGCTGGTGAGGCGACTGCTCGAGTACCAGCAGGTGCGGGAAGTAGTCGATGTCCTCGAGCGACGGAGCGAAGATCGCCGCGGTCGGTTTGCGCGCGCGTACACCCAGCAGGCGGCCCAGATTGCCGTTGCGCGGCCGCTGACCATCTCACTGCCTGAGCTTCTGTCGGCAGTCGATCGGGTCCTTCGGCTGGCGAAGAAGCCGCATGTCCACGACGTCGTGCCGCGCGCACTGGATGTGGATGGGGCGATCGGAATCGTCCGGGCGTTGCTCGCGATTCGCTCGCGCGCACAGTGGAAGGACATCTTGCCGCGCAAGGCCGAGCCGTGGGAAGTGCTCTCGCTCCTCCTCGCGCTGCTGGAGCTCGCCAAGCGTGGCGAGCTGAAGCTCGCCCAACCGCGTGCCTTTGCCGCCTTCGAGATAACTCGTGACTCCTCTAGCGAAGCTGCTTGAAGCGGCGCTCTTCGCGAGCGCAACACCGGTACCTGAAGACGCTCTTCGGCTGATGACGTCGCACGCCGACGACGGCGAGTCAACTCTGGAGTCGGCACTCGCGGAGCTGCGCGATCACTACGACAGCGACGGACACGGCGTCGAGCTGGTCGAGGTGGCCGGCGGCTGGCAGATTCTGACCCGGCCGGAATACACCGAGGCGATCGAGAGAGCACAGCTGGCGGCGCGACCCCAGCGACTTTCCGCCGCGGCGCTGGAGACGCTGGCGATCATTGCCTACAGGCAACCAATCGGACGAGCGGAGATCGAAGAGATCAGGGGAGTCGGCGCCGGTGCAATCCTCAAATCTCTTGCGGAGCGCGGCTTGATCGACATCGTCGGTCGCGGCGAAGGGCTCGGCCGGCCACTTCTTTACGGCACAACGCCATCTTTTCTCGAGCAGTTTGCGCTGCGGCATCTCGAGGAGCTGCCGCGCGCCGACGAGCTGGCGATTGCGTTGCGCGCGCCGAGGCCCGCCACGCCGACCTCGCCCGTACCTGCGACCACCGATAACGGCGAGGCGCCGCCGCGGGCTGATTGATGTCGCCGCCGATGCGGATTCAGCGCGCCCTTGCGCGCGCCGGAGTCGCGTCCCGCCGGGGAGCAGAGGAGCTCGTGGCTGCTGGCCGCGTTCGGATCAATGGCGCGATTGCGCAGACCGGCCAGAGCGTCGATCCGCACAACGACGCAATCACAGTCGATGGAAAGAAGGTCGGGCCACCACCCACATCCGCTTCCTGGATCGTGTTGAACAAACCGACCGGAGTTCTCACCACCCGAACCGACCCGGGTGGGCGCCGGACTGTTTTCGATCTGGTGGAGGATCAGCCCGGACTGACCTACGTCGGGCGCCTGGACTACATGACGGAAGGCGTGCTGCTCCTGACCACCGACGGCGACGCGGCGCACAAATTGACACATCCGAGCAGCGAAGTTGAGCGTACATATGTCGCAACGGTGCGGGGCGACGGCGCTGAGGCGGCACGGGCGGCAATGAAGGGTGTACAGCTGGAAGATGGCCTGGTGATGCCGAGGGATGTATCAGTGCGTCGGGTCGGGCGGGGGCTGTGGGAGCTCGAGATCGTGATCGCGGAAGGGCGAACTAGGGAGGTACGGCGGGTTTGCGAGGCGCTTGGACTGGTGGTGGAGCGTCTCGTACGCACGAAATTCGGTCCCGTGAAACTTGGGTCGCTTGGATTGGGGAAGACGCGGCCGCTGACGGCGCGCGAAAAGGAAATCATATCCGCGCTCGGCAAGAGCGGCGGCAACGGCAGGAAAACAACGAGAGGAGCAAGACGTGAACGCAACCGCCGCTATTGAAACCGATGCTTCGATAGTTCACGAAGTCGTCAACCAGGTTGGCCGCCGTATCGTTGGACAGGAGTACATGGTTGAGCGGCTGTTGATAAGCCTCCTCACTGGCGGACACGTGCTGCTCGAGGGCGTTCCCGGGCTGGCGAAGACGCTTACGGTCCGCACGCTCGCGGAGACCATCAACACTTCGTTCAGTCGCATTCAGTTCACGCCGGATTTGCTGCCTGCCGACGTCGTCGGAACCCAGATCTACGATCAGTCGAATGGGCGCTTCTCGGTCAAGAAGGGGCCGATATTCGCCAACATCATTCTGGCCGACGAGATCAACCGCGCGCCGGCCAAGGTCCAGGCGGCGCTGCTGGAAGCGATGCAGGAAAAGCAGGTCACGATTGGCGGCACGACCCACATCCTCGAGGAGCCATTTCTCGTCCTTGCCACGCAGAATCCGATCGAGCAGGAGGGCACCTATCCGCTGCCCGAGGCGCAGGTCGATCGATTCATGCTCAAGCTGCACGTGGGATATCCGTCGCGCGACGAGGAAAAAGAAGTGCTGCGCCGGATGTCGGGCGGAGAGCCGATCCCCGTCGATCGCGTAGCGACGCCGAAACAGATCCTCGACATGCGGCGCCACATCGCCGAGCTGTACATCGACGAGCGCGTCGTCGATTACATCGTGGAGATCGTGCATGCGACCCGAAATCCGGAGCAGGCGCGATTGGCCGAGCTCAAGCCCTTAATCGAATTTGGAGCCAGCCCGCGCGCGACGCTTTCACTCGCGCAGGGCTCGAGGGCGCACGCCTTCCTGCGTGGGCGCACTTTCGTCACTCCCGACGACGTGAAGGCGATTGCCCCGGATGTGCTGCGTCACCGCGTGCTCCGCACCTATGAGGCCGAAGCGGAGGAAGTCACCAGCGACGAGATCGTCGCGCGCATTCTGCAGGCGATACCGGTTCCGTGATCGGAATTTTCCGCGCGCGACGTCGTAAGAAAGCTCCGAAGCGCACTCCCGAGAAGCCGATGGGGGTGCCGCCGGAGATTCTGCGGCAGGTGAAGCTGATCGAGCTCAAGACGCGCGGCCTGGTGAACTCCGTTTTCACCGGCGAGTACCGGTCTGTCTTCAAGGGGCAGGGGATGGAATTCTCCGAGGTCCGCGAATACCAGCCGGGCGACGAGGTCCGCTCCATCGACTGGAATGTCACCGCCCGAATGCGGCGCCCGTTCGTCAAGCGCTACATCGAGGAGCGCGAGCTGACGGTGATGCTGGTCGTGGATCTGTCCGGCTCAGAGCGCTTCGGAACGGTGCGGCGCTTCAAGAGCGAGCTTGCCAGCGAGCTTGCCGCGGTGCTGGCGATGTCCGCGGTGCGGAATAACGATCGCGTCGGGGTGTTGCTGTTCACTGATCGCATCGAGCACGTCATCCCGCCGCGGAAGGGCCGCCGTCACGTGCTGCGGATCATTCGCGACCTGCTCGCTTTCGAGCCCGCAGGGCGCGGCACCGACATGATTTTGGCGATCGACTACGTCGCGAAGATGCTCAACGAACACGCGATCGTCTTCATCGTCTCCGATTTTCTCGAGGAGGACATCTCACACCCCTTGAAGCTCCTCGCGCAGCGACACGACGTCGTCGCGGTAACCGTGGAGGATCCGAGCGAGCGCGACCTGCCGGACATCGGCATTGCGCGGCTCATCGATCCCGAGACCGGCGACACCTTCGAGGTTGATACCAGCAGTGCCGCGGTCCGACAATCGTACTCGCAGCGGGTGCTGGCCGAGCGCGAGAACCGTAAGCATCTGCTGCGGCGGCTGGCGATCGACGAAGTTGCGGTGAGGACCGAAGGCGGAGTGGTCGAGCCGCTGCTCCGGTTTTTCCGCGCACGCGAGACCCGGGCACGCCGCCGGTGAGCTTTCTAGCGCTCGTGTTCGTGCTTCAGCAGGCGGTTGCCGCACCGGTGCAGCAGGCACCTGCGGACCTCCAGGTGCAGATGGGATATCGGGTGTCGCCGGACACTGTACTCATCGGGCAGCCGTTCAACCTCTTCATCAAAGTGCTCGCCCCGAAGGGAGTGCGATTCGAGTTTCCGGCTGGCCCGGATACGGCCTCGCAGAATGGAGTTCGTCCCATCGAGCTGCGCGGCGAAAAAATCGTCAGCATGCTCGGCGATACCGCTGTCGCCCTCTACCATCTCGTCGCCTGGGACATCGGCACTCAGCCGCTTCGCTTTCCCGACGTCAGGGTAACCTTTCAGGGTCAGGAGAGGCGCCCGGCACTGGGTGGCGCGTACGTCTTCGTCAAATCGGTGTTGCCGGCGGATACTTCGCTGCGCGTACCGAAGCCCGCCCGACCGCTGATCGTGCTGCCGGTTTTCAACTGGCTGCTCTGGCTCGCGATCCTCGCGGCGGTTATCGCCGCGGTGCTGCTGTGGTGGGCATGGCGGCGCTATCGCAACCGGCCCAAGCCGCCCATCGATCCCTATGTGAAAGCGCAACAGGAATTCGCGAAGATCGAGTCGCGAAAACTTCTCGAGAGCGGCAACGCCGGCGAGTATTTAGTCGAGATGGTCGATGTCGCACGCGAATACCTCGCGGCGAGAATTCCCGGTGTACGTCGCTCTGACACGACATACGAGCTCCTCAATACCGTGCAGCCACGGGATGGGGTGGAGACCCAGCTGCCGCGCTGGCTCGCCGAAGCAGACCTCGTCAAGTTCGCGCGGGGCGACATCGGTACTGCCGATGCTTCGGCCGGCGGCAAATCGATGAAGGAGATCGTCGATCACGTTGAAGCTCGCGTGAATCCGGAGTCAGCGCCGGGGAAGAGACTGGCGTCGGCGACCAGGGAGCGCGCGGCGTGAAAATCTTCGGATTGTTCGAGCTGTACACGCCCGAGGCGCTGTGGCTGCTGCTGCTGTTGCCGGCGTGGTGGATCTGGCGTTCGCTGCGTCGGAAGGACGCAATCGTGTTCTCACGCACCGCAGTGCTGGCGAGCGGCCCTCACATCGGCGGCTGGGTTCCCACGGCGATCTTCGTTCTGCGCAACATCGCGCTCGCATCGTTCATCATTGCTCTGGCGCGTCCACGGTCGGGCGCCCACACCGAGACCCAGACCAGCGAAGGCATCAACATCGTGCTGGCGATCGATCTCTCGAGCTCGATGCTAGCGCTCGATTTCCGCCCCGCGAATCGCATCGAGGTGGCGAAGGACAAGGTCAAGCAGTTCATCGCCCGCCGCACTTCGGACCGCATCGGTATCGTCGCATTCGCGGGAGAAGCGCTGACGCAGGTTCCACTGACGACAGACTATCCAGTCGTGATGCAGGCGGTGTCGAACCTGCAGGCCGGCCAGCTCGAGGATGGGACGGCGATCGGGACGGCGATCGCCACTGCTGCCAATCGGCTCCGCGACGCGCCCGGCAAGTCGCGGGTGCTGATTCTTCTTACCGACGGCGTCAACAATCGCGGCAGCATCGAGCCCCTCGTCGCTGCCAAGGCAGCGACAGCGTACGGGATAAAGATTTACGGTATCGGAGTGGGAAGCGTCGGCATGGCACCCGTTCCGGTGGGCAGAAACGCCGCCGGCGGCCTGCGGTACGAGTACCAGCCGGTCGAGATTGACGAGGCGCTGCTCAGCAACATCGCGCGCATGACTGGTGGCCGGTACTTCAGGGCGCGCGACGCGGCGGCGCTGCAGAACATCTATGCGGTGATCGATCGGATGGAGCGCGCGCCGGTGCACTCGAGCACGGTCGTTCGATATCGCGAGCTCTATCGCTGGCCGCTGGCGCTGGGCCTGGTCGCGCTTTTCGCGGAGCTCGGCATCGTCGCGTGGAAGGCGCCGCTGCCATGAGTTTCGGTGACTGGCTCCGCTACATCCAGTGGCCGTGGGCACTGGGCCTCGCGATCGCGCTGCCGCTGGTGACGGCGTGGCTGGTGCGCTGGGGACTGCGCGCACGCAAACAGCGCCTGTCGCGGCTGGGTACGGACTCCATGATCGCCCGGCTCGCGCCATCTGTCAGCCGCCAGCGGACTTCGTCGGCGATCTTGCGCGCCGCTCTTGCCACGCTGCTGATCGGGATCGCGCTCGCCGGACCACGCTGGGGTGTCGAGCAAAATGTCGTCAAGCAGCAGGGCGTGGACGTCGTGCTCGCACTCGACGCGTCGCTGTCGATGCTCGCCACTGACGAGAAGCCGAGCCGGCTCCAGGCCATGAAGCAGGAGATCAACCGCCTGCGTGATCTCTCGCCGGGCGATCGCTTCGGGCTGCTCGCGTTCGCGGGCCGCAGCTACATCCTCACGCCGCTTACTGTCGACAACAGCGCCCTCGACCTTTACCTGCAGAATCTCGATCCGTCGATCGTGGGACAGGGCGGCAGCTCGCTGGGCAGCGCTCTCAGGCAGGCGACCAATCTGCTTGCGCTCAACAAGTCGCAGGGCGACAAAGTCATCGTGCTGATGAGCGACGGCGAAGGCTTCGACAACCCCGACGAAGTCCTGGCCGAAGCGAAGCGCGCCGCGCAGATGGGCTTCGTGATCATCACTGTCGGCTTCGGTACGCCCGAGGGGTCGACCATCCCGATCGTCGAGAATCGAACGGTGACTCAGAAGCGCGACGAGAACGGAAACATCGTCGTCACGCATTACGATCCGGCGCTGCTCAAGTCGATTGCCGCCGCAGGGAAAGGGATCTTCATCGACGCGCGCACACCCGACAAGGCCGGACAGATCCGCCAGGCGCTCAATACTCTTCACGCCAACCCACGGTCGATCGTGTCGGGCGAGAATCTCGGCGCGCAGTTCCAATGGTTCGTGCTCGCCGCGCTTCTGCTGCTCGCCCTCGATACGTTCCTTCAGACGAGGCGTCGTCGTGGGCGCGCTGTTGCTGCTGCAGCGACGACTGCAACGATGCTTCTGCTCATGACCGTATCCTGTCGAAGCGCCGAGCGCGACAAGCCCGCGATCGAGCTTTATAACTCCGGGACGAGATTGTTGTTGCGCGACTCGCTGGCTCCGGCCCTCCCACCGCTCACAAAAGCCGCGGATTCGAAGGACGCTGAGGTACGACACCATGCGCGCTTCAATCTTGGACTCGACTATCTGGTTCAGGGCCGGCGCGCGAAAGATTCCGCCGACGCCCCGCTGGACAGCGCGCTCTACCGCTACAAGCAGATTCTGGAAGTAGCGGTCGCGGATTCCGATTCGCGCTGGAACTACGAGCTCGCCCTCAGACAGCGAAAAGGCGGCGGCGGAGGAGGGGGCGGTGGCGGAGGTGGAGGAGGCGGCGGTGGCGGCGGGCAGAGCAACGCGCCCACCCCGGCACCAAGTCCCAACCCTTCACCCGCGCCCAAACCCGTGCCCGGAATGACTCCACAGCAGGCCGAAGCAGTGCTCAACGCCGCCGAGGACAAGGAGACCGACGTACAAGGGAAGCACCAGGCCCGAAACGTACCCGTGCCGCCGCGCGGCAAGGACTGGTAGCTTCGGAAGGTATGTCACGGATTTCCATTCTTCCGGGATCGGTTGCCGATCAGATCGCGGCCGGCGAAGTCGTTGAGCGGCCATCCTCGGTTGTAAAGGAGCTGGTCGAGAATTCGATCGACGCGGGTGCCACGGCCATCGAGATCACGCTCGAGGACGGCGGACGCCGCCTGATCCGGGTGAGCGACGACGGCTCGGGGATGACGGCGGAGGAGCTGCCACTCGCGTTGTCCAGGCACGGCACATCGAAGATTCGCAGCGCGTCCGATCTGGTCGGCGTGGCGACGTTCGGATTCCGGGGTGAGGCGCTGCCGGCGATTGCATCGGTATCCCACTTCGAGATACAAACAGCGGCTGCCGATGGCGAAGGGACGTGCATGCGGGTGAGCGGTGGGCAGGTGTCGCCGCCCGAACAGACGTCGAGGCGGCAGGGCACGACGGTCTCGGTCGGCCAGCTGTTCTACAATGTGCCGGCGCGTCTCAAGTTCTTGCGCAGCGCGCGATCAGAATGGCGAAGTGCGGTGGAATCGCTGACCGCTCTCGCGTTGACGCGGCCTTCGGTGCGCATCCACATCTCGCATGACGGAAAAAGCGCGCTGGTGCTTCCTCCGGTGTCCAGCATGCGCTCCCGGCTCGGCGCAATCTGGGGCGGCCGCTACGCGGAAGATCTGATCGACGTCGACGACGTCTCGGGACCGGTCCACGTAAGCGGACTCGTGCAGCGTCCGGTCGATGTCGGAACGTCGACGCGGCGGGTATTCCTCGCGATCAACGGCCGTGCAGTGCGCGACGCCGGAATCGCGCGCGCGGTGGAGGCGGCTTACCGCTCGACGATAGTCGCTGGACTGCGGCCGTCGTTCTTTCTGAACGTCACGCTTGCCGCCGACTCGGTCGATGTGAACGTGCATCCCGCGAAGGCGGAGGTGCGGTTTCGCGACCGCTGGAACGTCGAGCGAGCCGTCGAGATCGCCGTCCGAAGAGCGCTCGGTACTCTCGACAGCGCCGCCTCGTTCGGGTTTCGTGGGACTTCGTTCAGCTTCCGGCCGACCGAGTTTCCGCCCAGCCCCGGAACGAGCATTCTGCGCTCACAGCCGGATCGCGCCGCTCCGCTCTTTGTCGAAATGGCGGGCGAGGACGTCGTTCCGGCAAACGGGGTGGCAGTCGCAGCGAACGAGACCACTCCGGAGGCGGCACCGATCCCGCCCCTGTTTCAGCTACGACGCACGTACATCACCTTTGAGCACGAGGAAGGTCTCGTCCTCATCGATCAGCATTCAGCGCACGAACGCGTGCTCTACGAGCAGTTCATGCAGGCTCTGGAGAGTGCGTCCGCCCCGGCGCAGCGACTGCTGCTTCCGCTTACGCTCCATCTCGGTCCCGCCGAAGGGGAAGCGTTCGATGCCAATCGCGAGTATCTGGAGAAGCTGGGCTTTGAGGTCGAAGGGTTTGGCGGAAACACTCTCATCGTCAACACTGTGCCGATGCCGCACCCGCGTTTCGACGCCGAGCGTTGTCTGCGTGATACGCTCGACGCGTTGACTGGCGACCGTGTTGCGGGAACTGCTGCCAAGCACGAGCGGCTCGCCGCAACGGTGGCGTGCAAGGCGGCGATCAAGGCCGGCGAAGAGCTCTCACAGGCTGAGATGCGCTCCTTGTTCGCGGCACTCCGGGACACGACGTTGCCCGCGCACGATGTGCACGGACGCTCGACAATCGTGCACCTCACCTGGGACGAAGTCGAGCGGCGTTTTGGGCGCAGATAAACTGCGGATAGTTTGCGGACCGACTGCGGCGGGCAAATCCTCGCTTGCGCTCGAGCTCTGTGAGAGATATCAGGGCGCCATAGTCAGCGCCGACTCGCGGCAGGTGTACTGCGACTTCGACATCGGGACTGCCAAGCCGACGTCCGAGGAGTGTGCGCGCGTCCAACACTACGGCATAGATGTCGTCGAGGCTGATGAGAGATACTCAGCTGCACGCTGGGCCGACGCAGCCGACGAGTGGATCGAGTGCGCTTGCGAGATCGAAAAGGTGCCGGTGGTGGTCGGGGGAACGGGGCTGTACATACGGGCACTGGTCGACCCGCTTTTCGTCGCTCCCGAAATCGACGCCTCGCGGCGCGCGAAGCTCGAAAACGAGCTTGATCGGATGTCGCTCGCCGAGCTTAGACGCTGGTGCGAGGAGCTGGACCCGGTCCGCGCGCACTTCGGCCGGACCCAGCTCGTTCGCGCGATCGAGACGGCGCTTCTTGCGGGCGAGCGCATCAGCGATCTGCACGCGAAGAACAACGAGCGCAGTGCGCCGGACGCGCATGCGCCGGTCGCGACTTATCTCGTCGTGGATCCCGGGGATTCCCTCCGCGAGCGGATCGCGAATCGGGTGGACGCAATGCTCGCCGCGGGCTGGGTCGACGAGGTTCGCGAGCTGATGCGAAAAATTCCGGACGATGCGCCGGCATGGAAGGCGAGCGGCTATGGAGTCATTCGCGATCACCTGCTTGGCCGAGCTGATTTGTCATCGGCGCGCGAGCGGATCATTATTGAGACTCGCCAGTACGCGAAGCGACAGCGTACGTGGTTCAGACATCAATTGCCGGCGGCGGCGGTCACGATCCTAAATCCTGAAGACTCCGACTCCGCGACGGTTGCGCGAGAATGGTGGGAGAGCGCTGAGTGAAGATTGGCATCACCTGCTACCCGACGTACGGCGGCTCGGGGGCCGTCGCGACCGAGCTGGGAATAGCGCTCGCGGACCGTGGACACGAGGTCCATTTCATCACCTATCGGCAGCCGTTCCGACTGCCATCGTTTCTGCCGCGGATCTTCTTCCACGAGGTGGATGTCGGACGCTATCCGCTGTTCGAGTTTCCACCCTACGATCTCGCACTCGCCGTCAGAATGCACGAGGTCGTGAAAGGGCACGGCCTCGAGCTCCTCCACTGTCACTACGCGATCCCGCATGCCGCGAGCGCGTGGATCGCCCGCGAGATGCTGCGCGAGAACGGCGAAGATGTCCACGTACTCACCACCCTGCACGGCACCGACATCACCATCGTCGGCCAGGATCCTTCATTCTATCCGATCACCAAGTTCTCGATCGAGAAGTCGGACCGCATCACCGCGGTCTCGCAGTACCTCCGCGAGGAGACATGCCGCGCCTTCGGCTGCGATGGTCCCGACGTCGACGTGATCCACAACTTCATCGATCCGGACATCTACGACCGCAGCAAGTACCCGGCGCTGCTCAAGAACGAGCTCGCGCGGTCCAAGCCGATCCTGATGCACGTCTCCAATTTCAGGACGGTGAAGCGAGTGCGGGACGTCATCAGGATCTACGCCGAAGTGAACCGGGAGCTGCCGAGCGTGCTTGTCATGATCGGCGACGGCCCCGACCGGCCCGCCGCGGAAGAGGAAGCCCGCCTCCTCGGCGTCGAGCACTCGGTCTCGTTCCTCGGCAAGCTGGATCAAATCGCGCCGCTGCTCGCCGCGGCCGATCTGTTTCTGCTGCCGAGCCAGAGCGAATCCTTCGGCCTGAGCGCGCTCGAGGCACTGGCTTCCGGTGTGCCCGTCGTCGGCAGCAACGCCGGCGGATTGCCCGAGGTCGTTCGCGACGGCGAGACCGGAACCCTCTGCGCCGTTGGTGATGTGGCCGGCATGGCCGCGGCATCGCTCGCGATTCTCAGCGATCGCGCGCGGTGGGCCGAGATGAGCAATCTCGCCGCGGCCGACGCGCGGGAGCGGTTCGCAAGGGATGCCATCGTCAGCAAGTACGAATCGCTGTACCGCGATTCACTCACGCCAACCAACACATGACACCACTCCAGGCGGTTGCGCTCGGCATCATCCAGGGTCTTTCCGAATTTCTGCCCATCAGCAGCTCCGCGCATCTCACGCTCGTGCCGTGGCTGTTCGGCTGGGAGGATCCCGGGCTCGCCTTCGATGTCGCGCTCCATTTCGGGACGCTGATCGCGGTGCTCTGGTACTTCCGGATGGAATGGCTCGCCCTGATCAAAGCGGCGTTTGGAATCGTTACTTCCGGCCGCATCGAAACGCCGGAAAAACGCCGAGTGATCTACCTGATTGTCGCCACGATACCAGGCGCGATCGGCGGCTTCCTGCTGCAATCACGCGCCGAGTCCGCGTTTCGCAGCCCACAGCTGATCGCGATCGCACTGATAGTAATGGGCCTGATTCTGTGGCTGGTCGACAAGCTGGTCGACCAGCGCCGGATCCTTGGCGAGATGCGGTGGATAGACGCCCTTCTGATTGGCTTGTCGCAGGTGATCGCTCTGATTCCCGGCGTTTCGCGCTCAGGTTCGACAATTACAACCGGTCGCGGTCTTCGGTTCGATCGCGAAAGCGCGGCGGAGTTCAGCTTTCTCATGAGCATGCCGATCATTGCCGCCGCGGTGGTGCTCGAGGGTCCGAAGGCGCTTCATGAAGGAGGCCTCACCAACGAGCTGATGTCGGGAGTAGTGGCGTCGGCGATCAGCGGCTGGCTGGCGATCTCGATTCTGATGCGCTACGTGACCCGACACAGCTACGGTATTTTCGCCTTCTACCGCCTCGCGCTCGGGCTCGCAGTTCTGGCGATTCTCTACACGCGTGGTTGACCTCGCGACTCTGGACGGAGCCAGCCACGAGGCGTTGGAGCAGATGCTCGAGCTCCCGCGTGTGGAACTGCTCGACTCCGCGCCGTCGACTATGGACGTCGCACACCGCCTCGCGTCCGAAGGCGCGACCGCAGGCACGCTGGTCATCGCCGACGAGCAAACCGCAGGGCGGGGCAGGGGCGGCAAAAGCTGGCAATCATCACCGGGCGCGGGCATATGGATGACCCTCATCGAGCGACCGCGGGATCCATCCGGCATCGGAGTGCTCTCCCTTCGCGTTGGACTTGCAGCGGCTGAAGCGCTCGATCGATTCGCGGCGGAGCCCATTCGGGTGAAATGGCCGAACGATCTCTACGTCGATCAGGATAAGCTTGCGGGAATTCTGGTCGAAGCGCGCTGGCGTGAGCAATCGGTCGAATGGGTGGCGATCGGGATCGGGATCAACGTCATCCAGCCGGAGGGGCTCGAGGCCGCGGCAGGACTCGAGCCTGGCACCCGCCGGCTCGATGTGCTGCAGGAGCTTGTGCCTGCCGTACGGTCGGCGGCGCAACGGACTGGCAGGCTGAGCGAAAGTGAAATGGAAGAATTTTCCGCTCGCGATCTGGCTCGCGGGCGGGTGTGCACCGAGCCGGCGCTGGGGCGGGTGGCTGGCATCACGCCGACCGGCGAGCTCCTCGTCGCGCTCGCGGATTCCGTCGCGCAGTTCCGATCCGGCTCTCTCATTCTCGAGGACTCGAGATGATCGTCGTATTCGACGTCGGCAATTCCGAGATCACCATTGGCATCTTCGATGGTGAAGATCTCGTTTCGCATTGGCGGCTCACCACGGCGGCGCCCCGCACCGCCGACGAGCTGGCATTACTGATTCGGTCGATAACGGGATCCGACATCGCGTCACCGGACGGAGCCGAAGGCTCGGCGATCTGCTCGGTCGTCCCGGCGATCACGCCAATGCTGGCCGAGGCGTGCGAGATGTGCTTTGGCAGCAAGCCGAAGATTGTCGATGCCCGCGCTGGGCTTCCAATCAAGCTCGATGTCGAGGAGCCATTCACGGTAGGCGCGGACCGCATTGCGAACACGCTCGCGGCGAGCCGGATTCACAAGCGCGATGCTATCGTCGTCGACCTGGGCACGGCCACGACCTACGACTGCATCACGGCCGACGGCACCTTCCTCGGCGGCGTCATTCAGCCGGGAATAATGATCTCGGCGGACACCTTGTTCCGGCGTACGGCGCAGCTCCCGGCGACCGATATCGTCGCCCCCAGGCGGGTCATCGCTCGTCGCACCGACGAGTGCATCCGGGCCGGGGTCCTGTACGGGGCCGTGGACTCGATTGACGGGATCGTGCGCCGCATCAGGAAGGAGTGGCCCAACAAAGAGCCGCTGCTGGTGATCGGGACGGGGGGCATGGCCGAAACCATCCGCCCCTACTCAGCCGAGCTTGAGCTGGTCGACCCGTTTCTGACCCTAAAGGGGATCCGCCTCGCCTACGAGCTGCTAAGGGAGTGAGTCTGGGGGAATAGAGCGGTTACGGGGGCGGGGATCCGGGTTGACTGCCGGGTCCGGACACCCTAACTTGAACGCTTAGCACTCACCAAGCTCGAGTGCTAACAAGCACTCTCCCACCACAGCCACTTTCCAGAAGGGCAGCTAACTATGGCCACAAAAACCCAAGCCAGCACCAAGGTCGCTCCCCTCGCCGATCGCGTCGTCGTCAAGGCGCTCGAGGACACCGAGCAGATGCGCGGCGGACTGTTCATTCCCGACACCGCCAAGGAGAAGCCGCAGCAGGGCGAGATCATTGCCGTCGGCCCCGGGCGCTACGAGAAGAACGTCCGCGTCCCGATGGAGCTCAAGGTCGGCGACAAGGTCCTGTACGGCAAGTACAGCGGCACCGAAGTCACCATCGACACCGAGCAGTATCTGATCCTTCGCGAGTCCGATGTGCTCGCGGTCGTTAACTAAACCCACCAGCTAACTGAGCGAACATATGGCAGCCAAGGAACTCCACTTCAACACCGATGCACGCGCGGCTCTCAAGCGCGGCGTCGATCAGCTCGCCGAAGCAGTCAAGGTGACCCTCGGTCCCAAGGGCCGGAACGTTGTCATCGACAAGAAGTTCGGCGCCCCGACCGTCACCAAGGACGGCGTCACCGTCGCCAAGGAGATCGAGCTCTCCGATCCACTCGAGAACATGGGTGCGCAGATGGTGAAGGAAGTCGCCACCAAGACCAGCGACCTCGCTGGGGATGGCACTACCACAGCCACCGTTCTTGCCCAGGCGATCTTCCGCGAAGGCCTCAAGAACGTCACCGCCGGCGTCAACCCGATGGCGCTCAAGCGCGGCATCGACGCTGGTGTCAACTCCATCGTCGAAGAGCTCAAGAAGATGAGCGTTCCGACCAAGGGCAAGAAAGAGATTGCCCAGGTTGGATCCATCTCCGCCAACAACGACAAGGAGATCGGTGATCTGATCGCCGAGGCAATGGAGAAGGTCGGCAAGGACGGCGTCATCACGGTCGAAGAGGCGAAGGGCCTCGAGACGACTCTCGAGACGGTCGAGGGCATGCAGTTCGATCGCGGTTATCTCTCGCCGTACTTCGTCACCGATCCGGAGAAGATGGAAGCGGTGCTCGAGGATGCGCTGATCCTCATCCACGACAAGAAGATCTCATCGATGAAGGATCTCCTCCCGATCCTCGAGAAGGTCGCGCAGATGGGCAAGCCGTTGCTCATCATCGCCGAGGACATCGAGGGTGAGGCGCTGGCGACGCTGGTCGTAAACAAGCTGCGCGGCACTCTGCGCGTTGCAGCGGTGAAGGCTCCGGGCTTCGGGGATCGTCGCAAGGCGATGCTCGAGGACATTGCGAAGCTGACCGGTGGCCAGGTGATCTCCGAGGAAGTCGGATTCAAGCTCGAGAACGCCGTCGTCACCGATCTCGGCCGTGCCAAGCGGATCGTCGTCGACAAGGAGAACACCACCATTATCGACGGCCAGGGCGACGAGGAGCAGATCAAGGGTCGCATCAAGGAGATCAAGGCAGCGATCGACAAGACGACTTCTGATTACGATCGTGAGAAGCTCCAGGAGCGTCTGGCCAAGCTCGCGGGTGGCGTTGCCGTCATCAACGTCGGCGCCGCGACCGAGAGCGAGATGAAGGAGAAGAAGGCCCGCGTCGAGGATGCGCTCCATGCAACCCGCGCCGCGGTCGAGGAGGGAATCGTTCCGGGCGGCGGTGTCGCGCTCGTCCGCGCGCAGAAGGCGCTCAAGACGCTCAAGCTCGACGAGAGCGACGAGCAGATCGGCGTCGACATCATCCGTCGCGCCGTCGAGGAGCCGATGCGCATGATCGTTCAGAACGCCGGCGGTGAAGGCTCCATTGTCGTCGAGAAGATCCGCACGTCGAAGGAGAACAACTACGGCTACAACGCGCTCACCGACGAGTACGAGGACCTGGTCACGGCCGGCGTCATCGACCCGACCAAGGTGACCCGCACCGCTCTGCAGAACGCAGCGTCGATCGCGGGACTTCTGCTCACGACCGAAGCTCTGATCGTCGAGAAGAAGGAGCCTGCTCCGGCAGCCGCGGCGGGTGGTCCGCCGGGCGGCATGGGCGGAATGTACTAGAGGCAGCTGGGAGCGAGCAGCTAGCTGTTGGCAGTGCGAGCAGTACAACGAGGGACGCATCGCGTCCCTCGTTTTTTTTTGCCCAACCTTGACCGCTCGGCCCGGGCCGGATATTATCCGCGCACAATCGAAGCGCCCTGTGGTCATTTGCCGCGTATTGCAGCCACGTTAAATAAATGCTAAAAAGCGAGGAACGCCCGCGGCCACTCAGCCACGGGCGTTCTGCTTTATGCGCGGAGTCCACCATCCGAGGTGATAACATGGCTCCCCTGCAACTCCCGCCCGAAACAAGACCGACGCGCGAACATTTCGTTCCCGCCACTTCGCGATCGCAACGCGACCTGAACCTCCGCCACGAGCGGCCAGCGGTGGGTGTCGAGAAACATCCCGAGCTGCGCCGCGTTCGCCTCGCGCTAGCAGGGTGCGGCGTAGTCGGCGGTGGGCTGGTCCGACTCCTCAACGAGAAGGCACCCGCGATAGCTTCACGATTCGGCGTCAGGTTCGAGATCACTGCCATCCTGGTGCGCGACGTAAGCCGTGACAGAAGACTTCCCATCGATCCAAGGCTCTTGACCTACGATGTCGACGAGTTTCTGTCGCGCGACGCCGATGTCGTTGTCGAGGCAGTCGGCGGGGACGAGCCCGCGCGATCGATCGCAGCCCACGCTCTGAAGAGCGGCAGAAAGCTCATCACCGCCAACAAGGATTTGATCGCATCTCACGGCAGCGTCCTCGCCGCAATCGCTGACGCGAACGACGCCGGTCTGGACTTCGGCGCCGCCGTTGGCGGCAGCGTACCCATCATCGCCGCGCTGCGAGACGTAGTGGGCGCCAGCACACCGCTCTCGGTGCGTGGCATCCTTAATGGAACCTCCAACTACGTGCTGTCAGAGATCGAGCAGGGAAGATCGTTCGGGGCCGCGCTCGAGGCGGCGCGCTGCTGCGGATTCGCCGAGTCGGATTGTTCGAAGGACTTGGATGGTCGCGATGCCGCCGCAAAGCTCAAGATCATCGCATGGGTTGCCTTCGGCGTTGATCCGAACGCGCTCGATCTGCGCCGCATCCCGCTCCCGGCGGATCCGGCGCGGCTTGTCCGCGCTGCATCGATCGCGGGCGGACGTCTCAGGGTGATTTCAGAGTGCGCCCAGTTGTCGGGTGACAGGATCTCAGCGACGGTCGAGCCGACCATCGTTCCTCTCGACAGCGGTCTCGGGCAAACCAATCGCGAGGAAAACAAAGTCGAGATCGACCTCGGCTGGGGCGCGCCGCTCACGCTCTCGGGGGCGGGCGCCGGCGCCAATCCGACTGCAACGGCGCTGCTTGCCGATCTTGTTGGTTCCCCGCGACCGCGCAACGGGCGCGGCACTGCTGCGATTCCGTTTGTCTCTGTGGCGGACGAACGCCGGCACCGCTGGCTGATATCAGCGGTGACCCCGCTCGATCGTTTGCGTGCAGCTGCCATCGGTGCCGGAATCAGTGTGGAGCGCGAGCTCCCGGGAACCACCGATGGTTTGATCATCACTCGCGCCGCCAGCTGGCACGAGCTGGAGGCGCTGATAGCGGCTCTCGACGGAATTGGAGCGGCGCCGGCCTTCGCGCGCTGTGAGCTCGGCTTCGCCTGCGCCGAGGAACACCGATGACGGCGACCATTGAGCTACTCGAACGCGCACCCGACGCGGAAATCGATCGTTCGCATCAACCCCGCAATTCATCGACGACTCGCGACTCGAAATTCGAGATCATCGGAAAGCGCGGCGCCCCCGTTGTCGTCGTGCTCGGGGGCATCTCAGCGAGCAAGCACATCGCATCGTCGCCATCCGATTCGACGACGGGTTGGTGGGAGGATGTCGTCGGCCGCGACAAGCCGGTCGACACCGATCAGTTTCGGGTTCTGGGGATCGACTACGCACCCGATGATACCGGCCCGGACGCTGTCACTACCGCCGATCAGGCGGACAGGGTTGCCGCCACGCTCGATCACCTGGGTGTGCGTAAAGCGCACGCTGTGATCGGCGCTTCCTACGGCGGAATGGTGGCACTTGCATTCGGAGCGCGTCACGGTGATCGCGCCGGCCGCTTGATCGTGATCAGCGCGGCGCACCGCAGCGATCCACTCTCGACGGGACTTCGACATCTGCAGCGCCGCGTCATCGAGCTTGGAAGCGCCACTGGCCGAGAGCACGATGCAATCGCGATCGCGCGCGGGATCGCGATGACCACCTATCTCACCACCGAGCATCTGGCCGAACGCATTGCTCCGGACGATTCCAGTGATAGCAGCGCGATCGAGGCTCGGATCGGAAACTTTCTCAGGACCAGCGGGGAGCAGTTCGCCGATCGATGGACCCCGGAGCGGTACACCGCGCTGTCGCTGTCGCTGGATCTTCATGACGTGATCCCCGAAGCGATTCAGATACCGACGTGCGTCATCGCCGTGAGCAGCGACCGCCTCGTTCCAGTCGAGCACTGCAGGGAGCTCGCGCGCAGGTTGGGCGGTCCGGCGCAAATCGTCGAGCTCGACTCGCGCTTTGGACACGATGCCTTCCTCGGCGACGCGTGTCGAATCGCGCCTTTCATTGCCGAGCTGTTGAAGATCGACACCGGAGGAGTTGTCCGGTGACCGATTCCGGTAACCCTAAATCGACATCGCCGGCGACCCGAGCCGTACGCGCCGGCATCGCAAGCGACCTTCACCACGGCTCCGTCGTTCCGCCAATCCATCTTTCGTCCACCTTCGCCTTCAAGGGGTTGGGTGGAAAAGGCCGTTACGATTACACCAGAACCGGAAATCCGACCCGCGACTACCTGAGTGGTGCGCTGTCCGAGCTGGAGGGTGGGCGCGGGGCCGTCGTCACCAGCAGCGGGATGTCGGCCGTGACCCTCGTGCTTCAGCTCGTTCGACCTGGCGACCTGGTGGTGGCAGCCCATGACTGCTACGGCGGCACGCATCGAATCCTGCGTTCGCTCGCGGCACGAGGCCACTTCGACGTCGAGTTCGTGGATCTGACCGTCGATGACGCCGCCGAAAATGTGCGCTCGACATGCCCGCGGCTCCTCTGGATCGAGACTCCCAGCAACCCACTCCTTCGGATCACCGATCTCGACAGCGTAGTTGCCGCCGGTCATTCGGTCGGCGCGATCGTCACCGTCGACAACACTTTTCTCTCACCGGTGCTCCAGCGTCCAATCGAGCGGGGGGCGGATCTCGTTGTTCACTCCACAACGAAGTATCTGAACGGCCACAGCGATGTCGTGGGCGGAGCCGTCGTCGCCGCCGATCCAACTCTTGTCGAAGAGCTGGCATGGTGGGCGAACTGCCTCGGCATCACCGGTGCTCCATTCGACAGCTTTCTGACCCTGCGCGGGATCCGCACTCTGCACGCGCGGATGCGTACCCACGAAGAGAACGCCGCACGAGTCGTCGATAAGCTGACCGCCCACGACGCGGTGAAGCGGGTCCACTACCCGGGGCTTGCTACACATCCCGGCCATCATATCGCGGCCTCGCAGCAGGCTGGATTCGGCGCGATGGTCAGCTTCGAGCTCGCTGGTGGACTGCCGGCGGTTGAAGCTTTCGTTGGCTCGGTCGAGTATTTCACGCTCGCCGAATCGCTCGGCGGCGTCGAGAGTCTGGTGGCCCATCCCGCCACCATGACCCACGCATCGATGGACGCGACTGCCCGCGCCAACGCCGGCATTGAGGATTCGCTGGTGCGGCTCTCGATCGGAATTGAAGACGGGGACGATCTGGTCGGCGACATCCACGCTGCCCTGGATGTCGCCGAAGCCTCCTGTCTAGCTCCTGTAAACGACATGGGGGAGCGTTGCAGCCAGGCTGTCCCGGCTGCACTATGAGTGCGGATGTAAATCGCCTCAACCACGCGGCAGGGACCCATATGTCACTCAAATCCGTTTCAGCAGCTTTGCTTCTTTTTGCCCCCTCGCTTGGCGCACAGTCGTCGTCGCCCTCTTACATCGTGACTCGACTCGGAGTCGACACGGTTGCCGTCGAGCGGTTCACTCGCACCAACGATCGCATAGAAGGGGATCTGGCTCTGCGCTATCCGCGCGTGCGCACGGTGCACTACGTCGGTGATTTGTTGCCGGGTGGAGCATTCAAGACGATGACGGCGACCATGCGTCGCGCGGGTGATCCCGGCAGTGTGCCGGGAATCCAGATCACCACCAACTTTGCAGATTCGGTTGCGGTGATCAACGTCTCCCGCAACGGCAAACCCGACACGTCGATGACGAACGTGCGCATTGCCTACCATGGCGGCGCCGTGCCTACGCTTTTCAGCGAGCCGCCGGCTTACGGGCCGTACGAGCAGCTGCTTGCGAGCTCGCGGCTCGGGAGGGACAGCGTCGCGTACACGCTCATCGGGCCGAGTCGCGATCCCGCTTCGTCAATCATTCTCCGTAAGCGCGGCGCGGACTCCGTGTCGTTCACCAGCACTTTCTTCCCGGGATGGACCGAGGTTGCTCGGGTAGACTCTCGCGGCCGGATTCTGGGCGTCGATTCGAGAGCGACGACGGTGAAGACGGTCGCTCAGCGAGTTTCTGGTCTCGATTTCGACAATGTCGTGAAAGGATGGGAGGCGGCCGAAGTCGCCAAGGGTGGTGCGACGGGGCAGATGTCGCCACCGGACACGACGAGAGCGACTGTCGGCGGCGCAAACATCACCGTCGCCTACAGCAGACCGCTCAAGCGTGGCCGCGTCATCTTCGGCGAAGTGGTGCCGTGGAACCAGGTCTGGCGCACCGGCGCCAACGCGGCGACAATGTTCACGACCGACAAGGATCTCGTCTTCGGGACAACGGTCGTCCCCGCCGGCAAGTACACCCTCTGGACCCTGCCCACTCCCAGCGGCGCGAAGCTGATCATCAATAGCGAGACGGGGCAGTGGGGAACCGACTACCATGCCGACAAGGACTTCGCCCGACTCGATCTTTCCACGCGGATGGTTTCGCCGCCCGTCGATCAGTTCGTGATTGGGGTGGTGCCGCATGGCGCAGGCGGACTCCTGCGCTATTCCTGGGACGATCGCGAGTACTCGATACCGTTCACGGTCAAGCAGCCTTGACCGATCCGCCGGCGCGTGCGCGGAGCGGCCACTGGCTCCGCGCAATCGTCTACGGCTTCCTCGCCGAAGTCGCGACAATCATCACGATTATCATCGTCGTGAAGGGCTACCAGTACGTCATTGCTCCGGGGCAAGCCGACCCGGCTTACGCGGCGTTCGGCGAACGGGCCGGAGGGATCATTGGAATTGTTGGCGGCAGCCTGTTCACGTTCCTGTTTGCGCGGTTGCTGATGCGGCGCGTATCAGCGCGGCAAGTCGCTCACGGCGTTGTCGTCGCCGTCGCAGCGATCGCACTGTCAGTGGGCGGCTCGCTTGCGGGCCACCAGGGAGTTCCGATGGGCTACATCGTCGCGTCAGCGCTTAAGCTCGGCGCCGGCGCCCTCGCCGGAATCCTCGCCGCGCGCAGCGCCCCAGCGACGGACGCGTGAAAACGTGAAAAAAAGCCGGCTGCGAGAGCCGGCTTTTTTTCTTCAGTCAACGACTGTCAGCGAGACTGGGTTGTCGAGGTACACGACCTTCTGTTCGCGCCGCGAATGGATGATTCGCCAGAACCAATTTTCGTCTCGCGGCTGACCCCCGTGCTCCATTATCAGCTTGGCGAGATCCGCGACCTCATCCGGGTCCATCCGCAGGCAGCCATGCGACGCCGCCTCGCCGAGGCTGTCGAGATCGCCGGTGCCGTGGATGTAGTAGTCCGGCTCGCGAAAGAAAATCTTCACGACTTTCATTGGGTTGCCGGGCTCGCCGGGGCCTTTGGGTGTCTTGCCCCGCGCCCAGGCCGAGTTCGGCGGCGGGTGCCAACTCGGGTTCCAGATGATTTTCTTGATCGTGTAGGTGCCGGTAGGCGTCGGGTACCGGGGTTGGCCGACGGCGACGTCGTAGGTTTTGAGCACCTTGTCGCCGCGCTGCACGGTCAGGCGTCTCTTGCTCAGATCCGCCGTCAGCAGCAGTGGCTCCTGATACACGTTCGAGCTGTCGACGACCTCTTTTCCGGCCGTCGGCGCCGTTGCCGGTAAGTCGATTTGCGCCGCCGCGTTTCCCGCGGTGAGCGCCGAGCCGAGTGCGAAGAGTCCAACAAGGGTCTTACGATATATGGTCATTGCCGCTGAGGTCCGTGTGAAGTGGGTTCCGTACAGATGATTAATACAAATGCCGTTCCACTCCATCACCCTTCGCTGCTAGGCAATTCCCCGAATTGCCTCTCGCTCCTGGTCGAGAGCACTTGCTTTTTCGTGCTCGGTTCGTACCGCTCACGTCCACTCTCCCCGGAGTCAGTAGATTTAGTCCCTGAACTGCCGCGGTCTCACGGAGACGAGAAATGACAACGAGCAAGGAAACGGAGTGGATGAATCATCCGCGACTGCGGAAGCTGGTGACCGCCGTCAACGAGCTCACGCTCGCTGAGCGCATCACCCTTGTCAAAGGGCTTGTGCCGGCGATCGCCGATGAGCTTTCCGACACCGAGTACGAGCGATTCGTCGATGCGATTCGGCTCAAGGGTGAGCGGTTCCATGAGGCGCAGTCCCACCCCGGCGAAGGAAGATCGGAGCGCAAGATTCCGGGTGAGCGCGACCTGGAGGGCCGGTAGCGCGATGAGCTTTTACTGGCTGCTCGGCCTCATCCTGTTGGCCGCGGTGTTGTTCGCGATGTACGCGGGAAACCGCCGGCCCAAGCCCTGACTAGATACCCAGCGCCAGCTGCACCGGCGCTGCCGACGTTCCGCCGCTGGCGCCGACGCTGATTGGTCCGACAACGTTGTCCTGAGATGCGGCGGTCAGGCGACCCCTGAAACGCGACCTGCGCAAAGTCTCTCCGACTGTCTCGAGTGCAGTGCGTGGAGTGTTGTTCTTCTCGCTTAGATGCGCGAGCACGATGTTGTTGAGCCCGCGATGAATGCTGTCGCCGCACAGCCGTGCCGCTTCGCCATTACTCAGATGCCCGAACTTCCCACGAATGCGCGCCTGCAGTGAAGGCGGATACGGGCCCGCGCGCAGCATCCCTTCGTCGTGGTTCGCTTCGATGACCAGAACGTCCAGCTTGTCCAGCGCGCGCGAGATGCTGTCGGTCACCTGGCCGAGGTCGTAAACGATCCCCGCTCTGGCTCCTTCGCCAATCGAAGTCACGATCACCGCGATCGGCTCGTTCGCGTCGTGCGGCACCGGTACGGTCTCCAGGTGAAAATCTCCAACGACGACGCTGCTTTTCCGCGGCGTCAGAATGGTGCGCAGCTCCGACCACTCAGGGCACACCATGCGCGTTCCGGCTGTTGAAACGATCGTCCAGCCCCATTTGCGTGCTGCCGCCGCGACACCCTTCACGTGGTCGGTGTGCTCGTGCGTCACCACCACCGCCTCAATGGAGTCCGGCGCGACACCGGCGCGGGTGAGACGCTGCTTCAGAACGCGAGGAGAGAATCCAGCATCCACCAGAATCCGTGAGCGCTCGGTCTCGATTAGAACTGAATTTCCACTGCTGCCACTACCAAGGATCCACAACTTCATCAAACACTCCAACGCCGCTTATGCACTTCGGTTAAATGCTTCCTTGCCTTTTCTCCAAGCCTGACGTCGCGGCGCGCCATAACGCGCTCGGCGACGGTAAGAAATTTAGTGATCTCGAACGTCTCATAGGGCTCGGAGTCTCCCCACGCAAACGGCGGCACAACACTGGGGGCGCTGCTGCCGAAGATGTTCGCACCCGCACCAATGACCGTACCCGTCGAAATCATCAAACCGATTCCAGTCTTTGCATGATCTCCGAAGAGCGTACCCAGGAACTGCTGACCTGTGTCTCGGACTCCAGTCGGGGTCCACATGTGAACGGGGCCGTAGGTGTTCTTGAGATTGCTCGTTGTCGTCAAGGCGCCAAGGTTCACCCATCGGCCGAGGTACGAATGGCCGACGAAACCGGTGTGCCCCTTGTTGCTGTGACCGAGCA
>DASSNV010000135.1:0-8855 GCA_035701245.1 Gemmatimonadaceae bacterium | reverse complement strand
CAGCGGATCCACGTCCGCGGGCGCACCGATGCTTTGCGCCGCGCGAACGAGCTCGGCGCGGATTTGCTCAACGGCTTTCATTCACCGCTTTTGGATTTGCCGGATGGCTTCGACTCGGGCTTCGCAGCCGGCTTGTTCTCGGCGGCTTTCGGCTCCGATCCGGATTTTGGTCCCGCGCTCGACCCGGTTTCGGACGCGCTCGGCTCGGTCTTTCCGGCGCTGGAGGGCGGACTCTGGACTTTCTTGCCGTCCTTGCCGTAATCGGTGATGTAGAATCCCGATCCCTTGAAGACCAGTCCGGCCCCACCGGACAGCTGTCGCTCCGCCGTCGCGCCGCAGGTAGGACACGCAACCTCCTGCGGAGCAGCGCTGATCGAGCGATAAAATTTTTCGAAGTCGTGGCCCCTGGGGCAACGAAACTCGTAGGTGGGCATGCTATGGTGGGAGAGGCGAGGGCAGTTTCGAAAGCTACCTAGACTGGAATTGTGCCTCAAGCGCGCCATCAACCTAGACTGGCGGCCGGTACAATCCCCAGTTGTCGGCCAGGACAGCCGAAATCTCACCGACGGTGGCTCGCGCTCGCACGGCGTCAATGATCGCCGGCATCAAGTGCAGCGGCGCCGCCTGATTCTTCGAGCCTTCGCGCAGAGCAGCGAGAGTCTTCCGTACCGCGCCGTCGTCGCGTTTCTTGCGCAGCGCCCTGACATTCCTTATCTGCGACTTTTCGAGCGCGGTATAATCGGGGGCGGGCACTGAAAGCGGCTCGGAATCATCGATGAACCGATTTACCCCAACGATAACGGTCTCGCCCGCTTCCACCCTCAGCTGCTGTTCGTAAGCGCTCCGCGCGATCTCTTCCTGAAAAAAGCCGGCGGCGAGCGCCTTCTCCGATCCGCCGAGCTCGTCGACCTTTCCGATCAGGTCGGAGGCGCGGTTCTCGAGCTCCTCGGTCAACCGCTCGACGTAATAACTGCCGGCGAGGGGGTCCGCGGTATTGGTAATACCCGATTCGTACGCGACAATTTGCTGGGTGCGCAGCGCGAGAGTGGCCGCTTCCGCTGTGGGCAGTGCCAGCGCTTCGTCATAGCCGTTGGTGTGTAGCGACTGCGTACCGCCAAGCGTCGCGGCGAGAGTCTGCACCGCGACACGCACGACGTTGTTGAGCGGCTGCTGCGCGGTAAGCGTGACTCCTCCCGTCTGGGTGTGGAATCTCAGTCGCGCACTCGCGTCCGAGGCGTGAAATCGGTCGCGCATAATGCGCGCGTACAGGCGGCGCGCGGCACGAAACTTCGCGATTTCCTCGAAGAGATCGTTGTGGGCCGCGAAGAAAAACGAGAGTCGCGGCGCGAACGAATCCACGGCGAGGCCGGCGTCGATGGCGCGGGTTACATACTCAATGGTATTGGCGAGGGTGAAGGCGAGCTCCTGGACAGCGGTCGCCCCGGCTTCGCGGATGTGGTAGCCGGAGATGGAGATCGGATTCCAGTTCGGCACCTCGTCGGCGCAGAACCGGAAAACCTCGGCGATGAGCGCCATGCTCGGACCGGGCGGGTAGATGTAGGTTCCCCGGGCGATGTACTCCTTGAGGATGTCGTTTTGAATCGTTCCGCTGATCGCATCGCGCGCGATGCCGCGCTCCTCGGCGACGACGATGTACATCGCCAGCAGGGTTGCGGCGGTCGCATTGATCGTCATCGAGGTCGAAACCTTGGCGAGTGGAATGCCATCGAACAGCACGTGCATGTCCTCGACGCTGCTGATTGCGACGCCCGCTCTCCCCACCTCACCGAGCGCGCGGGGTGAGTCGGAATCGAGCCCCATCTGGGTCGGCAGATCAAATGCGACCGACAGACCGGTTTGTCCGGCGTCGAGCAGCAGGTGGAAGCGCTCGTTGGTGCTCTTTGCGCTGCCGAAACCGGCGTATTGGCGCATCGTCCATAGCCTGCCGCGGTACATCGTGGGCTGGATACCGCGCGTGTACGGCCATTGTCCGGGATCGGCGAGATCCGAGGCGTAGTCGAACGGCGCGTCTTCAGGTCGATAGACGGCGCTGATGGGAATCCCGGCCGGGGAGATCCTTTCGCCCTGGTCGTGCCTGATCTCGCGCGCCGGCCCGCGCCGGCGGGAGGTCACGCGCCGACCGAGCCGGCCGGCGAAAGCGAGCCCGCCGTCACGCCTTCTTCTCCGAGCATCCGCCGCGCAGCATCGACGTCGTTGTTGCTGCCGATGAAAAGCGGAGTGCGCTGGTGCAACTCGGTCGGCTGGATGTCGAGGATCCGCTGCTGCCCGTCGGTCGCCGCGCCTCCGGCTTGCTCGACGATGAAAGCCAGCGGATTCGCCTCGTACAACAGACGCAGCTTGCCTCGCTTGTTCTTCCGGTTCGCCGGATACGCGAAGAGGCCGCCGCCAAGAAGATTGCGATGAAAGTCAGCGACCAGCGAGCCGACGTAGCGGGTGTTCATCGGCTGGCGGTTGCCATCCTGGCCGCGGTAGTAGCCCATCAGGCTCTGGACGTTCGACTCCCACTGGCTCTGGTACGAATCGTTCACCGACAGGTATCTGCCGAGCTCGGGAGTGCGGATGTTGGGATGCGAGAGGAGAAACTCTCCCAGCGATGGGTCGAGAGTGAAGCCGTGCGCACCCTGGCCGGTGGTGTAAACGAGCATCGTGCTCGAGCCGTAGATGACGTAACCGGCAGCGACCTGTCGGCGACCCGGCTGCAGCATGTCTTCCATCTCACCGCGGCTGCCGCGGGTGATCTTTCTCACCACGGAGAAGATGGTGCCCACCGGAACGTTGACGTCGATATTCGACGAACCGTCGAGCGGGTCGAACAGCAGGCAGTACTTGCCGCACCGGAAGTTGGGGGGAATGTCGATGATGCCCGGTTCTTCCTCGGAAGCCATCGCGCACAAGCGGCCGCCGTGATCGAGCGCCTTGATGATGATCTCGTTGGCGAGGACGTCGAGCTTCTGCTGGGTCTCGCCCTGGACGTTCTCGAGATCGGTGGCGCCGAGGATGTCGGCGAGTCCCGCGCTGCGGACCTTGTTCGCGATCATCTTGGCGGCGAGCGCCAGATCATAGAGCAGGCCGGAGAGCTCGCCCGTCGCTTCCGGATGCAGCTTCTCCTGCTCGATGATATAACGCTCGATGGTTACGACCGATGTCGCGGTATGCTTGACCACTCAGAGTCCCTTGTCGATGGTGTTGAGGCGGGATGCCGAATATCGCCGCGCGTCAACTTCGTAAGCGTTACGGCTGTAGCCGTAACGGATCGATTGCCAAAGATAGCTGACAGGAAAGGCCTTGTGCTCGGAAAATTGATGAACGTGCCGGAGCTCGTGCAAGAGCAGCTCGGCGTCGAGTCGAACCGTCGGAGCGATGAAGATGGTTTTCCAGAGAGTGATCGCCGCGGCGCTGCTCATTCCAAGTGCCCAGCCGGCGATACGAACTGGTAATCCGCCGCGCCGATAGGTTGCCTCAGCGAGCTCCGGATACCGGGCGAGCAGATCGCCCGGAAGCTCGATTCGCTGACCCATTAACCCCGCGGCGAGTCGCGAGAAAGCTCCCATTTCTCTCCCCTGGCTTCGATCTCGAGGTGCGAGCCGTCAGTGCGAATGATAACCGTGCCTGCCTCGTCGGTGCGGAGGACCTCGGCACCCGCCCGTGCGAGCGCGGCAAGGACATCGACGCTGGGATGGCCGTACATGTTGCCCGCCCCCACCGATATCACGGCGACTTCAGGATTCACCGCCGCCAGGAATTCGTCGCTGCTGCTGGTCGAGCTGCCGTGATGCCCGACTTTGAGCACATCCGCGTGGAGCTCGGCCTTGTGATGGTCGAGCAGCCAGTCCTCCTCACCCCGCTCGGCGTCACCGACAAGCAGAAAGCGCACCGCCCCGAATCGAACCGATGCAATCGTGCTGGCCAGATTCGGGTCCTTGAGGCCGACGGTCCATGCAGAATCGGGAGCAAGGAAGGTGATCACGACGCCATCGACCCTGAGCGAGTCCCCCGGATGGACGCGGTGCCACTCGATCCCGTTCTTCTTCGCCGCATTCAGCGAAGCGATGTAGCCTTCGGAGCCGCCGGCGAAGGCGGCATCCCAGTACGTGTGCGGATGCAACGCAGTCAGGACACTCGCGGCGCCGCCGACGTGATCGGTGTGCGGATGCGAGAGGACGAAGGCGTCGAGTGATCCGCCACGCCTCAGAATGTACGGCAGGATGGTGGAGCGCCCTGCGTCTCCGCCGCGCCACGCCGGCCCGGCATCGACAAGGATCCATCTGCCTCGATCCGTGCGCACCAGAATGGCGTCGCCCTGTCCGACGTCGAGAACGTGGAGCTCGACATCGTGCGACGCGTGCACGGGTAGGGCCGGTGCCACTGCCATCGTTGCGAGCGCTGCCAGGCCCGCGATTCCCGGACGAACCGGAAATCTGCTTACACAGGTGACCACGAGCGCGACAGCAGCGATTGCAGCCAGGATAGCCGTCGCGAGAGTGGTCGAGACTGCTATCGACGCTCCGGGAATGCTCGCCGCACGCCACGCAACCCAGTCGAAAGCGAAGAGCAGCGGGTGCACTGAGCCCGCGACGAATCGCGCGACCCCGTCGAATGGGCCGACGAGCATCGCGAGAAAAAGAATCGGCTGCGCGAGGGTGATGATGGGTGCGGCAACGAGGTTGGAGACCGGCGCGATGAGACTGATGCGGCCGAATACCCAGGCCACTAAAGGCCCCGTGACCGCGCATGCGACCAGCGAAGTAACCAGCTCCCTGCCAACCTTCGCCTTCCAGCCCTCGACGCGTCCAGCGAGTTGCCGCCGCCACAATGCCCCCGCCGCAACAAGGGCGCCCATACCGAGCACGCTGAGCTGATATCCGACATCGATGGCCGTCCGTGGCGCCACCAGCGGCACGAACGCACCAAGCGCCCACGCAGCCCACGGAGACGTTGGCCGCTGCCACATCCTCGATGCCATCCCGACGCCAAGCATTGCCGCCGAGCGCAGCGCGGGCGGCGGCGCGCCGATGACCGCCACGTAAACGGCGGTCGTCACGAATGCGCCAATCAGCGAAGCTTTCCGCGAAAGGCGGGCGACCAGAAAGAGCAGCTCCATCGCCGCTGCGATGACGGCGACGTGCAAGCCGGAGATCGAGAGCATGTGAATCAATCCGGCTGCTGCATACCGGTCGCGCATCTCGGTCGGGATCTGGTGCTGGTCGGCGATGAGCAATGCGCGCGCGAGCGGTGCGTCATCCCCGAAGGTCCGATCGATCGAGCGTGCTGCCCTCGCTCGCAACCGGCCCAAAAGATCGCTTGGTGGCTGGACGGCGTGCGCGATCGGGCGCGGCGGTGCGGGACTGGCGGCGGCGATGATCGCCGCCGCGCCGAACATCAACCCAACCGCGGTCCAATCGCTTTGACCGCGCGCGAGCGCCACACCTGCGATCAAGGCTCCCAGAACTACGGAGATCCACGCGACTCCGGCGAACCCCGAGAGAAGCCCGCCGAGGTAAGAAAGATAGGCGACGGTGATTAGCGGCAGCGGAACTCCGGTAGCTTGCTGCCGGACCCTACTACACTACTCCCGCTATCGCGAAATCAATCGCGGCTCACCGCAATCAAAGAGCGGGGCCGCCTAGACCGCCATCGGCAGTGCGTTACGTTGCGCGACGACCTGCCCGAGAAAAGTCGAGCCGGTCGTGCCAGTCAGCTCCACCGTCATGTACTGGCCGATCAGCGAGAGGTCGCCCGGAATCATCACCGTCTTGAAGTCGCGCGTCCGCGACTGGAGCAGTCCGCCGCGGCGGGCAGCTTTTTCGACCAGAACTTCGCGGCGCTGTCCGAGCAGGCCCAGGTTGCGCTCGCGACTGCCGGCGCGAACCGTGGCAATCAGACGCGCCAGGCGATCGCTGGCGACATCGTCGGACACCATGTCCGAGGTCGGAAAGCGCGTCGCGGGAGTTCCGTCCCGCGGCGAGAACTTGAAAGTGTAAGCGTCGTCGAAGCCGACTGCTTCGACCGCGGAGAGCGTCTCCGCGAAATCGGTGTCGGTCTCACCTGGAAACCCAACGATGATGTCCGTCGTGAGCGCCAGATTCGGAATCGCCGCGCGCAGCTCGGCGACGCATTCCATGTAACCCTCGCGAGTATAACGGCGGAGCATCCGCTTCAGGGTGCGCGTCGAGCCGCTCTGCATCGGAAGATGCACGTGCTCACAGCACGCTTCCGTCTCGGCGATGGCGCGTATCACGCGCGCACCGAAATCGTTGGGGTGCGGACTCGTGAACCGTAAGCGTCGTACACCTCGTACGCCGCCGACCGCCTGCAACAGGTCCGCAAAATCGTGCTTGCCATCGAAGTACGAATTGACCGTCTGGCCGAGCAGCACGATCTCCGAAATCCCCGATTCGACCGAGGCTTCGGTCTCGCGAACGACTTCCGCGAGCTGCCGGCTGCGTTCCGGACCGCGCGTGGTCGGCACGATGCAGTAGGTGCACTTGTAATCGCAGCCACGCTGGACGGGGATCCACGCCTTGACGCCGTCGAAGCGACGAGGGGTGAAGTCTTCGTAATGCTCGTCCAGATCGAACTCGACGGAGGTTGCACGGTTCCCCGCCCGTGCGCTTTCGATCAGTGACGGCAGCTCGCGGTACCCATCGGGCCCAATCACGAGACTCACGTGCTTCACACGATCGAGCAGCTGCGTTCCGAGGCGCTGCGCCATGCAACCGGTGACGCCGAGCACGGCATCGCGCTTCATCTTGCTCTTGATCTCGCCGAGGCGGCCGATGACCCGCTGCTCGGCGTGATCGCGGATGGCGCAGGTGTTGAGGAGAATCACGTCCGCGCCGTCGGGCTGTTCGACCGGATCGTAACCCGACGCGGCCAGCTTGCCGAGCATGAGCTCGGTGTCGCTGACGTTCATCTGGCAGCCGTAAGTCTCGATGTAAACGGTCGGGCGCGAATCGGAAGACATGCGGGAAAGATAAGCGCGTGCCGGCCGGTCGCGCGACGCGCGGATGGAATCAGCGCGTTGAAGCGGCGGCTGTCGCGGAGGCGGGCTGAGCGGCCGCCGGCGCGCCATCGACAGCGGCCGGGTCGGAGGGCAGCTCGATGTAGAATGAGCTGCCCTGCCCTTCGGCGCTTTTCACCCAGATGCGACCTCTGTGTCGCTCCACGACCAGCTTGCAGAAGGTCAGGCCAAGGCCCGAGCTGCGAGTGCGCGGAGTTCGCGGGAGCTCCACCTGACCAAGTTTCCTGAAGATGACCTCGTGATACTCGGGCGGAATACCAGGTCCGTTGTCGCTGACGGTGAAAAGCACCCCGTGCCCGGCGCGCCGCGCACTCAGCTCGAGGTGAATCGGACGCGACGAGTGGGTGATCGCGTTCTGGATCAGATTCGAGAATACCCGTTTGATGAGACCCTTGTCGCCCACGAAGACCGGTGCATCGTCGGCGACCGACACTTCCACCGTGGTGCGCTCCTGCTGAAAGCGGTGCCCCCATTCGTGCACCAGCTCAGCGAGCAGAGCTCCGGGCGCCATCGGTGCCAACGTCAGCGTTATGTTCGTCTCCTCGATGCGCGCAACCTCGAGGATGTCGTCGATCAACGCGAGGAGGTCTTCCGATTTTGATTCGGCGTCGGCGATGGCGCCGCGCTGCGATGTGCTGACCTGACCGAAATCGCCGTCGGCCAGCATCTCGAGGGTAGCGAGGACCGATGTGAGTGGCGTCTTGAGATCGTGTACGATCATCTTCATGAGATCGTCGCGCACGCGCTCGAGCTCGCGAAGCTTTCGCAGGCTGTCTTCCAGTGCGTCGGTCGCGGCTTTGAGCTTGAGCAGGCTGCGCACGCGCGCGCCGAGCACCAGACGGTTGTGGGGCTTGGTAAGAAAGTCATCGCCCCCCGCTTCGATGGCGCGAACACGATCGCTGGTGTCGTTGAGCGCGGTGACGAAGATGACGGGAATTCGCGACGTCCGCGGATCGCGCTTGATCCGCCTGCAGACCTCGAATCCCGTAGAACGGTCGTCCACCCCCAGATCGCCGGCCGGCATCGAGACGTCGAGGATGCAGAGATCCGGGTGCTTCTCGAACGCCGCGGCCACCGCCGACGGTCCGTCTACCGCGGTGATCGTATCGTAGCCGAGGCTGTTCAGCTGGTCGAGGAGGAGCTCGACGTTTGCCGGGATGTCGTCGGCAACGAGGATGACTTCGGGCTTCGAGCTGCCCGCGTCGGCCATATCAGGGCGATACTCTCAGGCCCAGGCTCAGAATGTATCCGCGCTCCCTGATGTCGTCCGCGCCGGCCGAGCGGCTGGCCCTCTGGATCGCGACGTCGAGTGCGGCACGATCGCGGCTGAGCGGGATTCCCAGCCCGCCTGCAAACGTGGTCTCGGATACTTTCTGGCCATTCAGCCCGAATGGCAGGGTACGGAACCGTCCGCCGACGCGCACCGTGATGATGCGCTGCATGATCCTCGGACCCGAGGCCTCGAGACCAACGCCGGTATCCCAGCCATCGAACGCCTGGATCCCGGAGGACGAGAGCGAGCCGAGCGAGCTCCACGAGTCGTGCGCCACGCGCGCCGAGATCGACGCGCCGGAGATCCCCTCGTATATCACCGAGGCGGAGTAATGATCGGGCAGCGCGGCACTGCCTATCGCGGTATCGCCTGACTGCGCGCGAAGGTCGCCGCCCTTTCGTCCGGAGATGGAGAAGCCGATCACTCGCGACGGATGGAATTCCAGACCGAGCGATGCGGCGAATCCGGCGTAGCTGATTCTGCCCGCCTGCGCGGTGCTGATGTACTTCGAGCTGTCGGGGAAAAGCTGCGAGAACGTGA
>DASSNV010000134.1:0-6055 GCA_035701245.1 Gemmatimonadaceae bacterium | reverse complement strand
GCGGCGTCGTCGCTCCTTGGTCTCGAGCGGGTTCCGGCGCTGGTGTGTGCGGCGGCACTCACCGCGACTTCAGTCGGAATCTCCGCGCGGGTGCTCTCGGACATCGGCCAGCTCGGGTCCCGCGAGGGTCAGGTGGTGCTCGGCGCCGCCGTGCTCGACGACATCGTCGGTCTGATCGTGCTGTCGGTAGTGACCGGAATCGTGGTTGGTGGATCGTGGACCGTGGCGGGCGTACTCGGCACGACGGCGATCGCGGTTGGATTCATCGTCGTCGCCGTGGTGGTGGGCCGACTCCTGGCGCGGCCGATCTTTCAGACGATCGGCGGCATTCGTACACCGGGTACACTGTCGGCGGTCGCGCTGGCGTTCGCGTTTCTTTTGTCTGCGCTCGCCGCGAGTGCCGGTTCGGCGATGATCCTCGGCTCCTTTGCGGCGGGAATAATTCTCAACACGACGGCGGAGCGCGCCGAGATCGAGAGAGCTACGACGACGATCGGTCACGTGCTGGTGCCGATCTTCTTCGCGTCGGTGGGTGCGGCGGTGGAGCTGTCTGCGTTCGGCGAAGGCAGCACGATGGCGGTGGCGGGGTTGCTCATTCTCGCCGGTGTGATCGGGAAGTTCTTCGCCGCCTATGCGCCGTGGTGGTTCAAGGGCAACAAGCGTCTCGTCGGAGTGGCGATGATTCCGCGCGGCGAGGTGGGTCTGATCTTCGCGCAGATGGGGCTCGCCACGCAGGCGATCTCGCCGTCGCTGTTCAGCGCCCTCGCGCTGATGGTCCTCGTCACGACGTTCCTCGCGCCGCCGCTGCTGGTCCGCGTCGGGGCGCGGCCCGTTGACGGCGGACAGGCCGACGAGACGGGGATCGATGACCTTGTTGCTGGGGAACGCCCAAGCTTCTAGGATCCGTCGCTTCCGCTGACACCCCTAGTCCCAAAGGCGGCAGGTGGGAGAGGATGCACAGAGACGCACAGTTAACAGTTGTTATACTCGCCTTCTCGCTGCGTCACGCAACTCTGGAACGCGCCGGATAAACTGATACCTGTGCCTCTGACCATGTCTCCCACCTGCCACCTTTTGGACTAGGGGTGCCAGCCGGCAGGGCTCAGGTCCCGGAATCCGAAGCAGTGAGCTTGACTTTCCCACTCACGAAGCTCCGATTGGAGACATGGCGATTCGCATCGGCACGCAGGGCTGGAATTACGATGCCTGGGTCGGTCCGTTTTATCCGAGCGGGACGCGGCCGTCGGACTTTCTGACAGTCTATGCGCGGGCGTTCGACACCGTCGAAGTCGATTCGACGTTCTACGCATTGCCCGCCGAGACGACGATTCGGAGCTGGGCGGACAGAACTCCGCGCGGTTTTCAGTTCGCGCTCAAGCTGCCGCAGGAGATCACCCACGAGCAGCGGCTGCGCGATGTCACTGGTGCTTCGCAGGCCTTCTTCGACCGCGTGCGCGATCTCGGAGACAAGCTCGGTCCGGTGCTCGTGCAGATGGGTCCGGACTTTCAGCCGGGTGAGCTGCCGGCGCTGGTCGATTTCCTGGGGCGCGTACCGCGGGACCTGCGCATCGCAATCGAGTTCCGTCACCGCGGCTGGATCACCGACGGCGTACTCGCGCTACTCAAGGAGCACAACATCGCGCTGGCGTTGAGCGACGGACGCTGGATTCCGCGCAAGGTGATGCTCAGTCTCGCTGCGCGGCCGACGGCCGACTTCGCTTACATAAGATGGATGGGCCCGAACCGCGATCTGGTCGATTACGCTCGCGTGCAGGTCGATCGGTCCCAGGAGATCGAGCAGTGGTCGGACGCGATCGACGATCTCGCGCAGAAAGTGACGGACGTCTACGGTTACGTCGCCAACACATTCTCGGGGCATAGTCCCGCGACGGCGCGCGAGCTCCAGTACCGGCTCGGCCAGGTGCCGGTCGATCCCGATCTGCTCGGCGAGCAGATGTCGCTGTTTTAGGAATCGAGAATGTTCCTTGGGCACTATGGACTCGCATTCGCCGCCCGGCGCGCGGCGCCGCGGACTTCGCTTGGCACGCTGACTTTTGCGGCAGAATTTCTCGACGAGCTGTGGCCGATCCTGTTACTGCTTGGCGTCGAGCAGGTGCGGATAGTTCCCGGGCTAATGACGATGAGCCCGCTCGACTTCGTCTTCTATCCGTACTCTCACAGCCTGCTGATGGCGGTGGTTTGGGCAGTCGTCATCGGCGGGATCTACTTTGCAATACGACGTTACGGACGCGGCGGGTGGATTGTGGGACTACTGGTCCTCAGTCATTGGCTTCTCGATTTGCCAATGCATCGTGCTGATCTGCCGTTATGGTTTGGCGACTCGAGTCCCAAGCTCGGGTGGGGCGTGTGGAACTCGCTGATCGCGACGTACCTGATCGAGTTTGGTATTTTCGCGGTGGGGGTGTACGCGTACGCGCGGGTGACCCGTGCGCGGGATCGCATCGGGAGTTGGGGACTCTGGACGTACGTCATTCTTCTGGCGGCCGTTTACATCGGGAGCAACGGGCCGCCACCTGCGAGCGAGCGCGCGCTCGCGCTGAGCGCGCTTGGCATCTGGGTGTTCGTGCCTTTGGCGTGGTGGGTCGACAAGCATCGGTACTATACCGGGCGCGTAGATATTCCAATCGAGCATCTGACGGGCTGAGGCCGCAGGGGGATTCGGCGGGGCTGCCAGCTTAAGCTGCGAGTGGCCAGCTGGAAGCCGCCCGCGACCAGCTGCCTACGACGGGACTGGTCGGTGTGGCGTACTGGTTTTCTGCGGGGCTGATTCCAGGCGGCGGAGGAGACCGTGGAGCATCATGCGGACTTCGGTGACCTGGGGGGCGAGGGATTCGTGGGCCGCCGTTTCCAGACCGCCGATATCCATTGCCGCGCGGAGGTGGTACTCCAACTCCGACGTCGAGGCCAGCGAGATCCGGAGATAGCGCGCGAACCCTGCCTCTGACCGCTGCTCCCGACCCTCAACGATGTTCGTCGGAATCGACATTGCGCACCGGATGATCTGGCTGCGCAAGGACGCGTACTCGGTCCCCCTGATGCTGATCGCAGCCCGGTGCGCGTTGATCGAAAGCGCGTGCGCCTTCCGCCAAACGTGGAGCCTTTTGTAGTCACTCACGCACTAAACCTGCGAGCCGGGGGCGCGCAGATCGTCATCGTACTAAGTCGCATGACATCATGCCGGCCCAGGATGCGAGTAGTACAGTCGCCGACGCCTTCAGCTAACGGCTGGCCGCTTTCAGCGGGCCGCTCGCAGCTTAGGCTGGAAGCTGTCCGAGCGAATCTACGCCCGCGCCGCGCACCAGCGATATTTCGCACGTGACCCTCCGAAAATGGATCCTCAGCGCCGTCGCGATCTGCCTTGCGATCGTCTTCGTCTCACTCGGCTTCTGGCAGCTCTCCCGCCTCCGCACCCGCCAACGCGCCAACCAGCTCCTCTCCTCGCGCCGATTCGCGCCCGAGATAAATCTCGACGCGCTGCCCGCCGACACCGCACTCGCGCACTTCCGGCGCGTCCGCGTCAAAGGCATCTACGACTACGGCCAGGAAATCATCTACACCCTGCGCGGTCGTGATGGTTCGCCCGGCGTAAACATCCTCACTCCAGTGCTGCGCGCAAAGAACGACACCGCCGTCCTGGTCAATCGCGGCTGGGTGTACTCGGCGGACGGCACGACCCTCGACCCGGGACCGTGGCGCGAAGGCGATACAGTCGACGGAAACGGATTCGTCGAAACCTTCCCCACGAAAGCGCCGGCCGAGCCGCCGAATCCGGCGCGACCCCGATCGTTCCGTCGACTCAACCGGGCCGAGCTGCAGAAGGTTTTTCCATACCCGATTGCGAATTACTACGTCGTGCTAACGGACTCGTCGACGTCGCCAAGCGCGCCGCCAAGAGTCGAACAAGCGCCGCTCAGCGAAGGGCCGCACCGCAGCTATGCCATCCAGTGGTTTTCGTTTGCGGCGATAGCTATTGTTGGGTTAGTGATCTTCCTCAGGCGCACATGAGTCCCGATGCAACAGGTGCCGTAAGCGAGAAGGAAGCGCGCGACGTAGCGGAGGCTGCGCGCGAGACCGAATGGGCGCACCCGAGTTTCGTGCGCGAGCTCTTCCTCGGCAGATTCCGGCTCGATCTCATCCATCCGCACCCGCCCAACGACGAGGCCGAAGAAGCGCGCGCCAAGCCATTTATGGACAAGCTGCGCGCGTTTATGGAGCGTGTCGATTCCGAGGAGATCGATCGCACCGGCGAGATCCCCGAGCCCCTGGTACAGGAGCTCCGCGACATGGGCGCCTTCGGAATCAAGATTCCGAAAGAGTATGGTGGCCTCGGCCTGTCGCAAATGAGCTACATCCGCGCGATCGAGATGGTGACGTCCAAGGACGGATCGCTTACAGCGCTATTGTCGGCTGCTCAGTCGATCGGCGTTCCTCAGCCCCTGAAACTATTCGGCACCGAAGAGCAGAAGCGCAAATATTTTCCGCGCCTGGCGAAGGGCGCGATCTCGGCGTTCGCGCTGACTGAAGTCGATGCGGGTTCAGATCCGGCCAACATGCGCTGCAGCGCGACACCCACCGAAGACGGCAAGTACTTCATCATCAACGGCGAAAAGCTGTGGTGCACCAACGGCACCCGCGCCGAGCTGTTCGTGGTGATGGCGCGGACGCCCGACAAGGTTGTCGACGGCAGGCCCCGCAAGCAAATCACGGCGTTCATCGTCGAAGCATCGATGCCGGGCGTCGAAGTCGTGCATCGCCTGCGCTTCATGGGACTCAAGGCGATCGAGAACGGCGTAATCCGGTTCGCGAACGTCAAAGTGCCGCGCGAGAACATCCTATGGGAGGAAGGCAAGGGCCTCAAGCTCGCGCTGATCACGTTGAACACCGGCCGTCTCACGATTCCCGCCGGTTGCGCGGGAGCGGGCAAGCAGATGGTCGGCATCACCCGCAAATGGGCGAACGAGCGGGTGCAGTGGGGCCAGCCGATCGGGAAGCACGAGGCAGTCGCGCAGAAGATCACTCGCATGACTGCCTATACCTTCGCGATGGAAGCAGTCGCCGAGCTGTCGGCCGCGCTCTACGAGAAGGGTGGCTACGACATCAGACTGGAAGCGGCGATCGCGAAGCTGTTCAACACAGAGGCCGGCTGGAAGATCATCGACGACACGATGCAGATCCGCGGCGGGCGCGGCTACGAGATGGCGGAGTCGCTGGCGCGGCGGGGCGAGGCGCCAATCCCGGTCGAGCGAGCGATGCGCGACTTCCGCATCAATCTGATCTTCGAGGGATCGTCGGAGATCATGCGGCTGTTCATCGCGCGCGAAGCGGTCGATTATCACTTCAAGCTCGCCTTCAACATTGTGAATCCGGATTCGTCGCTGAAGGAGAAGCTGTCAGCGATGGCGAATGCGACGCCGTTTTATCTCACGTGGTATCCGTCGCGCTGGCTGAACGCGTCGCGATTCCGGCGCTACAGCGAATTCGGCAAGCTCGCGCGCCACGTCCGTTACATCGAGCGTACCACGCGCCACCTCGGCCGCTCGATCTTCCACGCGATGGTGCGCTTCGGTCCCAAGCTGGAGCGAAAGCAGATGGTGCTGTTTCGCGCCGTCGACATAGGCGCCGAGCTTTTCGCGATGTCCGCCGCCTGCTCGCGCGCGCAGATGCTCGCAAAGCAGGGCCGGCCCGAGGCGCTCACCCTTGCCAATGCGTTCTGCATTGAAGCGCGCGATCGCATCCAGCGGCACTTCGACGAGCTGTTCGGGCCCAACGATCCCGCGCTCTACAAGGTTGCGATGGAGGTGCTGCGCGGCGAACACGCCTGGCTCGAGCAGGGCATAGTCTCCAGTGTGCAGGGCTCCAGGGCAGGGACTCCGCCGCACACTGGCACCCCTAGTCCAAAAGGTGGCAGGTGGGAGAGGCGCTCAGAGGTGCACAGTTAGGAGTTGTCATACTCGCCTTCTCGCTGCGTCACGCCACTATGGAATGCGCCGGATAAACTGATACCTGTGCCTCTGACCACGTCTCCCACCTGCCA
>DASSNV010000133.1:0-2063 GCA_035701245.1 Gemmatimonadaceae bacterium | reverse complement strand
GGGCTGGTTTCTTTCTTTAGGTGGTTAGGCATGGGGCGCGGCTACAGTGTCGGGCGTACTGCAACTGAACGGGTGCGAGGTGTGAGTAGCACAGTTGCCGGTTGTGGGTTTACGACGTCGGGACGTCATGGGGGGCGTTCTGGGTAGAGGCAACGGCGGGCGCATCCCGTCCTTCATTTGTCTCGTGGGGGCGGTAGGTGATGACGTTTACCTTCTCGAGAGTGATCAGGCCCCCGGTCACCATCCGGTCGAGCTCGGGGAGAATCTCGTCGATCTTCTCCTGGGTTTCGACGCATTCGATCACTATTGGCAGGTCGAGTGAGAGCTCCAGAAATTTTGCGGCGTGAATGCGGCTGCTGGCGCCGAAGCTCATGATTCCGCGCGTGACGGTCGCACCGGCGTAGTGTCGTTCGCGGAGGAGCTGGACGATCGCCCAGTACAGCGGCTCACCCTCGAACTTGTCGCGCTCGCCGATGTGGATTCGCATCAGCACCCGCTCGCCCTTCAGACCGTGCATCTTTCCTCCCGGACGCAACTATAATCAACCTACATGATCTACCTCTTGATCGCAGTCGGCGGAGCGGCCGGGTCGGTGCTTCGGTATGTAGTCGGGCGCGCCGTGCAGGGAACGAGCGCCAGCGGATTCCCGATCGGCACGATGGTCGTGAATGTCACGGGCTGCTTTCTGATCGGTGTCCTCGTCAGGCAGCTCATGAACGTGCAGACAGCGCCGGAGATGCGCGCGCTGCTGGTGGTCGGATTCTGCGGCGGATTCACGACTTTCTCGACTTTCAGCGCTGAAACCATCGGCTTGATCGAGGGCGGCGAGTACGCTCGCGCCGCGACTTATGTTATTCTGAGTGTAGCGCTGTGTCTGGGCGCGACATTCGCGGGAATGACAGCGATGCAGCTGCTGGGGAGCGCGAAACATGGGTGATCCGCCGTGCTGGGCACATCTGTTCGAGGATGAAGAGAACGCAACCGAGTCGAAGACCATGACCAATACCGCCATCGAACCAACTGCCTCGGCCGGCACGATTCCGGCCGATCTGGAGAAATTCTTCTCCGACAACAACGAGCGCATCCACGAGGAGCTGTTCGAGTTCCTGCGCATCCCGAGCGTCAGCGCCAAGTCCGATCACAACGCCGACACCAGACGCGCGGCAGAGTGGGTGAAGAGCTCGCTCGACAAGATCGGCGTGCCGGCGAAGATCTATCCGACGAAGGGGCATCCCGTCGTGGTCGGCGAGTGGCGCAAAGCGGCCGACGCGCCAACGGTTCTGATCTACGGACACTATGACGTGCAGCCGCCGGAGCCGCTCGACCTGTGGACATCGCCGGCGTTCGAGCCGACGGTACGCGACGGCAAGATCTTCGCGCGGGGCTCGGTCGACGACAAAGGCCAGCTCTTTCTTCACATCAAGGCGCTCGAGGCGCAGCTCGCGACCCGCAAGAAGCTGCCGGTCAACATCGTCGTGATCGCCGAGGGCGAGGAAGAGATCGGTAGCGAAAATCTCGCGCAGTTCGTCGAGGAACAAAAGCAGCTTCTCAAGGCCGACGCGGTCGTCATCTCCGACTCGGCGATGTTCGCGCCAGGATTGCCCTCGATTCTGTCGTCGCTGCGCGGACTCGCGTATTTCGAGATCAACGTCCAGGGGCCGCAGGGCGATTTGCATTCGGGCAGCTACGGCGGCGCGGTCGTAAATCCGGCGATGGCGCTGGCGCGGATCCTCGCGACGTTTCACGACGCAAAGGGGCACATCGCGATTCCCGGATTCTACGACAAGGTTCGCGAGTGGGATCCGAAGATTCGTGAGCAGATGCGCGGACTCCCGTTCGAGAACGCTGGCTTCATGAAGGAAACCGGAGTCGACGCGCTGGGTGGCGAGGAAGGATTCACGACGCTCGAGAAGTTGTGGACCCGTCCCACCTGCGAGGTCAACGGGCTGTTGAGCGGTTACACCGGCGAAGGTGCGAAGACTGTTCTACCTGCCAAGGCGATGGCGAAGGTGAGCTGCCGTCTCGTTCCCGATCAGGATCCAGCCGAAATCGAGAAGCTCCTC
>DASSNV010000132.1:0-3341 GCA_035701245.1 Gemmatimonadaceae bacterium | reverse complement strand
ACGAAGTACGCTTCTTCTGCGGTTGCAAACTGTCTGAGGTCAGTCTTCATCGCCGAGATGTATCCGCGCTGCGCTTCTTCGGCGCGCTGTGCATCGGGATCGCGCAAAGGCACCTGCGACGTCGCGGAAGTAGTTCCGAGGGCCATCGCAACGGCAATCACTGTGGGAACGAGGATTCTCATAGGAAGCGTGAAGCGTGAAGCGTGAAGCGGGAAGCGGGAAGCCGGTATGCGTTGCCCGGATCCCGCGTCGGCCGCTCCTTATTGACTGGTGACCTCAGGCCGAGGTATCGGGTTTACCCGCTTTAATGGCTGTCACCACGTGCGCCCGCATTGGAATTCTGAGCGGATGGTCGCCGTATTGCTCGGCGAGTCTTCGTTTCGATTCTGATTTCGTCGAAATCGCGGGCAGCGACGAGGTTTCGGATCTCCAGAACGGCTCGGTCATGTCCTACTACTCTCGCTGCTTCGCGTGGGGTCTCCGCCGTAGCCGTTGTCGAGCGCAACGTAAACCGCCGCGGCAATTACAAGTAATCCGCCGACCAATCCGAACGGCCCGAGCACATCGTGAAGGATCATGACGCCGAGTATGGCGCCGACGACCGGCTCGAGATTGAGAAAGACGCCGGCCTGGGAAGCGGGCACCTGCGCCAGACCCCAGTTCCACAGGTAGGTCGTGATGGTGGTGGCGAGTATCCCCATCGCCGCGACCGAAATCCAGGTCAGCGCGGTGAGTCGCACGGGCAACGCGCCCTCGGTGGCGAAAACCCAGATCGCCAGCATTGGCGTGCCGGCGGTCATGACATACGCGCTCGCAGTAACCGGGGAATACCGACGGGACGTCATCAGCTTCTGGACGAGAAGGATCCACGCTACGGCGGCGATGAGAGATGCCGCGACGAGCAGATCGCCGGCCAGGGTCGCCTCGGATCCCGCCTCACCACTTGATGCGCCGAACGCGATCAACGCCGCGCCGATCGTCGACGCGACCAGCGCGATCCATCGTTTGAGCGTGACGTGCTCGTGGGTGAAGAGCGCCGACCCCGCGGCGAGAAGCACGGGCAGCGCACCGACCATCAGCGATGCGTGCGACACAGTCGTGCGTGCGAGTCCCGCGAACTGAATCAGGAACTGAATCGGGACGCCGATCAGTGCCGCCGTGAGGATGAGCACGATGTCCTGGCGCTGTGGGCGCGTTGCCGGATTGCGCAGCCCGCGCCACACACCCGGCGCAAATCCGAGCGACGCGAACAGGAATCGATAGAGCACCATCTGCCCCACCGTCAGCTCGGCGAACGCCCATTTGCCGAAGAGGAAGCCCGTCCCCCATAAGCACCCCGATGCTGCCAGTGCCGCGAAGGCTCTGCTGCGGTTCTCGGCGTATGGTGATGCGTCGCTAACGGGCACCCCTAGTCAGAAAGGTGGCAGGTGGGAGACTTGGTCAGAGGCACGGATGTGAGTTTATCGAGCGCATTCAATAGTCGCGCGTCGCAGCGAGAAGGCGAGTGTGACAACTGATCACTGAGCATTTCTGCGCATCCTCTCCCACCTGCCACCTTTCTGACTAGGGTGCCAGCCGCAGCGCTCAATCCCGGAATTCGAGGCCCTCAGTGTGGATTTCCAAGATTGATCTGGAACGGCCCGTTCCCGGTCACCTGCACGACCGTGGCGCCACGCGTCTGCAGAAAATGCGCGTGACGCGCCGGGATGAAGACATAGTCGCCCGCGCTGAACGCGTGGGCGCCGCTCATGTCGACGGTGTTCCCCATCCCGAACTGACCCGCGCCCGAGATCACCGTCACGGTTTCCGCGGTCGGGTGCCAATGCAGCGGGACCATGTACCCGTCCGGGAAACTCAATCGCAGCGCGAACTGGCCTGGCTTCGACGGATCGCCGGAAAGCAGGGCGACCTTCGCGCCGGGCGCGAATCCCGGAGAATTGAAGTCGTGCCAGTCGAGCGCGCTCCCGCTCTGGGCGATGAAATTCGTCCCTTCGGCCGGCGCCGCTGCAGGGGCGGGCATGCTGCTCACCGGCGCGTCGAGGGCGACGCGCCACTTTCCGTTCACCTTGTGCCAGATGGTGACGTAGGTGCCGGAGTCACCTTCCTTTCCGTTCGGGGTGTCGTACGAATCTGTGTAGGTCCCGTACTCTGTCGCCACGGTTGGACTGGCGACGTCGATCTTCTGGGGCACCCAGTGCATGCTCAGGTTAGGAAGCTTGACGATCTCGCTCCAGCCGGCCCGGATGCCGTTGGATCCTTTGACGACCGGACTGTTCGCGAACATCAGCACTGCGTCGGAAGTATGCAGTGCCACAATGCTGTCCACCTGCTGGGCGGCGATGTAACGCTGCCAGGCGGCGGACGCCGCCCTCACCGCCCGTTCCTCCCGCGACTGGCCGAGCGCACTGTTGGCGAGGGTGGCCATGACGACAGCCATCAACGGAATGAGCGCCAATTTTCTGATCGTTCCCTTCATGGTGCCTCCTTGCGGATGGGGACCGGCTGCAGGCGACGGGCAGGATAGGTTCTGGTGGGAGCAACGTCAAGTTGCGGATCGAGTACTCAAACCAAGTGCATCGACAATTGCGAATTGATCGAGGATCGAGGACTCGGACTACCGAGGACTCGAACTATCGAGGAGCGTTCTCGATAGTTCGCGTTCTTGATGGCATGCGCCCTCGGTTCTCAATCAGTCCGCGATTGTCGATGCCGTTAGTCCGAGTACTCAATTCGCCCCCGATACCAACGCCGGACCACCGCTATCGCCGGACCACCGCCTCCAGCGCTGGATCCTTCCCCTCGACATAGTCCGCAAACGTCAACGGCGCCTTGATCTCCGGCTCGATCATCAGCCGCTTATCGCGGGAGTCCAGGTATTGATGCCAAAGAGTCGAGACACGCACCGTCACCTTGCTGTTCGGCAGCACGATCCGGTACGAATCGCCGAAATGGTTGCCGTGAGAAGCGGTCGGCTCCCCCACGAAAATCGCGGTGGTGTACTTCATCAGCTCCGTCACCAGCATTTGCGCCGCCGACCAGGTGCGGCGGCCGGTCAGCACGTAGAAATGGCCCGGCGTGTCGTACTTCGATTTGATGATCGGCAACATGATCTGTTTGTTGAAATCGCCGTTGCCGCCACCGTTCAGCCGCAAATCGAGAATGAGCTTGTCGGCACCCGCCGAGTCCGCCGAGCGGATCGCGCGGTTGATGAAGGTGCGAAGTGAATCACCCGGCTTCTGCTGGATGGTATTGATCTGCACATACAGCGCGCGGGCATCGGGCAGGTACTTGAACCAGTAGATGTTGGTCGGGTCGCTCAGCCAGAGCGGCGGCGCTGATCT
>DASSNV010000131.1:0-16346 GCA_035701245.1 Gemmatimonadaceae bacterium | reverse complement strand
GAGGACGTGGAGCATCACCAGCGACAACAGCTGGTCGGAGTACTCGCCGAGGCTCGCCATCTTGTCCGCGAACGCTTTTCTGCCGGCCTCGGTGGCTCGCTGCAGCGCCTCCGATTCGCTGGTCGGTAGCGAACCGTCCTCGAAGCCCGGCACGGTCAGCATGTAGTGCATCAGCAGGTCCTGACGCACCAGCGCGAAATCCCACTCCTCCTGCGAATCGAATTCGTTGAGCATGTTCTCGACGCGCTTCGACACGCCCTTCTCGATCATCTTCTCCGCTTCGGCCTTCAGCTCCTCGCCGCCTTCCAGCGCAAAGGAGCGCAGCGAATAGATCACCTCGCGCTGCTGGTTCATGACATCGTCGTACTCCAGCAGCCGCTTGCGTGACTGGAAGTTCTGGAGCTCGACTCGCTTCTGCGCCTGCTCGATGGACCGGGTGATGAGCGAGTGCGTCAGCATCTCGCCTTCTTCCGCTCCCATCCGATCCATCAGCTTGGCGATGCGATCGGACCCGAACAGTCGCATCAGGTCGTCTTCGAGCGAGAGGAAGAACTGCGACGCCCCCGGATCTCCCTGGCGACCCGCGCGGCCGCGAAGCTGCCGGTCGATGCGCCGCGACTCATGCCGCTCGGAGCCAATGATGTGCAGACCTCCGCACTCGATGATGTCTTCGATCTGGTTCTCGGCGTTCTTGCGCTGCGACGGCTTGGATTCGGTGACGCCCGGCCCGAGTTTAATATCCGTGCCGCGGCCGGCCATGTTGGTGGCAATCGTGACCGCGCCCGGCTGTCCCGCGCCCGCCACGATCTCTGCTTCGCGCTGGTGGTACTTCGCGTTCAACACGTTGTGCGGGATTCCGGCGCGCTTGAACATGCGCGACAGCGTCTCCGACACGTCGACGTTTACCGTTCCGACGAGCACCGGGAACTGCAGCTCGTGCAGCCGCTGGGTCTCCTCCAGAATCGCGTTGTACTTCTCGCGTCTCGTCTTGTAGACGAGATCCTGCCGGTCGTCGCGAATCACCGGCCGGTTCGTCGGAATCACCGACACGCCCAGCTTGTAGATCTCGTGGAACTCGGTCTCCTCCGTCTCGGCGGTGCCGGTCATGCCCGCCAGCTTGTCGTAGAGCCGGAAGTAGTTCTGGATCGTGATCGTCGCGAGGGTCTGGGTTTCACCCTTTACCTGAACGCCTTCCTTGGCTTCGACAGCCTGATGCAGGCCTTCTGACCAACGCCGGCCGTGCATGGTGCGGCCGGTGAACTCGTCGACGATGAGCACCTGGCCTTCCTGCACCACGTAATTCACATCGCGCTCGAACAACGCGTGCGCGCGCAGAAGCTGATGGACGATGTTCAGTCGCTCGCTCTTGGCGGCGTAATCGCGATTCAGAGTGTTGCGCGCCTCCAGCTTCTCGGCCGGAGTCATGTCCGGATCGTGATCGATGGCGTGCACCTGCTGCGACAGATCCGGCAGCACGAACTCGTCGTGCGCGTCCGGCGACATGAAGTCGATGCCCGAATCGGTGAGGTGCACCGAATGTCCTTTCTCGTCGAGCACGAACAGCAGATCATCCTCGATGTCGCGGTATTGCTGCTTGCTGGCAGGAAGGCGCCGATCCGCGATGTGCTGGAGCTCCATCTTCTGCACCAGCTGCTTGACGCCGGTTTCCTGGAGCACCTTGAGCAGCCGTTTATTCTTCGGCCCGCCCAGCTGCGCCTTGTAGAAGGCTAGCGCTGCCTCATCGTTGTCTCCGGCCTCGAGGGCTTTCTCGCCCGCGGCGACCAGCGCGTTGACCAGATCGGTCTGCCGCCTGACGAGCCTCGCCACCGCCGCGTTGTGCTGCGCGTACTCGGCGTCGCTCTCGTTGCCGACCGGACCGGAGATGATCAGCGGGGTCCGCGCTTCGTCGATCAACACCGAATCGACTTCGTCGACGATCGCGTAAGCGTGCGTCCGCTGCACCCGATAGTCCAGCGACTGCACCATGTTGTCGCGCAGGTAGTCGAAGCCGTACTCGTTGTTGGTGCCGTAGGTGATGTCGCACTCGTAGGCCGCGCGCCGCTGCGCCGTGCCCGGCTCGGTGTCGTCGATGCAGCCGACGGTCAGACCGAGATACTTGTAGAGATGCCCCATCCACTCCGAGTCGCGCCGCGCGAGGTAGGAGTTGACGGTGATCAGGTGCGCGCCCTTTGCCGGAAGCGCGTTGAGATAGAGCGGCAGCGTCGCCACGAGGGTCTTTCCTTCACCGGTCGCCATCTCGGCGATGCGGCCGTGGTGGAGCTGGATGCCGCCCATAAGCTGGACGTCGTACGGCACCATGTTCCATTCCATCTCCTGGCCGGTGACCACCACCTTGCTGCCGACCAGCCGCCGCGCAGCCTCGCGCACCGTGGCGAACGCTTCCGGCAGCAGCTCGTCGAGCACGTCGGCGATCCCTGCCCGCAGCTCCGCCTCGGCGCCCCCGCGGCCGTCCACACCACTCAGCTGATTGTCGATCTGCTCGCGCGCCGCGGGATCGGCGGTGACACGCTTCTGCTCCCTGAGCGACGCAATCCGGGCCTCGATCTCGCCTGTGCGCTCGCGGATCCGAGCGCGGAATTTCTCGGTCTGGCCGCGTAGCTCTTCCTCGGAAACGCCGTGCAGGCGCTCGTAAATCTCGTTGATCTCGTCGACGATCGGCTGGATGCGTTTCCGCTCCCGCTCGTGACGAGTTCCGAACACTCCGCTCAGCAGCCCTGTCAACGCCATTTACGAAATTTCCTCAGACGGACTCCGCCGCCTCAACGATACAGCCCTCGAGCCTCGATGAACCTCTCGACGCTCTCGGGCACGAATCCCTTGATTGACTTACCAGCCCGCAAACGCGCCCGAATCTCGGTCGAGGACACATCGACGCGCCGGGTCGATACTTCGATCACACCATCTGGAACCGGTTTGACTGCTGCGGTAGAACCCCCGTCACGGCGCATTACCGCCAGCGTCGCGAGCTCACGGATCCGTTCCGGCTCGCGCCACTGATCGAACGCGGCCAGAGCATCTTCGCCGAGGAGCAGGAAGAGCTTCCCCGACGGATATCGGGTCGCCAGCTGCTCCAGCGTGTCAACCGTGTAAGATAACCCCTTCCGCTCGATTTCCGCGTCGTCAACCGAGTAGTGCGCATCGTCAGCGACCGCGAGCCTGACCATCTCCAGGCGATCCCGCGCGGGCGCGACGGGCGGGCTGTTGATCTTGAACGGCTGGGCCCCGGCGGGAATGAAGATCAGTCGGTCGAGATTGAGTGCCTCTCGCGCATCGGAGGCCAACAGAAGGTGGCCGACGTGGGGTGGATCGAAGGTGCCGCCGAAGACCCCGATCCTCACGCTATGCTGCCGGCTTCGCCGGCGCCGGCCCGCAAGCCTCTCGAACGTCGCGATCGTTCGGGTACGCCGCACGCATGGCGTCGCATAAATCGCGGGCATCCTCGGTGTACTTGATCGCGCGATACGCCTCGAGAAGCTTCAGGTACGCCTCCCGGGTTTTTGGCGCGTGGGGATGCAACCGGATCACGTCCTTGAAGTAGATGATGGCGGAGTCGAATGCCTTGCGCTTGAGGTAGAGATAGCCCGTGTCGTAGTCCTTCTCCGCGAACCACTCGTCGAGCTTCGCCAGCTCCTTCTGCGCCTGTGGCGCGTAGGGAGAATCCGGATATGCGGAGGTAATGGCTTCGTATGCCGCCTGAGCCGATTTGCCGTACGTCGCATCCAGCTGCGGAGCGCGCCATTCGTGCTGATAGGCGCGACCCGACAGGTAAAAGGCGTCGTCGACCAGCGTGTCCTGGGGGAACGCGTCGATCAGTCGATTATAGGTGCCGGCGGCGAGCAGGTAGTCCCCGTTCTTCGTCTGGGACTGCGCGAGATAGTAAAACGCGAGCGGTAGCCGCGGATCGCGCGCCGGCAGGTCGAGCGTCAGCTTCTCGAACGCCTTTGCCGCGTTGTCATAGCGGTGCGCCTTGTACTCCGCCATCGCGACCTCGTACAGCTTCGCCGGATCGGTGTAGATCTTTGGATCGAATGGGGGCTTGCACGCCAGCGGTGCCGCGAGCAGCACAGCGAGCAACATTGTCTTTACCTTGGACATCCGGATGATATTACCCTCGGCCATCGAGCATGTTCACGCTGAGGGGCGCCCGATGGAATGGTATCGCACGCCCAGGTCCCGCATCTTCTCGACGTCGTAAAGATTTCTTCCATCGACGATGACCGGCTGCTTGAGCGTGCGCTTCACCCTGTCGAAATCCGGGTTGCGGTACTCGTTCCAGTCAGTGACCACTACCAGCGCATCAGCTCCCGCAAGCGCTTCATAGTTAGTCTCTGCGTAATCTATTCGGTTGCCTAGCAAAGCTCTGCCTGAATCGATAGCGGCGGGGTCATGCGCACAAACTGATGCTCCTTCCGCTAGCAGCGCATCGATCAACGTAAGCGCCGGAGACTCGCGCATATCGTCGGTGCCGGCCTTGAACGCCAGGCCCCACACTGCAACGCGCTTGCCCGACAGATCCTGTCCGAGGGCTCCGCGCAGCTTCTCGAGCAGCAGCCGCTTCTGCCGTTCGTTCGTGGATTCCACTGCCTTCAGCACGTCGAGCGGCACGCCGCAATCCTTCCCCATGCTGACCAGAGCTTTGACGTCCTTCGGGAAACACGACCCGCCGTATCCCGGCCCCGGGAAGAGAAACGACGGACCGATTCGCGAATCGCTGCCGATGCCGCGCCGAACGAAATCGACGTTCGCGCCCACCTTGTCGCACAGATTCGCGATCTCGTTCATGAAAGAGATGCGTGTCGCCAGCATGCCGTTCGCGGCGTACTTCGTCATCTCGGCCGACGCGATGTCCATCAGCAGCACCGGCTTGCCGGTGCGCACGAATGGCGCATAGAGCTCCGACATGACGCGCCTTGCGTGCGATGAGTCCACCCCGAGAATGACCCGATCGGGCCGCATGAAGTCCTTGACCGCATCGCCCTCCTTGAGGAATTCGGGATTGCTGCAGATGTGGAACGGGAACTTCGCTTCACCGGCCACCGCCTTTGCAACTTTCGCGGCGCTGCCGACGGGAACCGTCGATTTGGTCACCACCACCGTCTCACGCGCCATGTGCCGTCCGACCAGCGTCGCGACCTCGAGGACGTGCTTGAGATCGGCCGACCCATCCTCGCCGGGCGGAGTGCCGACTGCGATGAACACGACCTCCGAGAACGCGATCGCCTCCGCCAGATCCGTCGTGAACGACAGACGCTGCTCGCGGATGTTGCGCGCGACGATGGGATCCAGACCGGGCTCATAGATCGGTATTTCGCCGCGGCGCAGTCGTGCGATCTTGCCTTCGTCGATGTCCGCGCAGCGAACGTTGTTGCCCGTCTCAGCGAGACAGGCGCCGACTACGAGGCCAACGTAGCCGGTGCCGATTACCGAGATGTTCACGCTTGGTAGCTACGCCGTCGCGAAGGTGCCGGCCGACGCCAGCGACACGATCCGGCCTTTGCCCTTCGCCAGCTTGGCGGTCGCATTCCTCGAATCGACAACGACTCTGGCCAGATGCACCACCCGCTGGTAGTCGATCTTCGAGTGGTCGGTCACGATTACGACCGCGTCGGCGCGAGTGAGCTCGTCGTCGGTGAGGGCGACGCTCGCGTGTTCGTGGCCGTCTTCGCGGAACTTGGGCACGAACGGATCATGATAGACGACCTCCGCGCCGAGCTGCTCGAGCAGACGAATGACGTCGAGCGCGGGACTCTCCCGCATGTCGTCGATGTCTTTCTTGTACGCGACCCCGAGCACCAGCACGCGGCTGCCGTTGACAGCCTTCTTCTCTTCGTTCAGCGCCTGCGCGACCTTCCTCACCACCACCGCCGGCATCTCGCTGTTGATCTCACTGGCGAGATCGATGAAGCGCGTCTTGTAGTTGAGCGTGCGCATCTTCCACGCGAGATAGTGCGGGTCGAGAGGAATGCAGTGCCCGCCAATTCCCGGTCCGGGCGTGAACTTCATGAACCCGAACGGCTTGGTCGATGCGGCCTCGATCACTTCCCAGATGTTGACGCCCAGCTTGTCGCAGACGATCGCCATCTCGTTCACCAGCCCGATGTTCACCGAGCGAAAAGTGTTCTCGAGCAGCTTCACCAGCTCGGCGGTCTCGGTGCTGGAGACCGGTACCAGCGTGTCGAGACACGTCGCGTAGAGCGCGGTCGCGACCTCGGTGCAGGCCGGAGTAATGCCGCCGACGATCTTTGGCGTGTTCTTGGTATTCCACGTCGGATTGCCGGGATCGACACGTTCGGGACTGAAAGCGAGAAAGACGTCTTCACCGACCGTGAGACCGGCCGCCTCGAGCTTCGGCTGTAGCAGCTCGCGCGTCGTGCCCGGATACGTGGTGCTCTCGAGGACCACCACCACCCCGGGGCGGCAGTTCCTGCCGATCGCGTCAGCAGCCGCCAGCACATAGCCCATGTCGGGGTCGCGCGTCTTCGCCAGAGGCGTCGGCACCGCGATCGAGATCGCGTCCATCTCCTGCATTCGCGCTTCGTCGGTCGTCGCCTCGAACTTTCCGGCTTTGACGAGATGCGCGAGCTCGCTGCTCGGCACATCCTGGATGTGCGATTTGCCGGACATGAGCGCCTTGACCACCCGATCGCTAACATCGTAGCCAATGACCTTGAATCCGGCCTTGGCGAACTCCAGCGCCAAAGGCAATCCGACGTACCCGAGTCCCACGACTCCAATGCACGCCGATCTGTTCTCGATTTTCGCCAGCAGCTGATCTTTGAGTGACACTTCTGACTCTGTTGGTGGAAGGATTGGTTTAGCGGCCGTAGAAGCCGCGCACTGCGTCGATGACTTCATCGAGCTGGGACTGCTTGAGCTCGGGATACACCGGGAGCGAAATGACTTCCTGCGCCGCTTTCTCGCTCTCGGGAAACGCGCCGCGCTTGTAGCCGAGGTACTCGAAGCAGGGTTGCAGATGAAGTGAGAGCGGATAGTACACGGCCGATCCGATCTCCTTCTCCTTGAGATGCGCCTGCAGCGCGTCGCGTCGGGCCACGCGGAGGGTGTACTGGTTGTAGATGGACTCGTTGGCTGGATCGATGGTCGGCGTGCGCACGTCGTCGAGGTCGGCGAATGCTGCGTCGTAATAGGCCGCGTTCTTCCGACGCGCGGCGCTCCACGACGCGAGCCGTTCCATCTTCGCCGAGAGCACCGCTGCCTGCAGCGCGTCCAGCCGGCTGTTGTACCCGACTTCCTCGTGGTAGTAGGTCTTCATGCCGCCGTGGACGCGCAGCCGCTTCACCCGCTTCGCGATCTCGTCGCTCTGGGTCACCACCATCCCGCCATCGCCGTAGCCGCCCAGATTCTTCGACGGAAAAAAGCTGAAGGTGCCAACAGTCGCGGCCTCGCCCGCCATCACCCACTTGCCGTCGATCTTCCGCCGCGCCCCGATCGATTGCGCCGCATCCTCGATCACCGGCCGCTCACCGGCGGCATCCATGATCGCTTCGATCGGCGCCATCTGGCCAAACAGGTCGACCGCAATCACGGCCTTCGTCGACGGCTTGAGATTGGCCGCCAGCGACTGCACCGAGATGTTGAACGTGTCAGGCTCAATGTCGGCAAACACTGGACGCGCGCCGACATTGTGCACCGCCCCCGCCGTGGCGAAGAACGTGAACGGCGTCGTCAAAACCTCGTCGCCACGCCCCACGTCGAGCGCCCTCAGCGACAACAGGATCGCGTCGGTTCCGTTGGCGCAACCGATCGCGTGAGTCGTGTGCGAGAGGTGCGCGACCTCACGCTCCAGACGCTCCACCGGCTCGCCGAGAATGAACGCCTGGTCGTCGACGACTTTCGTCACCGCGTTCATTACCGAATCGCGGATCGTCGCGTGCTGTGCCTTGAGGTCGAGAAGTGGTACTGCCATGACAATCGGGTTGTGATGAAAATCCGGGGGAGCAGTTAAAGATATACGCCAGCGACGCTTAAACCTGGGCCCGCAACGGCAGCGGAACCTCTCTTCCCGTCTTGGCGGATTCGTAGATGCCGAGGATGAGCTCGAGCGACTTCCGGCCCGCGCGCCCGTCGGTGTCCGGCTTGGCCTCGCCACGCAACACCGCCAGCACGTTGCGATAATAGCCCTGGTGCCCGAGGCCATAAACGTTCGGCGGATTGGTGTCGGCTGCCATCACCAGCTTGTCGTCATCGTCGTATTCGGCGAACTGCCAGTTCTCGACTTTGTTGACCGCCGTGCCGCCGATCTTCACCGAGCCTTTCTCGCCGAGCACAGTGATCGACCCCTCGAGATTACGCGGGAACGCGAGCATGGTCACCTGGATCGAGCCGAGCGCGCCGGAACGGAATTTCAGAATTGCGACACCGGTGTCTTCAGTCTCGATCCGTCGCGCGAGCGTCGCGGTCTTTGCCATCACGCTTTCGACGGGGCCCATCAGCCACTGGATCAGATCGACGTAGTGTGAGGCCTGATTCATGAACGCGCCGCCGTCGAATTCCCACGTCCCGCGCCACGGCGCCTGGTCGTAGTACTCCTGCGGCCGCGCCCAGTGCACGGTGCAGCTCGCCATGTAGATCCGCCCGAACCGCCCGCGGTCGACTGCGCGCTTCAGCAGCTGGATCGGTGGATTCAACCGGTTTTGCTTGACGACGAAAAGCTGGACGCCCGCCTTGTCGCAGGTGTGAACGAGCTCGTCGGCGCCGGTGAGCGAGATCGCCATCGGCTTCTCCATCACGACGTGCCGACCTGCGCGCGCCGCCGCAATTCCGTGCTCGGCGTGCAGCCCCGACGGCGTCGCAATCGTAATCACCTCGGCGCTGCTCTCCTTGAGCATCGTCTCGTACGAGGTGAAGGCGGGCACTTTCCACCGCTCACCCGCGGCGGCAGCGCGCTCCGGATCGGCATCGCAAACGGCAACCAGCTCGAGACCGTCGATCTGCTCGATCGCCTCGAAATGATTCTTGCTGATGCGCCCCGCGCCTACCAGCGCGATCCGAAAGTTCTTCTCGCTCAATTCAGGAGATTCTCCCCAGCTTGCCACCCGACAATTTGTATTTCGTTCCGCAAACCTTGCACTGCTCGGGACTCGCGTCCGGCAGTCGCTCCCCACACTGGCACATCCATCCCACTCGTCGCGCCGGAACCCCGACCATCAGGGCGTACGCGGGAACATCCTTCGTTACAACGCTACCCGCGCCGACAAACGCATACTCGTCCAGCGTCACGCCGCAGACAATGGTGGCATTTGCCCCAATCGTCGCGCCGCGCCGCACGAGGGTGCGCTTGTATTCATTTTTCCGGGACACGTGGGAGCGGGGGTTCACCACGTTGGTAAAGACCATCGAGGGCCCGCAAAAGACGTCGTCCTCCAGCTCCACGCCCTCATAAACCGAGACGTTGTTCTGGATCTTCACGTTATTGGCGATTCTCACGCCATTCATTACCACCACGTTCTGGCCCAGTGAGCACCGCTCCCCGATCACCGCACCGCCCAAAACGTGGCAGAAATGCCACACTTTTGTGTCGGCCCCGATCCGGGCCCCATCGTCGACGTAGGCAGACTCGTGGATGAAGGGATCGCCCATCAGACCCCTGCTTCCCTGGGGATCCGCGCATGCCACTCCTGCAGCGAGAGCACCGAGGGCGGTCGCGACCTCGCCGCCAGAATCGCGTCGCAGGCCGCGTTGGCTGCCGAAAGGGTCGTCGTGTACGCAACGTGGTTGGCGATCGCGGCCTGCCGCATGGTGTAGTCATCCCGCTGCGATTCCTTACCCAGCGGCGTGTTGATCAGGAGGGTGATCTCACCATTCAACATCAGGTCGACACCATTCGGCCGACCTTCGTAGATCTTGAGCACACTCTCGGTTGGAATGCCGCGGGCGCGCAGATACTTGGCGGTTCCCGCCGTGGCAACCAGCCGGAACCCCATCTCCTGGAACCGTCGCGCGATCGGCGTCACGCCGCGCTTGTCGGAATCGTTCACGGTGATGAAGATCGCACCTTCGGTGGGCAGAACGTTGTCGGCGGCGAGCTGCGCCTTCCCGAAGGCGCTGCCGAAGGAATCCGAGATGCCCATCACTTCGCCGGTCGAGCGCATCTCGGGGCCGAGAATCGGATCGAACTCGCGGAATTTGTTGAAGGGAAAAACCGCTTCCTTGACGGAGATGTACGCCGGCGCGACTTCCTCGGTGAATCCGATCTCATCGAGCGATTCGCCGAGCATCACCCTCGCTGCGATCGACGCGAGCGGAACTCCGATCGCCTTCGACACGAAGGGCACGGTGCGGCTGCCACGCGGATTCACCTCGAGCACGTAGACCTGACCGTCCTTCACCGCGTACTGGACGTTGATCAAGCCGACGACGTTGAGGGCTTTTGCCAGCGCAACGGTGTGCTGGCGCATCTCGTCGATGTCTTCCTGATCGATGAGATAAGGCGGCAGCACGCAAGCGGAATCGCCGGAGTGGATTCCGGCATCTTCGATGTGTTGCATCACCCCGCCGATCACCACCCGCTCACCGTCGGAGATGGCATCGACATCCGCCTCGAAAGCATCCTCGAGAAAGCGGTCGATCAGCACCGGCTTGTCTTCCGAGACCTTTGCGGCGCGCTCGAAGTACTGGGTGAGCGAGCGCTCGTCATAAACGATCTCCATCGCTCTGCCCCCGAGCACGTATGATGGACGTACCAGCACGGGGTAGCCGATCCTTTCCGCCGCCTCCGCCGCTTCCTCGAGGCTGGTGGCGGTTCCGTTTTCCGGCTGTCGTATCTCGAGACTCCGCGCGATCGCGTCGAAGCGGCGGCGATCCTCGGCAATGTCGATGGCGTCAGGCTGGGTGCCCAGTATGCGCACGCCCGCTTTCGCGAGGCCGGTAGTCAGCTTCAGCGGAGTCTGGCCGCCCAGCTGCACGATCACGCCCAGCGGCCGCTCCCGCTCCACGATGTCCAGCACGTGCTCGAGGGTGAGCGGCTCGAAGTACAGCTTGTCCGAGATGTCGAAATCCGTCGAGACAGTTTCGGGATTCGAGTTGATCATGATCGTCTCGTATCCCTGTTCGCGGAGCGCGAGTGCCGCGCGCACGCAGCAGTAGTCGAACTCAACGCCCTGACCGATGCGGTTGGGACCACTGCCGAGGATCACTACCGAGTCACGACCGGTGCGCGGCGCTTCGCTTTCCTCGTCGTAGCTGCTGTACAGATACGGCGTCGCCGACGGAAACTCACCGGCGCAGGTATCGACCATCTTGTAGGCGGGCAGAACTCCAAATCCGGTGCGGCGCGCCCTCGCCTGAGTCTCCGTCTCGCCGCGGGCGTCAGCCAGCTGCCGATCGGAAAATCCCATCCGCTTCATTCGCCAAAGCACTTCCCGATCTACAACCGGCAGCGCTGCATACGCGCGCTCAGCCTCGAGTAGCTCGCGCATTTGCGAGAGGAACCACGGGTCGATTCCGGTCAGCTCGTGGACTTCCTCGATCGAAAATCCCGTCTCGAGCGCGCGCTTGATCTGGAAGATCCGCTCCGGCGTCGGCTGCCGCAGGGCGCCGCGCAGAGTCTCGGCGGAGTCGTCCTCGAGCCGGTCGTCGGCGAGGCTGCTCGCTGTCGCCCAACCGGGCCGGCCGGTCTCCAGCGCGCGCAGCGCCTTCTGGAACGCTTCCTTGAAGGTGCGGCCGATCGCCATCGACTCGCCGACGGATTTCATCTGCGTCGTAAGACGCGGATTCGCAGCACGGAATTTCTCGAACGCGAACCGCGGGCATTTTACGACCACGTAGTCAAGCACCGGCTCGAAGGAGGCCGGCGTCGTACCCGTGATGTCGTTGGGGATCTCGTCGAGACGGTAGCCGACGGCGAGCTTGGTGCCGATCCGGGCGATTGGAAAACCCGTCGCCTTCGACGCCAGCGCCGAAGACCGTGACACCCGGGGATTCATCTCGATGACGAGCATCTCGCCGTCGCTCGGATTGATGGCGAACTGGATGTTGCACCCGCCTGCCTCGACGCCGATCTCGCGAATGACGGCGACCGCCGCATCTCGCATCGTCTGGTACTCGCGATCGGTGAGGGTCATCGCCGGCGCGACGGTGATCGAGTCGCCGGTATGGACGCCCATCGGATCGATGTTCTCGATCGAGCAGACGATCACGACGTTGTCGGCGCCGTCGCGCATCACCTCGAGCTCGAATTCCTTCCAGCCGATGACGCTCCGCTCCACCAGCACCTGGCTCACCGGCGAGAGATCGAGGCCCCGCCGCACGATGTCCTCGAACTCATTGCGATTGTAAGCGATCCCACCACCCGAGCCACCGAGGGTGAAGGCCGGCCGGATGATCGCGGGGAAGCTCGTGATGTCGAGGATGTCGAACGCTTCGTCCAACGTTGTGGCGATGCCGCCCTGCGGCACCGCGAGCCCGATCCGCTTCATGGCTTCGCCGAACAGCTTCCGGTCCTCCGCCATCGCGATCGCGCGGGCGTCGGCGCCGATCAGCTCGACGTCGTACTTCTCCAGCACGCCGCTCTCGGCGAGCTTCATCGCGACGTTGAGCGCCGTCTGTCCGCCCATCGTTGGAAGCAGCGCGTCCGGCCGCTCCTTGGCGATGATCAGCTCGACGTACTCCGGCGTGACGGGCTCAATGTAGGTGCGATCCGCGAACTCCGGATCGGTCATGATCGTCGCCGGATTGGAGTTGACGAGGATCACCTCGAACCCCTCTTCCCGGAGCGCCTTCGCCGCCTGGGTGCCGGAATAGTCGAACTCCGCTCCCTGCCCGATGACGATCGGGCCGGAGCCGATGACCAGGATTCGGTGGAGGTCAGCTCGCTTGGGCATTTGGCGTCAGGTGGTTCACAGGTCGAAAGTTAGTCGGCTAGGGACGAGGCGGTACAGCGTTCGTTAACTGCAACAGAACGGGTGCCAGACGTGAGTGGCATAGTGGCCAGCTTCAAGTTCGAAACGTCGGGACGTCTTTGGTGCATTTACGGTACGGGCAGCTGCCTGTACCCAGCGCCACGTAGTAACGTCCCGGCGTTGTGAACTCGTCACTGGCATCTACGCCACTGACATCTCGCACCCGTTCCGTTGCAGTTATCAGCACGCCGTTCCGTTGCATTTACGAAAAAGGGAGCCCCACGGGCTCCCTTTTCCTCCAAACTCACAACCTGACTAAGCAGCGCTCTTTCCTCTCGGCGCGCGCACCACTTTCCCCGCGTGAAGGCAGCGGGTGCACACCTTCACCTTGGTGATCTTGCCGTCGATCACGATCCGGGCGACCTGAAGGTTTGGCTTCCAGGTGCGGCGGGTCTTGTTGTTCGCGTGCGAGACGTTGTTGCCGTAGGCGACGCCCTTGTCGCACACGTAGCAGCGATTTCTCTTGATCTGCGCCATTAGCCCTCCGTCCCGATCAGCTCGATGCGAGCCATCTCGGCGCCATCGCCCTTGCGGTGGCCGGTCTTGAGAATCCTGGTGTACCCGCCCTTTCTGCTCGCGAAGCGCGGACCGATCTCCTGAAACAGCTTGTCCGCGGTCTCGCGGTGTGCGACGTGGCGGCCGGCGAGCCGGCGGTTGTGCAGCGTGCCGGTCTTGGCCTTGGTGATCAGCTTCTCGACGAACGGACGGAGCTCCTTGGCTTTCGCCTCGGTCGTCTCGATCGCGCCGCGCTCGATCAGCGCTTTGGCCAGACTCCGCATCAGCGCCAGCTTTTGCTCGCTGGTGCGCCGAAGCTGCCGGCCGACTTTACGGTGACGCATCCTTACACTTCCTCTTCGTCGTCGGCGCCGACAGTGGCGACGTTACGGTTTGGCGGCGTGCCCTGATCGGTGATCCGGACGCCGTCGGGAGACTCCTCGTACTTCATGCCGAAGTTGAGATTCTCTCTCTCTAGCAGATCCGCGATCTCGTTCAGTGACTTCTTGCCGAAGTTCTTTACCTGCAGGATCTGGCTTTCGCTCTGCCGGACCAGATCGCCGAGGGTGCGAATGTTGGAGTTCTTGAGCGAGTTCACCGAGCGAACCGACAGCTCGAAATCCTCGATCGGAGTGCGCAGCAGATCGGCGAGACGGTGCGCGTCCCCACCCGGCATGTCTGTGCCCGGAGTGAGCGGGGCCGACGCATGGGAGCCGAAGCCGGCGAAGTACTGGAAGTGGGTCTGCGCCAGCGCCGCGGCGTAGCTCACGGCCTCTTCCGGCGTGATCGTTCCGTTGGTCTCGACGGTCAGCGTCAGACGATCGTAGTCGGTTCGCTGGCCAACGCGCGTCTCGGCGACAGCGAAGTTGGCGCGACGAACCGGGTTGTAGATCGAGTCAATTCTGACGACATCGACGGGCAGCGTCTTGTCGACGACGTGCTGATCGGCCTCGACGTAGCCGCGGCCGCGTCCGACGTACAGCTCGACGTTGATCTCGCGATCTCCCTGCAAAGTGAACAGGTGATGATTGCGATCGATGATGGTGACACCGCTCTGATTCTCGATGTCACTCGCGGTCACCGGGCCCGCCGATCCGCGCGAGATGCGCAGCACGGTATTCTCGACGCCTTCGTCGAGCGACAGGGTCAGCGACTTGAGATTGCCGATGATCTGATGGACATCTTCGACCACACCAGGAATGGTCTGGTGCTCATGGAGCACGCCATCGATGCGGAACCCCCAGACGGCCGAGCCGCGGAGCGACGACAGCAAGAGCCGGCGCATCGCGTTTCCGAGGGTGTGTCCGAAGCCGCGCTCGAGCGGCTGGAGTCTGAATTCTGCGACATTGGGATTGTCTTCGCGCTTGGTCGCTTCGACGAGCTGCGGACGGACAAGTCCCCTGAGATCAATTGCGGTTGCCATTTTTTCTTTTCCTTGAACGTGCCACCCCGCCCCTAACGCGCGGTGAGCCCGTAACGAGAGTTAGGGTCTCGTCCTTCTAACTGCTGCGGACTTGGACTCGGACTGCATTGCTGATTGCTGACGTACTGCGCAATTCGGACTGCGGACTACTGCGGACTTGGGATAATGCGAAGCGGCTTGCCGCCTCCCGCTTCCCGCTTCCCGCCTCCCGCTTACTTCGAGTACAGCTCGACGACCAACTGCTCCTGGGCGGCGATTGGAATATTTGGACGCGTTGGACGCTCCAGCATTCTGCCGCTGAAGGTGTCGCGATCGACGGCGATCCAGGACAGCGGCGCGCCGCGGCTCGACTGATCCATCGCCGCCATCACGCTCGCCTGCTCGCGTGACTTCATGCGGACGCGAATTTCCTGACCGGGCTGCACGAGGTAGCTCGGGATGTCGACCGACTTCTGGTTCACCTCGACGTGACGGTGGCGAATGAGCTGGCGCGCTGCCTTGCGGCTGCCGGCAAAACCCATCCGGTACACCACGTTGTCGAGACGCGACTCGAGCGCGGCGAGAAGATTGTGTCCCGTAATGCCCGGCAGCGGTGCAACGCGCTCGAAGGTGTTGCGGAACTGTCTCTCGCTTACGCCGTAGATGCGCTTGATCTTCTGCTTCTCGCGCAGCTGCTTCGAGTACTCCGACATCTTCCGACGCCGGGCGGTCGAAGCGCCGTGCTGACCCGGCGGCGTCGGACGACGCTCGACGGGGCATTTCTCGGTGAAGCACTTGGTGGCCTTGAGGAAGAGCTTGGTTCCCTCTCGGCGGCACTGCCTGCAGCTCGCATCGGTATAGCGCATCGGTCAGACTCTCCGGCGCTTGGGCGGGCGGCAGCCGTTGTGCGGAATCGGCGTGACGTCCTTGATCGACTTGACCTGCAAGCCAGCGGCGACGAGCGCCTGGATCGCCGACTCGCGACCCGAGCCCGGCCCCTGAACCCTCACGTGCACCCGACGAACGCCGAGCGTGAACGCTTCGCGTCCAGCCTGTTCACCGGCGACCGTCGCGGCAAACGGCGTCGACTTCTTCGATCCCTTGAAGCCCGCCTTGCCCGACGAGCCCCACGAGATGGTGTTCCCGTGACTGTCGGTGATGGTGATGGTCGTGTTGTTGAACGTGGCGCTGACGTGGGCGACGCCTTCCGCCTCGATTATGCGCTTGGTCTTCTTTCCAATAGCCATAGGATTACTTCGTTACCTTCTTCTTGCCGGCGATTGCGCGGCGTGGGCCCTTCTTGGTGCGGGCGTTGGTGTGCGTGCGCTGACCACGGACCGGCAGGCCACGGCGGTGGCGAATGCCCCGGTAGCTGCCAATGTCCATCAGGCGCTTGATGTTCATCGCGATCTCGGTGCGCAGCGCGCCCTCGACGCGAAAATCCTTCTCGATTGCCTGACGCAGCCGGTTGACATCGGCGTCGTTCAGGTCGCGAATGCGCTGCTCGG